>JAGWXI010000018.1 GCA_018969975.1 Burkholderiales bacterium
CTAGAGACCAAACGCACGGCGTCGCGCGAGTTCAAGCGTTCCTTGATCTGCCCTTGGAATTGCGGATCCAACACTTTGGCGCTCAGCACAAAACTGGCGCGGGCAAAGACGTCTTCGGGCATGAGTTTGACACCTTTGGGTAGCAAGGCATGCAACTCGATAAAGCTTTTGACGGCGGTGAACAAACCATCGCGCAAACCTGAATCGTGGGTGCCACCTGCTGTGGTGGGAATTAGGTTGACGTAGCTCTCGCGCACGGGTTGGCCGTCTTCGGTGAATGCGACGGCCCATTCCGCGCCCTCGCCTTCGGCAAAGCTGTCATGGTTGCTGTCCGCATAGCCTTCGCCTTCGAACAGAGGAATAACGGGGTCGCCGTTGAGCGTTTGCATCAAATAGTCGCGCAGGCCGCCTTTGTAGAGCCAGTTTTGGGTGTCTTTGGCTTTTTCGTTGTTGAGCCACACGCCGACGCCTGGCATCAAAACAGCTTTGCTGCGTAGCAAATGCACCAACTCGTTCATCGGCAAGTTGGAGGTCTCGAAGTATTTGCCGTCGGGCCAGACGCGGACGGTCGTGCCTTGTTTGCGGTCGTTGGCGTCTTGTTTGCGGATTTTGAGTTTTTCCACCACGTCGCCACCAGCAAATACCAAGTGGGCAACTTGGCCTTCGCGATAAGAGGTAACTTCCATCCGTTTGGCCAGCGCATTGGTCACGCTCACGCCCACGCCGTGCAAGCCGCCGGAGAAGCTGTAGGCGCCGCCTTGGCCTTTGTCGAATTTGCCGCCAGCGTGCAAGCGGGTGAAAACGATCTCGATGACGGGGACTTTTTCTTCTGGATGCATGCCAAAAGGAATGCCTCGGCCGTCGTCTTCGATGCTGACCGAGCCATCGGTGTGCAAGATGACAGCGATTTTTTTGCCGTGACCGGCCAGCGCTTCGTCTGCAGCGTTGTCTAACACCTCTTGAATCACATGGAGCGGGTTGTCGGTGCGGGTGTACATGCCCGGACGCTGCTTGACCGGTTCGAGCCCTTTGAGGACGCGGATCGACCCTTCGGAATACTGGGGTGTGGGAGTTGGTTGCTTGGATGCCATGGGCGGGAATTGTAGGGATTCGGTAAAGTCAGCCCTATGAACCAACCGAATAAAACGCTGCCCCTGTGGCAAGTTCTCCTCTGTGGAGCCGCAATCGTCACGCTGTCTATGGGGGTGCGCCACGGCTTTGGTTTGTGGCTGCAACCCATCACCCAAGCCCAAAACTGGACCCGCGAGAACTTTGCCCTTGCCATGGCGATTCAAAATCTAGCTTGGGGCTTTTTTAGTATTTTTTCAGGAATGATGGCCGACAGATTTGGCGCTTTTCGCGTCATCTTGGTTGGCGCATTGCTGTACGCATTGGGTTTGCTAGGAATGGCCTACTCCACCTCGGTTTTGGCTTTTAGCTTAACTACTGGCGTTTTGATCGGTATCGCCCAAGCGGGCACCACCTATCCTGTCATCTATGGCGTGATTGGTCGCAATGTGAGCGCTGAAAAACGTTCTTGGGCCATGGGTGTGGCTGCAGCCGCAGGGTCATTCGGTCAATTTTTGATGGTTCCTGTCGAGGGGTTTTTGATTACGAACTTTGGCTGGCAAGAGGCCTTGGTTTGGCTTACCTTAGCCATGCTGGTTGCCGTTCCCATGGCATTGGGCTTGCGTGAGCCGAGTTTTGGAAGCAGCAATGCCTTGGCTCGCGAGCAGTCCATTTTTCAAGCCTTACGGGAAGCATTTGCCTATCGCAGCTTTCAATTGCTGATGGCGGGGTTTTTTGTGTGCGGCTTTCAGGTGGTGTTTATCGCCGTGCACATGCCAAGTTTTCTCAAAGACAACGGCTTGTCCCCTGAAGTTGCCAGCATCGCACTGGCTTTGATTGGCTTATTCAATGTCTTTGGTACCTACATTGCCGGCAGTTTGGGCCAGCGATTGGCCAAGCGCAAAATTTTGGCGTTCATCTATTTCAGCCGATCGGTAGCTATCGCCCTATTCCTGCTAGCGCCCCTCACGCCTTGGACGGTTTACATCTTTACCAGCGTGATGGGCTTGTTATGGCTCTCGACGGTGCCTCCGACCAATGCGGTGATTGCCCAAATTTTCGGCCTCGCCCATTTCTCTATGCTCAGCGGATTTGTTTTCTTCAGCCACCAAATTGGCAGTTTCATGGGCGTCTGGCTGGGAGGTTATTTGTACGACAAGACTGGTAGTTACGACGTCGTTTGGTACATATCCATCGCGCTTGGACTGTTTGCGGCGTTTGTGAATTTACCTGTGAAAGAGAACGCCATTGAGCGCCAACCCAAGATGGCCGCTGCATAAGTCATGAGTGACGAACCACAATCTGCATCCACTGACAACACAACCCGCTCCGTCCAATTTGGGTGGGCTTGGTTACTTGGATGGGGTGTTGCAGCAACCGTGTTGATTGGCGTGTTGTCTTTGTACCTGCAACCCACTTTTTTGGTGACTTTGGCCTCGCAGGTTTGGGCTTGTTTTTAAATAGTGACTTCCAGTAATTCAGTACAGCATGGTCTAGAGCCAGCTTCTGCCTGGGTAAAACGCTGGGCGCATTTGTTGCCTCTAAACGATAACTTCAACCAAAACGCATTAGCAGATGTTCTAGACCTTGCTTGCGGCCATGGCAGGCACATGCAGTTTTTAGCTGGTTTGGGCTTTAAGGTGCTCGGGGTCGACCGCAATGCCGAGGCGCTCAGGACGGCCTCGCAATGGGGCAAGACTCTGCAAGCAGACATAGAAAACGCCGCATGGCCGCTAGAAGGACGATCCTTCAAAGGCGTGGTGGTCACCAACTACCTCTGGCGCGATCTCTTCCCCCAGATTTTGAACAGCGTGGCCGAAGGCGGGGTTTTAATCTATGAAACCTTCTCACAGGGTAACCAGGCCTTTGGAAAACCTTCGCGTCCTGAGTTTTTATTGCAGTCGGGTGAACTTTTACAGCACTGCAAGGGCTTGCAAATAGTAGCGTTTGAAGAGGGATTTGTACCCGCGCCAGACCGATGCATTCAGCGGGTTGTGGCTATACGTGTGCCTAGTAGTTTGGAACCCGCCGCCCTCAGTAGAATAGTGGGTTACCCATAAACGTCTCCTACGGCTATGAAACCCATCACTGGCAGCATCGTTGCACTTGTCACTCCCATGCACACAGACGGTAGCGTTGACTACCCTACGCTGCGTAAGTTGATCGATTGGCACATCGCTGAAGGCACCGACTGTATCGGTGTGGTGGGCACCACGGGGGAGTCCCCCACGGTGAACGTGGAAGAACACTGCGAAATCATTCGCGTCTCGGTCGAGCAAGCCGCCACCCACAAAAACCGCCATGTGCCGATCATGGCGGGATGCGGGGCTAACTCCACTGCAGAGGCCATCGAATTAGCAAAATTTGCCAAAGGCGTTGGCGCAGATTGCCAGTTGCAAGTCGTTCCCTACTACAACAAGCCCACGCAAGAGGGTCAGTTCCAGCATTTCAAAGCGATCGCAGAAGCGGTTGATTTGCCCATGGTGCTCTATAACGTTCCCGGCCGCACCGTCGCCGATATGGCGCACGACACAGTTTTGCGTCTGGCTCAAGTGCCTGGCATTGTGGGCATCAAAGAAGCGACCGGCAATATCGAGCGCGCGCAGTGGTTGATTCGCGATGTGCCCAAAAACTTCGCTGTCTACTCAGGTGACGACCCTACAGCGGTCGCCTTAATGTTGTGCGGCGGCCAAGGCAACGTCAGCGTGACGGCCAACATTGCTCCACGCCAAATGCATGAACTTTGCGTGGCTGCTATGGCTGGAGATGTTCGCAAAGCCATGAGCATCCAACTCCAACTCATGCCTGTGCACAAAAATCTTTTTATCGAGGCCAATCCCATTCCTTTGAAATGGGCTATGGCACGTATGGGACTGTGTGGCCCTACCATGCGCCTGCCCATGACCTCCCTGACCCCAACCCTTGAGCCTGTCGTTGAAAGCGCATTGCGATCTTCGGGCTTGCTTTGAGTCCCCATAAGGTTTTTTCGTGAAATTTTCTGTTTATCCCTTTTATTTAATATGTTTGATGGGAATTGCCTTAGGCCTCAGCGCCTGCGGCTCCATTACCAACAGTGACAAGATCAACTACAAAACGGAAAGTAGCGCGAAACCCGTACCTCTGGATATCCCGCCAGACCTCACCCAACTCAACCGGGACACGCGCTTTAGCGTGCCCGGAGGTACTGTCACTGCGAGCAGCATGGGAGTCAAGTCCACTGCAGCTGTTCCCACGGCTGCAAAACAACTCTATGACGCCCGCATTGAGAGAGACGGCCAACAGCGTTGGATCGTCGTCAAGCGTCCCGCTGAAGAGATATGGCCCATCGTTCACAGCTTTTGGATCGACAACGGCTTTACCTACACGCTTGATCAACAAGAGCTTGGTATTTTGGAAACCGAGTGGGCTGAAAACCGTGCGAAGTTACCGCAAGACTTCATGCGCAAGTACCTGGGTAAGGTCATCAATAGCCTCTCTGACACTGGTTTACGGGATAAATTTCGAACCCGCTTAGAACGCAACAGCAAAGGAGAAGTTGAAATCTACATCTCTCACCGCGGTTTAAGCGAGGAATATACCGACGCGCTCAAAGCCCGTACTGCTTGGAAACCTCGCCCCTCAGAGCCCGAACTAGAAATCGAGTTTATGAACCGGCTGATGGTCAAACTTGGCGTATCCCTCAAGATCGATACAGCACAAGCCGCTCCAGCTCAGATTACCTCGGCAAAAGCTGCCATCGTGTCGGTAGATGGCTCGCCCAATATAGCTATTTCTGACAGTTTTGATGTTGCTTGGCGTCGTATCGGCCTCTCCCTTGACCGAACTGGCTTTACCGTGGAAGACCGTGACCGTTTGCAAGGCACCTATTTTGTGCGTTTTGTAGACACGACGCCCGATGAGCGTGGCTTTTTTTCACGTATGTTTACCAAGTCAAAGGCTGAAGCTGGTCCAGTGAAATACCGACTGAAGGTATTGGGCGTCGACACCAAGACACTGGTTAGCATTCAAAACGCCAACGGTCAGTCTGAAAACAGCGCCTCAACGCAAAAAATTATGAAATTACTGGTGGATGATCTGAAATAATCTGCTCGATAACCCACAAAAAAAGCCACCCGAGGGTGGCTTTTTTGTTGCAGTCCAAAACTTGATTACTTGGATGCTGGTGCAGCTGGAGCAGAAGCGTCAGCAGCAGGTGCAGCTGGAGCAGAAGCATCAGCAGCTGGAGCTGGAGCAGCAGCGGGTGCTGGAGCTGGAGCAGGAGCTGGTTCTTCTTTTTTTCCACAAGCAACGAGAGCGGCAGCAGCCAAGAGGGTCGCCAACAGGAGCGATTTTGTCATGTCAATTTTCCTTTAATGGGATAAAACAATTTCTAGAAATTGTCATGGTGTACACCATGACCGAGCTGATGGAGTCGCCCCCTCTAGCCCAGCAATAAATTATAGGGTAATTCCTATCAGAAATTGACTTGATTGTCAGTTTCGCGTCATTTTGTGTGTTTGGCGCAGTTTTTTTGATTTAGTTGGCCTCTAGCCAACCCAAGTTACACCAATCAAGGAGCAAGTCTTTCGCACCCTTGCTAGCAGATAGGATTTGAGCCTGCGCTAAAGAGCGCTGGTCTGCCAAAAAACGCAGCACTTTGGCGTCATCACCACTTGCACGCCAACTTTCCCCATTGATAAAGACATGCTGATCGTCATACATCATGCGGCTACGCCGATCGAGTCGCAGTTGCTTGGGTAACTTCAAGATCTGGTGCTCTTCGAACCATACATTGGCTTTGGGTTCGGTCAAATACTCACCCAATATCCGGGCTAATGTTCGAGGATCTTTCATGGCTTTGTCTAGTGCAACTTGTGCAAAAACTTGCATGGTTTTGGGTATGCGACCAGCCTTTGTAACCGCCGCTTGGCCAGGGTCTTGGTAGAGCAAGCCATCAAAATCCTCAGTTTCATCGCTCAAACGCATCAGTAATTCACGCGCGAGGTCTTTTTGTGAAGGGGCTCGAAACCCCATCGAATAGGTCATGCACTCCCCAAGTGCAATGCCATCATGGGCAAAGCGGGGAGGAAGATACAACATGTCGCCAGGGTTCAATACGTATTCATGGGTAGGTTTGAAATTTGCAAGAACTTTGAGATCAATACCTTCAACCAAAGACAAGTCTTTCTGCTTGCCGATACGCCATTTCCTTTGTCCATGGGCTTGGAGCAAGAAAACGTCGTAGCTGTCAAAGTGCGGACCTACACCGCCACCGTCGGTGGCAAAACTGATCATCACATCGTCTAAGCGCGCATCAGGGACGAAGCGAAATTGGTGCATCAGTTCGGCAACCTTGTCGTCGTGTAAGTCGACGCCCTGCACCAGCAAGGTCCAATCGTTTTGGCTGAGTTTGGGTAATTTATTGCGTGAAAAGGGTCCGTGTTGCAGCTTGAAAGGTTTGATCACCAAGCGTGATTCGACATCGCTTTCAGCAGCCATGGCAAACAAAGACGCGCGGTCCACAAGTGGCTTGAAGTTAGGTATGGCTTGGCGCACCAACAAGGGCTTGCGCTGCCAGTAACGTTGCATAAATTCAGCGGGACTGATGCCGCCAAGCAGTGTGAGAGGGTGTTGTATGGGCATCGTGCGACAATTTTGCCCTATGGAAATCACATCACACTGCGTTGTCGGCCTGACATGGACGCTCAAAGACACCTTGGGCGAGGTACTCGACACCTTGGAAGATCCTGTGGAATTTGTAGTTGGCGGGCACGACCTCTTTAAAAAAATTGAAGAGTCCCTTCAAGGCCATGACGTCGGCGCGCAAATCGACTTGCACTTAGAGCCTGAAGAAGCCTTTGGCGACTACAACGAAAACCTGGTTTTTTTAGAAAACCGCGCCCTCTTTCCTAAAGAGATGGAAGAAGGCCACTCGATCGAAGGCCACGCCTTGCCCAAGGGTTGTAACCCTGAAGCGCCTTTGGATGTGCTCTACACCGTGACTGAGCTTTATCCAGAGCATGTGGTGTTAGACGGCAACCACCCCCTCGCAGGCATTGCTATCCGCATTCACATGGAAGTAGCTTCTGTCAGAGAACCCACAGATGAAGAATCTAGCAAGGGCTCTGCAGGGACAGGATTTTTCAAAATCGAACCTCAGGCGCCTGGTGGTTCGTTGCTGCACTAAGGCTTATTTTTGCCGGGGCCTTATATTTTGCCCGTTGAGCCGTAACCGCCCTCGCCGCGCTCGCTCTTAGCTTCAAACTCTTGCACCACATTGAATTGCGCCTGAACTACGGGCACGATGACCAATTGGGCTAGGCGCTCCATAGGCTCCAAGGTGAATGGTGTGGAACTTCTATTCCAAGCGCTGACCATTAACTGGCCTTGGTAATCGCTATCGATCAAGCCTACTAAATTACCCAAAACGATGCCATGTTTGTGCCCCAAGCCAGAGCGCGGCAAGATCAGGGCGGCATAAGCGGGGTCATCTAAATGGATGGCGATGCCTGTGGGAACGAGTTGCCAAGCGTTGGGCTCTAGGGTGATCGCTGTATCCAAGCAAGCGCGCAAATCAAGTCCCGCGCTACCGGGTGTTGCGTACTGGGGTAGTAGGTCCGCCATGCGGGGATCGAGGATTTTGAGGTCGACTTTCATTTCAATGTTTCATCCTTTGGGCAATTTCAGCCACCAACTTGCGTGCCAACTCCAATTTGTTGGCTTGAGGAATTTCCTGAACGCCTTTGGCGTCTACTAATAACAACGCGTTTTCGTCTGAGCCAAAAGTAGCCGGTCCAATATTCCCTACTAACAAAGGAACACCTTTTTTCTCGCGCTTGGCTTGGGCGTGTTTTTGTAAGTCATGGCTCTCAGCCGCGAAGCCTACGCAAAACAATGCGCCGCTTTGTGCCCTGCCCGACTTAGCCACCTCACCCAAAATGTCAGGGTTCTCTGTGAATTGCAAGTCAGGCGCTTCGCCCTTTGCCGTTTTTTTGATTTTTTGTTCAGCGACGTGTGCGACCCGCCAATCGGCAACAGCGGCCGTGGCAACAAAGACAGAAGCTTCTTTGACGCGAGACATCACAGCCCCATGCATGTCTTGCGCTGAGCGAACATCCACTCGGTTGACGCCACGGGGCGTGGGCAAATGCACAGGCCCGGCAATCACAGTTACTTCGGCACCCGCCTCATGCGCTGCACGGGCAATCGCAAACCCCATTTTTCCACTGGATAAATTCGTGATGCCGCGCACCGGGTCAATCGCTTCGTAGGTGGGCCCCGCTGTCACCAACACTTTGCAGCCAGCCAGTAATTTAGTTTGAAACGCAGCAATCAAGTCTTGCACGATTTCATCGGGTTCCAACATGCGTCCGTCGCCTGTTTCGCCACAGGCTTGGTCGCCTTGTCCCACGTCGAGAACCAAGGCACCATCTTGGGTGAGTTGCGCCACATTGCGTTGGGTAGCGGGGTTGATCCACATTTCGCGGTTCATAGCGGGGGCCAAGATCAAGGGCACTTCGCCCAGCGGTCTGGCCAAGCACATGAGGCTCAGCAAATCGTCCGCCCGGCCGTGCAAAAGTTTGGCCATGAAGTCCGCACTCGCAGGCGCCACCAAAATCGCATCGGCCTCGCGACTCAAGTTGATATGCGCCATATTGTTAGGTTCGCGTGCATCCCACTGCGATACATAGACGGCGCGGTTGGACAAGGCTTGCATCGTCACCGCAGTAATGAACTGCGTGGCAGATTCGGTCATCACTACTTGAACGCTAGCACCTTGTTTTATGAGGCCGCGACAAAGTTCGGCGGCCTTGTAACAAGCAATACCACCCGTGAGTCCTAAGACGATGTGTTTGTTTTGCAGATCCAACATGGTTCGCAATGTAGCAGAGCGCCTATAATTTCTATTTCCACCTACCGGGAGATCAACCTCCCGATTTGGCATGACTCAATTTGTAATTGTCACCGGCGGCGTGGTGTCCTCACTGGGCAAAGGCATAGCCTCCGCATCTCTTGCCGCGATCCTTGAGTCGCGCGGCCTCTCAGTCACCCTCATCAAACTAGATCCCTACATCAACGTCGACCCTGGAACCATGTCTCCGTTCCAACACGGCGAGGTGTTTGTGACCGAAGACGGCGCAGAAACCGATCTCGATTTAGGCCACTACGAGCGTTTCATCACCACGCGGATGAAAAGAGCTAACAACTTCACTACCGGTCAGATCTACCAAAGCGTTTTGGAAAAAGAGCGCCGCGGTGACTACCTCGGCAAAACTGTCCAAGTCATTCCCCACATCACCAACGAAATCCAAGAATTTATCAAGCGCGGCGCGGGTTACGCAACGCCAGAGGCAGTCGACGTTGCCATCGTTGAAATCGGCGGCACCGTGGGCGACATCGAGTCGCTTCCCTTCTTGGAAGCCGTACGTCAAATGAGTTTGAAACTCGGCCCCCACCAAATGGCTTTTGTGCATTTGAGCTACGTGCCTTGGATCGCGGCCGCTGGCGAACTCAAAACCAAACCCACCCAGCACACCGCACAAAAGCTGCGTGAAATTGGTATCCAAGCCGACTGTTTGCTGTGCCGCGCTGACAGGCCTATTCCTGATGAGGAAAAGGAAAAAATCAGCCTCTTCTCCAACGTTGCAGAGTGGGGCGTTATCTCCATGTGGGACGTAGATACTATTTACAAAGTCCCCCGCATGTTGCATGAACAAGGTCTCGACCGATTGATTTGCGAAAAGCTGCACATCAACACGCCACCTGCAGATCTCAGCCGCTGGGATGCCCTGGTCCATGAAGTAGAACACCCCCAACAAGAGGTCTCCATCGCCATGGTGGGCAAGTACGTCGACTTGTCCGACAGTTACAAGTCTTTGAACGAAGCTTTGCGCCACGCCGGCATGAAAAACCATGCGCGCGTCCATATTCACTACATCGACTCTGAAACCATCACCGCGGACACCGTATCGCAACTCACCAAGTTTGACGGTGTTTTAGTACCTGGCGGATTTGGCAAGCGTGGCATTGAAGGAAAAATTGCTGCCGCGCGTTTTGCCCGCGAGAAAAAATTGCCCTATCTCGGCATCTGCTTGGGCATGCAAGTCGCCACTATCGAATATGCGCGCCATGTCGCTGGCCTTGAGCTTGCCAACAGTACCGAGTTTGATCCCGACACGCCTAACCCGGTCATCGCTTTGATCGACGAATGGAAAGATGCCGACGGCACTATCCAAACACGTAACGCACAGTCTGACTTAGGAGGAACTATGCGGCTGGGGGCACAAAGTTCCAACGTCACTCCTGGTACTTTGGCGCACAAAATCTATGGTGATGTGGTGAGCGAGCGCCATCGCCATCGCTACGAAGCCAATGTGTATTACCTAGACACCTTGCGTAAAGCCGGCTTGGTAATTTCTGCACTCACACAACGTGAACACCTCACAGAAATTGTGGAGTTATCGCAGTCGGTACATCCTTGGTTTATGGGTGTGCAGTTTCACCCTGAATTCAAGTCAACGCCGTGGGACGGACATCCTCTATTCAATGCCTATATCAAAGCAACGTTAGACCATCAATCACAACGCACCAATTTGAAAGCTGTCGCATGAGCATGCAGTTGTGTGGCTTTGATGCGGGCTTAGAGCATCCGTTTTTTCTGATCGCAGGCCCTTGTGTGGTGGAGTCAGAACAACTCCAAATGGACACAGCGGGTACTTTGAAAGAAATTACCTCTGCATTGGGTATCCCCTTCATATTCAAGTCAAGCTACGACAAAGCTAACCGATCTAGCGGCACCACATTTCGTGGCCCTGGCATGGAAAAAGGATTGGAGATCTTGGCCAAAGTTCGCCGTGAACTCCAACTTCCCATCCTCACCGATGTGCACAGCGAATCAGAAATTGCGCATGTGGCACAAGTGGTCGACGTTTTACAAACGCCTGCATTTTTGTGCCGTCAAACAGATTTCATCCATGCAGTCGCGCGTTCTGGCAAACCCGTCAACATCAAAAAAGGCCAGTTCTTGGCGCCGCATGACATGAAAAACGTTATCGACAAAGCGCGTGCTGCAGCGCGTGAAGCGGGCCTGAACGACAACAACTTCATGGCCTGTGAGCGTGGCGCGAGTTTTGGTTACAACAACCTCGTCTCTGACATGCGAAGTTTGAGCATCATGCGAGAAACGAATGCGCCCGTGGTGTTTGACGCGACCCACTCGGTGCAGTTGCCCGGTGGTCAAGGCACCAGCTCCGGTGGCCAACGCGAAATGGTGCCGGTCTTAGCGCGTGCGGCTGTTGCTGTGGGTGTTGCAGGACTGTTTATGGAAACCCACCCCAACCCTGCAGTGGCCATGAGCGATGGCCCCAATGCAGTGCCCTTGAAACACATGCGCGCACTGCTCGAAACCCTACAAGACATTGACCGCGTGACTAAGAAGCACGCCTTTCTTGAAAACAATTTTGGTATTTAATTTTTAACTTTAGCTGTGAGAGATAAACCATGAGTGCAATCGTAGACATCGTCGCAAGAGAAATTTTGGACAGCCGTGGTAACCCCACCGTGGAATGTGACGTGTTACTGGAGTCTGGAACGATGGGGCGTGCTGCAGTGCCTTCTGGCGCATCCACCGGTAGCCGCGAAGCGATTGAATTGCGTGATGGCGACAAAAATCGTTACCTCGGCAAAGGCGTGTTGAAAGCCGTTGAACACATCAACACCGAAATTTCAGAAGCCGTTTTAGGTTTAGACGCTTCTGAACAAGCCTTTCTCGACAAAACTTTGATCGACTTAGACGGAACAGACAACAAAAGCCGTTTAGGTGCCAACGCCATGTTGGCTGTGTCCATGGCTGTAGCCCGTGCGGCTGCTGAAGAATCTGGCCTGCCTTTGTATCGCTACTTTGGCGGCATGCATGCAACCCAACTGCCCGTGCCGATGATGAACGTGATCAATGGTGGCGCGCATGCGAACAACAATTTGGACTTGCAAGAGTTCATGATCATCCCCGTCGGCGCACCTAATTTCAGAGAAGCCGTGCGTTATGGCGCGGAAGTGTTTCATGCCTTGAAAAAAATCATCCACGACAAAGGCATGAGCATTGCTGTGGGCGATGAAGGTGGCTTTGCCCCCAACGTCACAAACCACGAAGCCGCGATCCAGATGATCTTGGACGCTATTGCTGCTGCAGGCTACACCGCAGGCGAGCAAATCGCCATCGGCTTAGATTGCGCGGCCAGTGAGTTTTACAAAGACGGTAAATACCACTTAGAAGGCGAAGGCTTGCAACTGTCTGCCCAACAATGGACCGACATGTTGGCGACTTGGTGCGACAAATACCCCATCATCAGCATTGAAGATGGCATGGCCGAAGGCGATTGGGACGGATGGAAAGTTCTGACCGACCGCTTGGCGAAAAAAGTACAAATCGTGGGTGACGACTTGTTCGTGACGAACACCAAAATATTCCAAGAAGGTATCGAAAAAGGCATTGCCAATTCCATCCTGATCAAGATCAACCAAATTGGCACCTTGACCGAAACTTTCGCCGCCATTGAAATGGCCAAGCGTGCGGGTTATACGGCTGTCATCAGCCACCGCTCTGGTGAAACCGAAGACTCGACCATCGCAGACATTGCCGTGGGTTTGAATGCAGGCCAGATCAAAACCGGCTCGATGAGCCGATCAGACCGCATGGCTAAATACAACCAACTCTTGCGTATTGAGGAAGACTTAGGCGATGTAGCGGTCTATCCCGGTCGTTTAGCTTTTTACAACCTCAAGGGCTAAACCGCTTTAAACTCTCGCCCCAGCAACTTTCTCTGGACACATGCTCAGATTACTTCGCCCAGTTCAATTAATTTTGATTGCTCTGCTAATCGTGCTGCAGGGCCAATTGTGGTTTGGCCGAGGAAGTTTGCCAGATGTGATGCGCCTGCGCCAACAACTCCAAGAACAAAAGCAAAATAACCAAGCCGCTCAGCTTGCTAATGAGCGTTTAAGTGCTGAATTACACGACCTCAAAGACGGCTTGGAAATGGTGGAAGAACGCGCCCGCGCTGAAATTGGCATGGTCAAACCAAACGAAATATTTGTGCAAATTGCCCGTTAAATTGCAAATTGCCATTCTGGGTGCCTCCTTAACAAATAAGACCGAACTCTCGCTGGCGCTGAGAGATTTCTTAGAAAAATGCGCTATTGACTTAGAGGTCGCAGAGCGATCTGCTATCGAATCAATAAAACACGATGATGTAGTCTTGCTACGTGGATTGGATCTGACTACTTCTAGCGAATCGCAATTGGTTTTAGACCAAGAAATCCGCGCAAGTCTGCAAACACGAGGAATTTCGTTTCAAGTTATTTACGGACAAGGTTCTCAGTGTTTACAAAACGCATTGTTTTGTCTAGCTGCGAAGGCACCTCAATGGGCCCATATCCTTTTGCGCAGTGAAGCTCCAGTCCGATGGACTGGGGCGTGCGAGACATGTGGCGATGGACTCTGCGAACACCAACTTTTTAGTAAATTGATTACCGGTAAAAAATAATTTACTGAATCGCTGAACTACCGGGCACCTGCTTGTCTACGCTAGTGAAGATTTGCGCGGCATCCACCGCATCAAATCGGTACTGTTGACCGCAAAAGTCGCAGCCCACCTCGACGTTTTGGCGTTCAGCCAAAATACCCTCCACTTCCTCTGCGCCTAAGCTTCGAATCATGTTGCTAACGCGTTCTCGGCTACAAGAGCAGGCAAAACTAGGTACCAGGGTTTCTAAACGTCTGAGGTTTTCTTCCCAAAATAGTCGCCGCAAAATCGTATCGGCATCCAACTGCAACAACTCTTGACTTTTCAAACTAGCGGCCAAGATAGAAATACGGTTGTAGTCTTCGTTACGACCAATCTCGTCTTCATCTGCCATGCTCGCTTTGGCAGCGAGGTTAGCCTCTCCCTTGATGGGTAAACGCTGGATTAAAAGCCCAGCAGCTGATTGATCGTCTGCCGCTAAAACCAAGGTCGTATCTAGTTGCTCACTCTGCAGCATGTAGTGTTGCAGTACATCGCTGAACTTATCCAACTTCTTTCGATGGTCATCAAACAGCGGTACAACGCCTTGGTAGGGCTGTTGCCCCGGTAACTTGTTGAGGGGGTCTAGCGTAATGACGCAACGCCCTTCATTTTTCACGTTGACCATTTCTGACAAAGTTTTAGCGTCGGCAAAATTTCCCACAACTTTTGCAGTAGCGCGCATACGCAGATCAGGTTGCACCTCCACAACCGCCAACTTCAAAGGGCCATCGCCTAATATTTGCATGACCAATGCACCGTTGAATTTGATATTGGATTGCATCAAGACAGCAGCCGCTGCCATTTCACCCAACAAATGACGCACTGGCTCTGGATAGGATCCAGTCTCTTGATTAGCAGCACGGCGCTTTAATATGTCTTGCCATACGTCAGTGAGTTGAACCAATATGCCTCGAACAGGCAAACCTTCAAACAAAAATTTATGCAGTTGCGACATCAAGTTAGTTTTTTCAGACCCGCTTTAAAGCGCTTTGCGTTATCAACATAGTGCTGTGCAATTTTTCGCAAACCATCTATTTGATCTGGCGTTAATTCACGCACCACTTTGGCAGGACTGCCAATAATCATGGAGCCATCTGGAAACTCTTTGCCCTCAGTAACCAAAGCACCAGCACCCACAAGGCAGTTTTTGCCAATCTTGGCTTTATTTAAGACGATAGCGCCAATGCCAATCAATGACTCATCGCCAATGGTGCAACCATGCAATTGCACCAAATGACCGACAGAGACGTTTTTACCTATTTTTAGAGGTATGCCTTCATCAGCATGCAAAACACTTCCATCTTGGATATTGCTACCCTCTCCGATCGTGATCTTGGCGGAATCACCACGCAAAACACTACTAAACCAAACACTTGAATGCGCGTCCATTTGCACATCTCCCACGACCTGGGCGTTATCTGCAATCCATGCCGAATCTGCAATTTGTGGAACAAGTTCGTCGAGTTGAAAAACAGCCATGCATATCTCCTACTTGATTTGGCATCCCTACAATTGTAGAGATGCGCTTACGTCCATCTTCTCTTCATGCATTCTTGATCAATGATCCCATTGAAAAAGTAAGCACTGTTAAGACTTTATGGGCTTCGCATACCCAATTAACTCCAACAGCAGATGAATCTTTAGAGTCTTTTGGCAGTCAAGCGATGCCAGGCCGGCCTGCACTGCCGCGTTTGATTGATGCCAAAAAAGTTCCATCAAGAACACCCTATACATCCGAGGGCTTGGCGTCACTTTTGCATGCTGTGTGCCATATTGAATTCAATGCAATCAATTTGGCGCTAGATGCTGTTTGGCGCTTTGATGGCATGCCGCAAGCTTATTACAACGATTGGTTGCGAGTCGCCTATGAGGAATCACAACACTTTGCTTTGCTTCACACACATCTTCAAAGCTTGGGCTATTCGTACGGCGACTTTGATGCCCATGATGGCTTATGGCAGATGTGCGAGCGAACTGCTCAAGACGTACTGGCCCGAATGGCTCTTGTCCCAAGAACCTTAGAAGCCAGAGGACTCGACGCTACCCCACTCATACAAGCCAAACTGCTTAAAGTAGGCACGCCTGCGGCCAAGCGTGCAGTAGAAATTTTGGACATCATCTTGCGCGATGAAGTCGGGCATGTTGCCATTGGCAACCATTGGTACAGATGGTTGTGCCAAGAACGCGAACTGGACCCGGTTGCGTTGTATCCCCAATTGGTGCTGCAATATGATGCGCCGAAACATAAACCGCCCTTTAATACCGAAGCGCGCCGTCGTGCTGGTTTTTCTGAGGTTGAACTTAATTATTTGTTGGGCTAATCATCAACTGAGATCTTCGTAAAGCTGACTCATCCGCGTGGATGGTGCATTGCATGCAAGGTTTTAAGTCTCTCACGCGCAATATGGGTGTAAATCGTTGTTGTGGAAATATCTGCGTGGCCGAGCAACATTTGTACAGCCCGCAAATCAGCGCCATGGTTCAATAAATGGGTAGCAAATGCATGCCGTAGCGTGTGAGGCGATATCGGGACTTGAATATCTGCCAAGAGCGCATAGCGTTTAATCAATTGCCAAAACATCACTCGCGTCATCGCCTCTCCGCTATGTTTACCCCGCACAGTGATGAATAAATCTTCACTTTGGTGCTGACCGAGTAACGATAGTCGAGATTGACTTAAATACTGATCTAACCATTGAGCTGCCACTTGGCCAAATGGCACCAACCGCTCTTTACTGCCTTTACCCATCACACGCAAGATGCCCTCGTTGAGACTAACGTGAAAGACTTTGAGATTGACCAACTCACTCACCCGCAAACCACTGGCATACATCAACTCCAACATCGTACGGTCTCTTACGCCTAAAGGTGTTTTGACGTTAGGTGCCAAAAGCAAGTTCTCGATTTGCTTCTCGGTTAAGGATTTGGGAACACGCATCGCTTGTTTAGCAGAGAGCATTTTGAGCGTGGGATCGTCGTTTCGCAATCGCTCCCGTAATGCCCAACGATAAAAACGTTTCAGTACCGTCAATCGCCGATTAGCGGATGTTGCTTTAGTCGTCGCATGCCGACTCGCAAAGTAGTCGTGTAAGTCGGTCTCATTTGCTAATAACAACTGCCCAGCACGGGAGCCTGAGGTAGTAGCTACTTGTTGTGACAACCAAAAATCAAAGAGTTGCAAATCACGTCTATAGGCAGCCAAGGAATTTTTTGCCAAGCCATCTTCCAGCCAAAGTGCATCAATAAAGGTATCGATGCAAGGGTCAAAAGCATGTGATAAAGCCACAGAGAAATAGAAGTTATTTCAATCAAGTGTTAATTTTTGCTCTGTCACTACTTTTTTATATACCTCGAACTCCGCTTTCATTTGCGCTGCAAATTGCTCAGGCGTATTTGCGATGATGAGAGAGCCCGTGTCTTCAATACGCTTGCGAACAGCGGGATCTTCCAAGGCCTTTCGAACCCCTGCATTGACTTTATCTACGACATCTTTGGGTAAACCTTTAGGGCCAAAAATCCCGTAATAAGCCATGCGGTTGACTGGCTCTAAACCCACCTCTTTGAATGTCGGCACATGTGGCAATACGGCCAAGCGTTGGGGTGCAGCTACAACGATGGGGACAAGCCGGTTATCTTTTATAAATGGCAATGCTGAAGGTAGATTATCGAAAATCATAGGTACTTGCCCAGCCACCGTATCGTTGAGCGCAGGGCCAGCACCACGGTAGGGAATGTGCGTTATGAAAGTCGCACTTAAGCTTTTGAACAACTCCATTTGCAAATGACCAATGCCACCAGTGCCCGATGAAGAATAAGAGTATCGACCTGGAGATTTCTTTATCTCGGTGACGAAACTCTTAAAGTCTTTTGCCGGAAAAGAAGGGTGAACTGCAATGATGTTGGGAGTCGCCGCGATGTTGATGATGGCAGTGAAATCCGTGAGTACGTTATAGGGAATCTTGGGGTTGATAGCAGGGTTGGCTGCAGATGTTGAAACAGTTGCCATGCCCAGCGAATAGCCATCTGGCGCAGCCTTGGCTGTCTCAGTTGCACCTACAACACCGCCACCACCCGCTTTATTGACTACAAGCACGCTTTGCCCTAAGGCTTTACTTAAGGGCTCTGCAATAGTTCTCGCAATGATGTCCGTAGTACCGCCCGGTGCGAATGGGACTTGCAACTGAATGGCTTTAGTGGGGTAGCCCTGCGCATAAGCAAAATGAAAAACTGAACTTAAAATCAAACCGCTCAAAACACTTTTTATCATTTTCAAACTCCTAGATTGATAAATTACGCATCGCGCGCTATCAGACATAACTGTAAACGCAGAATCCACTACAACCAAAGCCAAAGTATTCTTGCGTATGGACTATTTACCTCTTCTTGCACCTGACTTTTCGCTCATATTGTGCGGTTATTTTCTTTGTCGCTTCACGCCCCTTAACCGGGCTTTGTGGTCGCAGATTGAAAATTTAGTTTATTACTTTTTATTTCCTGTTTTATTGTTCACCACCATCGCTAGAACCCCGCTTTCGCTCTCTAGCCTTTCGCATTTTCTTCAAGCAGGCGTGTTACTGGGGTTTTGTGGCATTGCCTTGGCCTATGGTTTGCCCCACCTGCCAGTTTTGAGCCGCCACCTAGACACACGCATGCATGCGTGTACCGTACAAATTGCTTTTAGATTTAATTCTTATATTGCACTAGCAGTGACTGAGCGCATAGGTGGGCCCCAAGGGCTTGTTTTGATGGCAGTTTTGATCGGTGTATGTATACCCCTATTAAATATTGCGTCCGTTTGGCCTATGGCAAAACATGGTGAACGAGGATTTCTAGCTGAATTAATTCGCAATCCACTTATTTTGGCAACGGTCTTCGGATTGACTGCCAATGTTTTAGGTCTGTACATCCCAGAGTGGTCAGTTCCAACTTTGCAACGCGTTGGATCAGCATCAGTCACCCTAGGCCTGATGGCTGCAGGTGCTGGCATGGAATTGGGTCGTTTACAAAAAGCCAAGACACTTGGTAGCTCTGTTCTGATGATTCGACACGTCATCAGCCCAGTCTTAGGTTGGTGTTTTGCCCTCTTATTTGATTTAGATCCTCTTCAAACAAGCGTATTACTGGCTTTTTCTGCTCTACCAACCGCCTCGAGTTGCTACGTATTAGCTAATCGTATGGGGTATGACGGTTCACTGGTCGCTGGTCTGGTGACGATTTCAACCCTGATGGGGGTCCTCAGTCTTTGGTTTGCCTTGGGCGTATTGCAATACGCAAGGCCGTTTATGGCATAATCCAAGGCTTTGTTGTTAAGTGCGTTGGAATTGTCTTACGTGGCTGGCACAGTTGATAAGGATCAGAACATGAAAGAAGGAATTCACCCAGACTACCGCGAAGTTTGCTTTGTAGATATGTCCAACGGTTTTAAATTTGTAACGCGCTCTTGCGCCAATACAAAAGAAACCGTCAAAATGGACGATGGTCGCGAGTTACCCCTCTACAAATTGGATACAACCAGTGAGACGCATCCTTTCTACACCGGTACACAAAAATCAGTGGACAACATGGGTGGACGTGTGGAGCGCTTTCGCAACAAATACGGTAAAACGGCTGCCAAGTAAGCCCTCGCACCTCCTCCTCAAAGGGCAGCCCGTTTTCGGTGCTGCCTTTTTCTTTTATGGCTTTGATTGCATCACTCATTAATTTCTTTGACTAAGTCCCACGATCCCACGCCCGCCATCGTTGCACAAAATGCTGTCAGGCCATTACCTCGCATAGCACTATGCTTGTTTTGCTTGGCCTATTTAGTTCCAGGACTCGTTGGAAGAGAGCCATGGAAAGGTGAAGAACTTCAAGTTTTTGGGCAAATGTTGGCCTTAGCCAAAGGCAGCAGCAATTGGTTACACCCTACTGTGTGGGAACAAACCTTGCCATTGGATGCACCTTTATCTTATTGGATAGGTGCTTGGGCTATTGGCCTTGCACCTAGTTGGATGTCTGCCGGCTTTGCTGCACGCATTCCTTTTGCGGCCTTGCTTGCACTGGCATTTCTGAGCACTTGGCAAGCAACTTATTACTTAGGACTAGGAGCGCGCGCTCAACCAGTCGCATTTGCTTTTGGAGGGGAAGCAAAACCGAAAGACTACGCAAGAACGATTGCAGACTCTGCCGCCTTGGCTCTAATTGCTACTCTGGGCCTAGCCTTGCTTTCTCACGAAGCTACGCCGATTCTGATGCAAATGTCATTTTTTGCATTTGCCTTTCTGGGTGCCTCTGCCCTGCCGTTTCACCCAATAAAAAGCACCATTGCCTTAGTTATCGCCTTGATGGGTTTGAGTCTGAGTGGTGCCCCCACCCTCTGTGCACTTTTAGCGACGGGCATAGGCTTGATAATCTTTTTTGATAAAGAAGAATCAAGCCATAGATCGTTTCAAATTTATGCATACGCTCTTCTCCTATCCGCTGCTGCCGTAGCATTTATTGCCAATTATTTTGGGTTGTTTCATTGGCGTTTGGTAGCTATCTCTAGGGATTGGAAAGCTTGGCGAGGCCTCATCGACTTATTGGTGTGGTTCTTGTGGCCAGTCTGGCCGTTGGTGTTGTGGACTTTGTGGCAGTGGCGGCGTCAATGGCTGTCGTGGAATTGGAGTCGCCACCTGATTTTGCCCCTTTGGTTCCTGGCACTTGCTATCTCCGTAGCTTTAATGACTCGAACCGAAAACCAAACTCTACTGCTTGCTCTACCTCCTATGGCTACGCTTGCAGCATTTGCACTTCCCACATTCAAGCGTAGTTTCTCGGCTTTTATTGATTGGTTCACCCTTATTTTTTTTACTGGTTGTGCCTTTGTTATTTGGGTTATCTGGATTGCCATGCAAACAGGCTGGCCACCCCAGCCTGCCGCTAATGTTGCACGCTTGGCCCCGGGATTTATTCCAAGTTTTAGCCCATTGGCATTTGTCTTTGCACTCATTGCAACAGCTGTTTGGGCTTGGTTGGTGAAATGGCGTGTTGGCAGACATCGCCAAGCCATTTGGAAGAGTTTGGTCTTGCCCTCGGGGGGTGCTGCGCTGTGTTGGTTATTGTTAATGAGTTTGTGGCTTCCACTCCTAGACTATGCGCGAAGCTATGTACCTTGGGTAAAGCAAATTGAACAAACCATGAAAATACAAGACGTCACTTCCCCTGGGTGCATGATGACCTATGGTCTCAATGTGGGGCAAATGACTGCATTTCACTACTACGGTGGCTTTGAAATAAAGCCCTTAGACAACGCTGATTCGCCACAAAATGCGTCATGCCGTTGGCTATTGGTCGATAACGATTCACGCCCTGAGCTAGCACAAGTAGCCCATATCAATGAATGGCGGCGCATAGAAACCATCAAGCGTCCAGCTAATAAAAATGAAGATGTCACGATGTACGTGCGACGGTTGAAATAAATCATGACAGAGCGCATTCATATCTTGCGCAATGCAGGAACCATCTTGGTCGGGCAATTAGCAGTGATGGCTTTTGGCATTACTGACACTATTGTTGCTGCGCATTATGCAGATACCGCCTTAGCGGCGTTATCGGTAGGTTCTGCAACTTATATATCGGTACATGTGGCCCTCATGGGTATCGTTCAAGCGCTACTTCCTATTTGGGCTGAACTTCAAGGTGCAAAGAAATACACGGCGATAGGCCAATCTGTAAGGCAAGCCCTCTATATCGTGCTGTTGACATCAGCCGTTGGTATGGTCATTTTGTTAAACCCAGCCACGTTATTAAATTGGGCGCAAGTTCCACAACACCTACAAGCCGAAATACATGACTACCTCACAGTCGTTGCGTTTGGTTTGCCTGCTTCGCTTTTATTTAGGTTGTTTGGCACCTTGAATCAAGGGCTTGGCAGGCCACGGTCCGTCACGTTGGTGCAAGTATTTGGTTTGATATGCAAGATACCTTTATCCATTTTGCTGGTCTTAGGAATTCCGGATATTTTCGATCCTATGGGCCTAGTTGGATGCGCGTGGGCCACCTTGGTTGTCAATTTCGCCATGGTGGCATTTGCAATCTTATTGATTCGCTTTCAAAACTTCTACAAGCCCTACGCCTTTTGGCGCGCTTTGGAGGCACCAAATTTTTCAGTGCTAATGCAATTTTTAAAACTTGGAATACCAAGTGGACTTGCAATTGGTGTGGAGGTTACTTCTTTCACCCTGATGGCATTGTTTATCGCTCGCCAAGGTGTAATCGCTTCTGCGAGCCACCAAATCACCGCTTCATTGGCTGCTTTACTTTATATGGTTCCGCTTTCACTCTCTATCGCATGCAGTGCAAGAGTGAGTTACTGGTTGGGCGCAAATCGCATTCAAAATGTCAGAAAAGCGTTACGTGATGGTTTGACATTAGTCATTATCTCGGCATCTTTTTTGAGTCTGATCCTGATATTTTTTCAAAGAGATGTAGTCCTTTTCTATACCCAATCCCCTGCAATAACTGAACTCGCCGTTGCGTTAATTTACTGGTTGGCTTGCTACCAAATTGCAGACGCATTGCAAGTTTTTTGTGTATTTGCGCTACGCTGCTACAAAGTTACAGTATTTCCCCTTTTCACTTATGCCTTCACCTTATGGGGTGTTGGGTTAGCGGGTGGTTATGCGGTGTCCTATGGTTTATGGACATTCGAAAACATTGTTTGGCTACACACCAATTCGCCCATTACCTTCTGGCAAACCAGTACCTTTGCACTCTTACTCACAGTTTTAATATTATTTCCAGCGCTTTGGATATGTGCTTATCGAAAAGCAGACTAAACGGATGCAGCTTTTCTACAGCGTGTCGGAGGAAAAATAAGCGTAAAACAAGAACCCTGTCCGGGCGTACTACTGATTTGTAGATGTCCGCTATGGCGTTGCATCACGTGTTTAACAATTGCTAACCCCAGCCCAGTACCTCCAGATTCACGTGAGCGGCTGCGGTCAACCCGATAAAACCGCTCCGTGAGACGGGGCAAATGTTCAGGGGAAATACCAGGGCCTGAATCTTTTACTTGTAAATTCAAACTTCCATCTATTGAAAGAAATGCATCTACCTCAATACGCCCTCCTTGCGGTGTGTAGCGAATGGCATTTGTCACCAAATTTGACAAGGCACTTCGTATCTCGTGGGGCTCACCCATTAAAAGGAGATCGTGGAGTTGTGGATTGTTTTGAAAATGAATGACTTGGGCAATTTTTTCCTTGAATAATATCTTGGAGAGTTGGTCTGCCTCACTTTGGCATACTTCCAACAGGTGCGAGATAGCTATGTCGCTTGAAAAACCTGGCATAGGACTACCTTCGAGACGCGACAAGGTAAGTAAGTCATCAACCAAACTTTGCATTCTTTGTGCCTGCGTAGCCATCAGAGCGAGATAGTTGTCTTGCTCTTGTGGACTTAGATTTAAAGTTTGTAAGGTTTCTACAAATCCAGCCAATACTGTTAGTGGCGTACGGATTTCATGCGACACATTCGCAACGAAATCACGCCGCATTGCTTCAGCTTGTTCAACTACGGTTACATCACGGGTGATCAATAAATGCTTGCCTTCGCCATAGGTGTGGCGTTGAATAGATATGCGCAGTGGGATGCTAGGGTTTTTATTTCTTCCTTCGATCACAATGGGGACATCTGTAGCTGGACTTGCCATGAAGGCAGAAAAAATAGGATCCCGCACTAAATTTCCGATACGTTGCGCTAAATCACGCTCAGGCTGAATGCCCAACTGGTATGCGGCAGTTTGGTTGCACCATTCAATTTGATGGTTTACATCTAACAGTACAACACCATTTGGAGAGGCTTGTATGGCAGATAAAAAGTCTTTGAGTTTTTGCGCATTGGATTCGATCGCACGGTCTCGGTCCCTTAAAAGTCTGCGCGTCCTATCAACAACCGTACCCCAAAGTCCAAAAGTGTTAGGGATTTCGGTTAAGTCGCCAGATCGCAGCCAAGAAACAACGCGCATTCCTCGAATGGCATCCCAAAACCACCAAAACATGCCGCCAACCAAGCTTCCAACCAATAAATAGATCATGGCGTGTAATGCTTGCGATTGCGCCCAGAAAAATCCAAAAAAGGCGCCAGCAAAAAGCAGTATCAATAAACTTATTAAACGACCAACCACACAATAACCTCAGGCTTCAGGCGTAACAGATGCCGTGAGTCTATACCCTACTCCACGAACTGTTTCCACCATAGCACCTGCGAGGCCTAAGGCTTCTCGTAATCTTTTCACATGAACGTCAACAGTGCGTTCCTCTATGAACACATGATCACCCCATACGCGATCGAGTAATTGACTTCTTGAATGCACTCTTTCAGCGTGGTGCATCAAATAGTTGAGCAATTTGAACTCGGTAGGTCCAAGTTTGAGGGGTTGGTCTTGAAAACTTACTCGGTGCGTAGATCCGTCAAGTTGCAAAGCGCCGATGCGGACTAAGTCGCTGGCTTGCTCAGGAGCACGTCGGCGCAGAACTGCTCGGATTCGCGCCAAAAGTTCTTGCGTAGAAAAAGGCTTGGTGATGTAGTCGTCTGCACCAGCATCCAACCCAGCAACTTTGTCAGGCTCGTCCCCACGTGCAGTGAGCATCAAAATAGGTGTAAGTTTGGTGCGTGGGTCGGCTCTCCAGCGTTTAGCAAGTAATAGGCCGCTTTGGCCAGGCAACATCCAGTCGAGCAGGATCACATCTGGTAGAACATCATCAATGGCAGCTTGGGCCGAATCGCCATCTTCGGCCAATACAGCCAACATGCCATGGTGGCGTAGATTGACAGAAATTAATTCTGCAATAGCTTTTTCATCCTCAACCACTAGCACGCGAGGGATTTTCATGGCCATTGATTATTTGCTGTTGTTCATGGCTGCTTCAATATCAGCCAATGGCGTATGGCGAACGTCTTCACCTTTGACGATATAGATAATAAATTCAGCGATGTTTTTCGAATGGTCGCCGATACGCTCTATGGCCTTAGCGATAAAAAGCAAATCCAAACTAGCAGAAATTGTTCGAGGATCCTCCATCATGTAAGTAATGAGTTTACGAACAAAGCCATCAAACTCTTGGTCAATCAAATCGTCTTCGCGCAAGATTGAAACAGCAGTTGGAACGTCTAAACGCGCAAATGCATCCAGTGCTTTACGCAACAAACCCGAGGCAAGTTCGCCGCAAATGCGCAAATCGGAGGAAGGCAGCGCACGAGGGGCAATACCATCAATAATCGACTTGACCATACGCGCAATTTTTGCGGCTTCATCTCCTACACGTTCCAAATTGGCAGTGGTTTTAGACATCGCAACCAATAAGCGTAAATCTCTGGCAGTAGGTTGTCGCCGGCTAATCACAGAGGCAATTTCTCGGTCGATTTCGACTTCTAAAGAGTTGACCCGGTTCTCTGTGACCAGTACATCATCAGCCACCTCTAGACTAAAGTTAGAAAGTGCATAGATAGCTTGTCGAATTTGTGATTCGACTAAGCCACCAATTTCCATAACGTTAGTCGAGATTTGATTGAGCTCAGCATCAAATTGTGAGGATAAATGTTTATCAGACATGTTGTTTTCTCTCTATTTAGCCAAAACGGCCGGTAATGTAATCTTCAGTAGCAGTTTTAGTGGGTTTGAAAAAAATCTGCTCTGTTTCACCAAACTCAACTAACTCGCCAAGGTACATGTACCCAGTAAAGTCACTCACGCGTGCAGCCTGTTGCATATTGTGGGTAACGATAGCGATGGTGTAATCGGACTTGAGTTCATTGACTAGCTCTTCTACTTTGCCAGTTGATATCGGGTCCAGCGCCGAGGTAGGTTCATCCAATAAAAGTACGGAAGGCTTCACAGCTACGCTTCTTGCAATACACAAACGCTGTTGCTGACCACCGGATAATGAAAGACCATTTTGACCTAGCTTGTCTTTGACTTCGCCCCAAAGTGCGGCCTTAGTCAGGGCCCATTCAACACGGTCATCCATGTCGTTGTCGCTCAAACTCTCATACAAACGAACACCAAAAGCAATGTTTTCATAGATCGTCATAGGAAAAGGCGTTGGCTTTTGAAACACCATACCAACCCGAGCGCGAAGGAGGTTGAGATCTTGGTTTTTATCTAAAATGTTTTGACCATATAAATTAATTTCACCCTCTGCGCGTTGCCCTGGATAAAGGCTATACATACGGTTGAGGGTTCGAAGCAAGGTTGATTTACCGCAACCAGATGGGCCAATAAATGCCGTTACTTTACGTTCTGCGATATTGATAGATACGTTCTTGAGACCTTGAAATTTTCCATAAAAGAAATTGAGATTTTTAACTTCAACAGCATTCTTGATTGCAGTAGATTGATTCATATAGATTCCAATATATTTGATTCAAATTTAGAAAAGAGCTATTGCACTTTGCTTCTAAAAACAACACGCGCCAAGATGTTCAAAAATAAAACCGTCATGGTGATGAGTAAGGCACCAGCCCAGGCTAGGCGAACCCAGTTGTCATAAGGACTCATGGCGAATTGGAAAATTACAACGGGTAAATTTGCCATGGGCGCACCCATATTTGTGCTGAAAAACTGATTGTTCAAGGCAGTAAAAAGCAAGGGAGCCGTCTCTCCGCTTATACGCGCTATTGCCAACAAAATTCCAGTGATCACACCGCTTTTGGCTGCGCGCAAAGAAACCATGGTTGAAACTTTCCAGCGCGGGGCCCCTAGAGCAAAAGCGGCCTCACGCAAACTGCCGGGAACTAAACGCAACATATTCTCTGTAGTACGCATCACAACAGGAATTGCAATCAATGACAAAGCCAAGCTTCCTGCATATCCCGAAAAATTACCCACTGTGGCAACTGCAATTGCGTAGACAAATAAACCCAAAACAATTGAAGGGGCTGACAACATGATGTCTGTCACAAAGCGAGTTAATTCTGCAGTCTTGCTTTCATCACCAAACTCTGTAAGGTAGATTCCTGCCAATATACCGACGGGGGTAGAGACAAGTACTGTCAGAGAAACAATCATCAAGCTCCCAACAACCGCGTTGCGCAAACCACCCCCCTCTGTTCCGGGTGCAGGCGTGTCATGGGTGAATAGATTTAAATCGATTGCGGACAAGCCGTTTAAAAATAGGACGTAAAGAATCCAGATCAAGACCGCTAAACCAATGGCCATTGCAGACATGGAAAGCGCCAAGCCGACGGTGCTTGATATACGTCTTTTTCTATAGAGAGCAGTATTGTTTTGCATGGATTTCTTTCAGGTACCTTTGGCTTTTTCAGCCCGAATAATCATGGCTTTTGCAGCAGCAAGAACAATAAAAGTAATAACAAACAATAAAAACCCGAGGGCAAATAGCGTAGAGAAATGAAAGCCTTCCGCTTCGCCAAATTCATTTGCCAAAACCGACGCAATCGAGGTGCCTGGAGAGAACAAGGATGTCGGCATTCGGTTGGCGTTACCTATGACAAAGGTTACCGCCATGGTCTCGCCCAATGCGCGCCCTAGTCCCAACATAATGCCCCCGATGACACCTTTCTGGGTGTAGGGAAGTACGACTTTTCTAACAACCTCCCAGGTGGTGCAACCCAATCCGTAAGCAGATTCGCGCAAGATCGCTGGAGTTATTTCAAACACATCGCGCATCACAGCAGCCACAAATGGCAACACCATAAAAGCCAAAACGATTCCAGCAGCCAATATTCCCATCCCGTTAGTTGCTCCACCAAATAAAAACCCCACGATAGGCATACCACCTAGGAGTTGTTTGAGGGGCATCTGGATGTAGTCAGCAAATAGCGGAGCGAAGACAAACAAACCAAACATGCCGTAGATGATTGAAGGCACTGCCGCCAGTAATTCAATAGAAGTACCAAGAGGCCTTCTCAACCATACTGGACAAGTCTCAGTTAAAAACACAGCAATACCAAAAGCCAAAGGTACTGCTAGCAACATGGCAATAGATGCACTCGCTATGGTTCCAACGATGGCGATTGCCGCACCGAAATCCTGTTGGATGATGTCCCACTCAACGCGCCAAATAAACTGGAAACCAAATTTTTGAAAAGTAGGCCAAGCATTTATAAATAATGAAATGATGATTCCCAATAGTGCAGCTAGTACTAATAAGGAAAATACTTGTGTAACTCTGTGAAAAAAGAAATCTTGGAGACGCTGTTTTTTTGCGACCGCCACCATGTCATTACTAACAAGCTGGCCGTCGGCCATCTCGGAAATAGGCGAATGCATTAGAACCTCCACGTGGACTCAAATAATCCGTCGGCAAGAACAAACAACCGACGGATTGATAGCCAATAGTTAATTATTTTTGAATTTGCGAAAAAACACGGCTACGAATCTGATCAGTCAATCTGTCAGGCAGGGGTACATAGTCTAAATCTTCAGCCATTTTTTTACCATTTTTGAAGGCCCAATCAAAAAACTTAAGCGCTTCTGCAGATGCTGCTTTATCCACAGGTTCTTTGTACATCAAGATGAAAGATGCTGTGCTGATGGGCCAGCTGTCTGCACCTTTGGCATTGACCATGGAGATACCCATTCCAGGCACGCTAAACCAATCAGCTCCTGCAGCAGCAGATGCGAAGGTCTTGTCATCAGGCGCAACATATTTGCCATCTGCGTTGAGCATTTGCATGTAGTTCATATTGTTCTTTTTGACATAGGCGTATTCCACGTAACCCACAGATCCTTTGACGCGATTAACGTTAGCTGCTACGCCCTCATTGCCCTTACCACCTACAGAAGTGGCAGCTGGCCACTTGACGGCAGCTCCCTTACCTACTTTGTCACTGAATTCTTTGCTAACTGTTGAGAGGTAGTCCGTGAAATTGAATGTGGTTCCGGAACCATCTGCGCGATGCACTACTGTGATTTCGGCATCAGGTAATTTCTTGCCTGGATTCAAGGCGGCCAATTTAGCGTCGTTCCACTTGGTAATTGTTCCAATGAACAACTCTGCCAAAACAGGGCCAGTGATTCGTAATTCACCAGGTTTGAATCCGTCGAGATTGATAACGGGTACTGTTCCACCGATGATGGCTGGAAACTGGACCATTCCATCCTTGTCAAGATCGGCTCCAGATACAGGCGCATCTGTTGCACCAAATGTCACCGTTTTGGCTTTGATTTGGCGAATACCGCCGGATGAACCAATCGATTGGTAATTAAGACCGTTACCTGTAGAGGCTTTGTAAGCTTCAGCCCATTTGGCGTAAATGGGGAATGGGAAAGTAGCCCCTGCGCCAGTGATGTCAGCAGCAAAAGCAGAGCCGATTGCCAACGAAGCTATCGCAGTCATTGCGATCGTTTTAACAAAATTGCGTTTGGTGTTCACGTCAGTCCTTAAGTGGTTAACAACAAACACCACTGTATGGCGGTAGTGTGACAGTAATATGACTACTTGATTAATTCTTGGGTAGTAGTAAATAAATTAATGTAACCATATATGAGCATTTTTTACTGCAATGTCGCCGCAATCCTCTGGGCACACGATTGCGCTTGGGCTGGGTCTCTTGCTTCCACCATCACGCGCACCAAAGGCTCGGTGCCACTGGGACGTATCAATACGCGGCCTGACTGCCCTAATTCACTCTCTACTTTTTGTGTCTCTTGTGCAGTAAGCGGGTTGTCAAGCCATTGCTGACCAGGCCGTAAACGCACATTGATCAGGGTTTGAGGATAAAGCGTTACCTCAGACAACAACTCAGCCATCTTATGACCACTTCGCACACAAGTTTGCAAGACTTGCAACGCGCTCACCAAACCGTCTCCGGTCGTTTGCTTGTCTAAGACCAACAAATGGCCAGAGCCCTCGCCTCCCAATATCCATTGTTGTTTTTCAAGCTCTTCCAGAACGTAGCGATCTCCTACCTTGCTACGAATAAATGGGATACCGCGTTTTTGTATGGCGATCTCAACAGCCATGTTGGTCATCAAAGTTCCCACTACACCTTGAAGCTTCTCGCCTTGGCGCAATCTGTCGTCGACCAACATGTAAAGTAATTCATCGCCATTAAAAAGTCGGCCGCTGGCATCGACCAATTGCAATCTGTCAGCATCACCATCTAGTGCAATTCCGTAATCAGCGCGATGGGCTTTGACTGCTCTGACCAAGGCCTCAGGATGCGTGGCACCAACTTCGTGGTTGATATTCAAACCATCGGGACTGCAACCGATCGCGACTACTTCAGCGCCCAATTCGTGGAACACTTTTGGCGCGATGTGATAAGCGGCGCCATGCGCAGCATCAACTACGACTTTCAGGCCTTTTAGTGTTAGTTCATTGGAGAAAGTGCTTTTACAAAATTCGATATATCGTCCAGCCGCATCATCGAGTCGCTTGGCTTTGCCTAGGTCAACCGAGTCAGCCCACACAGGAGGCTGCGCTAAAGCGGCCTCAACATCCAATTCCCATGCATCGCTGAGCTTGGTGCCATGTGCGCTGAAAAACTTGATCCCGTTATCGTCAAATGGGTTGTGGCTAGCACTGATGACCACCCCTAAACTAGCCCGCTGTGCCCTTGTTAGGTAAGCTACACCGGGCGTTGGCAAAGGCCCTAGCAAAACAACATTCACTCCTGCGGAGTTAAAACCCGACTCCAAAGCAGACTCCAACATATAACCCGAAATACGCGTATCTTTACCAATTAAAACTGTTGGTTTGTCTTCTGTGCGCCTGAGTACACGACCCACCGCATGTGCTAGGGACAATACAAAGTCAGCCGTGATGGGTGAATGTCCTACACGCCCGCGAATGCCATCAGTTCCAAAGTATTTCCGTACCATGTTTACCCAAGCCTTTTTTGTTTTAGTAATAACTCTTTGATTGTCGCAAACGACAGAAAAGTTCATCCAACACCCTTGAGGACTCTGCTTCCTTGTCCAGAACTAATGCGGTTGGGCATGTTGCCACACTGCGAGCGCCTGCAAAGTAGCCTCCACATCGTGAACACGCAGAATACGTGCGCCCCGTTCAGCGGCCAATATGGCGGCAACCACACTGGGCACCAGACGTTCGTCCACTTCACACCCAGTCACAACCCCTAAAGAAGATTTACGGGACCAGCCAACCAAAATGGGTTGTCCCAACGCGTTGAGTTGTCTTTGCTGCACTAACAGTTCAAAGTTTTGATCTACCGTCTTGCCAAAGCCAATTCCAGGATCAAGAGCAATACGTTGTGCATCAACACCCTGTTCGATGAGGATCTGCAATCGGGTTTTCAAAAAATATAAGACTTCGTTAGCAACCATGCCTTGCATAGGACGAATTTGCATATCTTGAGGTTGAGCATGCATATGCATAAGGCAAACACCACATCGGGAATGTTGGGAAACCACATCCATCGCCCCTGGCTGCCTTAGCGCCCATATATCGTTAATGATGTCTGCGCCTGCATCTAATACCGCTCGCATGACTTGCGGTTTACAGGTATCTATTGAAAGGGGTACGTCATAACGAACCGCCTCTTTCACAACAGGCAAAACTCTTCGTAGTTCCTCTTCGACAGAAATAGACTGCGCACCAGGTCTTGAGGACTCACCGCCGATATCCAAAATATGGGCACCTTTTTTGAGCAAAAGCTCGCAGTGTTTCAAAGTAGAGGACAGATCACGGAAAGAATTTCCATCAGAAAACGAATCGGGAGTGACATTGACTATTCCCATTACGCGGGGCGAACTGAGGTCAATATCAAAACGCGAGGTTGTCCAGTGCATAAGGCGATCAACAAAAAACGGGGCATTCGCCCCGTTGGTTGTAATTTTTGGGATCAAGCAGCGTTAGGTGCCGGCTCAATGACTGGGGGAGGCGATCCACCTCCATCCGATCCTGATGAGGGAGCCTTAGGGACCCAGTCTTTTGGCGGACGAGGTTCTTTGCCTGCCATGATGTCGTCGATTTGCTCTTTATCGATGGTTTCCCACTCCAACAAGGCTTTGGCCATGGTGTGCATCTTGTCAGAATTCTCTTCAATCAACCTGCGAGCCAATGCGTATTGCATATCAATGATTCGTCGTACTTCCGTATCCACCTTTTGCATGGTGGCTTCACTCATGTTGGTAGTTTTTGTAACAGATCTACCTAAAAAAACTTCGCCCTCATTCTCGGCGTACACCATGGGGCCCAAAGCATCAGTCATACCGTAACGGGTCACCATATCACGGGCTATGGAAGTTGCGCGTTCAAAATCGTTGCTAGCACCCGTAGTCATTTGGTTCATAAAAACTTCTTCAGCGATACGCCCACCAAAAAGCATGCTGATTTGGTTAAGCATGTAATCACGATCGTAGCTGTAGCGGTCTTTTTCTGGCAGGCTCATAGTGACACCTAGGGCACGACCGCGCGGAATAATAGTGACTTTATGCACAGGGTCGCACTTAGGCAGTAATTTTCCAATCAATGCATGGCCCGACTCGTGGTAAGCAGTGTTACGACGCTCTTCTTCGGGCATCACCATACTCTTACGCTCTGGTCCCATCAAGATTTTGTCTTTGGCCTTTTCAAAATCAACCATTTCGACCACTCGCGCATTACGACGCGCAGCCATCAAAGCGGCTTCGTTACAAAGATTGGCTAAATCAGCCCCGCTCATACCAGGCGTACCACGCGCAATCACGCTGGAAGAAACATCTTGTCCGATTGGAACTTTGCGCATGTGCACATTCAAGATTTGCTCACGGCCACGAATGTCTGGCAAGGTAACGTAAACCTGACGATCGAACCGGCCAGGTCGCAACAAGGCTGAATCCAAGATGTCTGGGCGATTGGTAGCAGCCACCACGATCACGCCAAGGTTGGTTTCAAAACCATCCATCTCGACCAACATTTGGTTTAAGGTTTGTTCACGCTCATCGTTTCCGCCACCAAGGCCAGCGCCACGTTGGCGGCCGACTGCATCGATCTCGTCAATAAAAATAATGCAAGGCGCGTTTTTCTTGGCGTTTTCAAACATATCGCGCACACGGGCAGCGCCGACACCGACAAACATTTCTACGAAGTCTGAACCGGAGATACTGAAGAAAGGAACTTTGGCTTCGCCTGCAATGCCTTTAGCCAAGAGCGTTTTACCGGTACCGGGAGGGCCTACGAGTAAAAGACCACGTGGGATACGTCCACCCAACTTTTGGAACCGTTGGGGGTCTTTCAAGAAGTCCACCACTTCCTTAACTTCCTCTTTGGCCTCATCGCAACCTGCGACGTCAGCAAAAGTAACTACGTTATTGTTCTCATCGAGCATACGGGCTTTGCTTTTACCAAAGCTAAATGCGCCACCTTTACCTCCGCCTTGCATTTGTCGCATGAAATAAACCCACACACCAATCAACAGCAACATGGGCCCCCAGCTCACTAGCAGGGTCATCAATAAAGACCCTTCTTCGCGGGGTTTAACGTCAAATTTCACGCCATTAGAGATCAAATCCCCCACCAAACCGCGGTCTAGGTAGGTAGCAGTAGTTTTAATTTTGCGATCGTCATTGGTGGTGGCAACAATTTCAGTACCGCCTTGGCCTTCTTGGATAGTAGCGGTCTTGATACGCTTGGCGCGCACTTCTTCTAAGAAGTCGGAATAGCCCAAGTATCCAGAGCCTCCACCGGGACGGGTTTCAAATTGTTTGAATACAGTAAAGAGCACCAATGCGATTACCAACCAAACAGCGACTTTTGAGAACCATTGATTATTCAATGTGGGCTCCGAAAAAAAGATAAAAGAACAAATGGGTAGATGGGTAGCATTTTAGGCCTTTCAACCCACGGAAAATCTTTATTTGCAAAAGAGCCACACAGGCTCAAGGGTTAGCAATATTGCGGTGTTTTAGGCCTATTCCTACCAAAAATGTTTCGCTTGACTTATCTCGGCTCGCCTTGGGCTTGATGGGTTTGACCACAAAGAAGGTTTCTTTGAATAATTTCACTAATTGGCTGTAGCCACTTCCGTGGAACATTTTTACAACCAAGGATCCCTTGTCTTTGAGGTGCTTTTGTGAAAACTCCAGAGCCAGCTCAACTAAATAAGCAATTCGCGCCGCGTCCGCAGATTCAACACCAGATAAATTAGGCGCCATATCGGACACCACAACATCAACCATTTGATTTTGCAAAGCTGCTTCTAAATGAGCCAAAACGCTAGGCTCACGAAAATCGCCGTGGATGAACTGCACACCCTCCACGGGTTCCATGGGCAATATGTCGACAGCAATGATGGTGCCGTTTAATGCGCCGACCGCCGCACCCTCGGGCGATAAGCGACGGCGCACATACTGGCTCCATGCGCCAGGAGTGGAACCCAAGTCCACCACCAAATGACCAGGCTTGATCAAGCCCAACTGTTCATCGATTTCTTTGAGTTTGTAGGCGGCGCGCGCCCGATAGCCGTCTTTTTTAGCCAATTTGACATAAGGGTCGTTGACATGGTCGTTGAGCCACGATTTATTGACCTTCTTACTTTGTGTTTTAACTTTCAACGCAACCCTTGTAACGAGGGCGGATAATACCGCCATGCCAGCTATACAACTCACGCCTGCACAACGCAAGGCACACCGATCAGACGCCCATCACCTTGACCCCGTGGTCATGATCGGCAACGACGGACTCACACCCGCCATCCTCAAAGAAGCCAATATGGCGCTCGATGCCCATGGCTTGATCAAAATTCGTGTCCTGGGAGACGACCGCCACAAACGCGAAGAAATGTTCGCAGTGCTGGCCGATCAACTCAACGCAGCGCCCATTCAACATATTGGCAAACTTTTCGTGCTTTGGAGACCCATCGCTGAAAAAGCCGATACGCCCAATGAAGACCGTATGCCTGGCCCGCGCGATGTGAAAGTCTTGAAATACAGCAAACGCGGCGGTCAAAGACCAGAGGTAAAAACCTTGCGCGTTTTGGGAAACCAGCGTTTGACATCAGGCGGTCAGGTCAAACGGGCTAAGCCCAAAAAGACCTCGATTAAGAAACGAACTCTGGGTTAATTTAGCGGTAATGAACCGCCACCACCTCGTAGCTCTTCTCACCACCAGGCGCTACAACGACAGCCACATCACCCTCTTCTTTGCCAATCAAAGCACGGGCAATGGGACTGCTGATATTGATCAACCCTAGTTTGAGATCGGCTTCGTCTTCGCCCACGATTTGGTAAGTCACCTTCTCGCCAGAGGTCTCTTCTTCTAGCTCGACAGTCGCGCCAAAAACCACACGGCCTCCAGCATCGACTTCGGATGGGTCAATCACCTGGGCGGCTGACAATTTGCCTTCAATCTCTTGGATACGGCCTTCAATAAAGCCTTGACGGTCTTTGGCTGCATCGTATTCGGCGTTCTCGCTCAAGTCCCCTTGGGCCCGTGCTTCGGCAATCGCATTGATCACAGAAGGACGCTCGATGGTCTTGAGTTTGTGCAACTCGTCTTTGAGCTTTTCAGCACCGCGTTTGGTAATTGGAATAGTCGCCATCAATTTCTTTCTTATGCGCTCAGTTGCGCATGCATGTCTTGGACAGAGATCACCCCTAAATTGTCCATGTACTTCATCCCCTCGACAGCCGCTTCAGCGCCAGCGATGGTCGTGAAAGTCGTGACCCGATTGAGCAATGCGGAGGTGCGAATATAGCGGGAGTCGGCAATCGCATTACGTCGCTCTTCCACCGTGTTGATCACCAAAATCACTTCGTTGTTTTTGATCATGTCCACGATGTGTGGGCGACCTTCAGCCACCTTGTTGATCGTGACGCAGGCCACACCCGCCTCTTGAATGGCGGCAGCCGTGCCCTTGGTTGCGACCAGGTCAAAGCCTTGGGCAGCTAGCTGACGCGCCACCTCGATCACACGGGGTTTGTCATTGTTTTTAACGGATAAAAATACTTTGCCTGTTGATGTGCCATCTGGCTTTTTAGGACGTGGAAGTTTGGTCCCAGCGCCCAATTGGCTTTTCACAAAAGCTTCGCCAAATGTTTTGCCAACGCCCATCACCTCGCCGGTGGACTTCATCTCGGGGCCCAAGATGGTGTCGACACCAGGGAATTTCACAAACGGGAACACGGCCTCTTTCACACTGAAATAAGGAGGCGTCACTTCGTTTTGAATGCCTTGCGAGGCCAGTGATTGACCCGCCATGCAACGCGCCGCCACTTTGGCCAATTGGATACCCGTCGCTTTGGACACAAAAGGCACAGTGCGCGAAGCGCGCGGGTTGACTTCCAACACGTAGACAACGTCCTGCCCTTGGTCATGCTGAATAGCGAACTGCACATTCATCAAACCGACTACGTTCAAAGCCTCAGCCATGGCTGAGGACTGGCGTTTCAGTTCCGTCACGGTTTTGGCGGACAAAGAGTAAGGAGGCAAAGAACAGGCTGAGTCACCGCTATGGACACCCGCTTGTTCAATATGCTCCATCACCCCGCCTATAAAGGTTTTGCCTTCGGGGTCGCGCAAGCAGTCGACGTCGCATTCGATGGCGTCATTCAAAAAGCGGTCCAACAACACCGGTGAATCGTTCGAAACCTTCACAGCCTCGCGCATATAGCGCTCTAGGTCGCGTTGCTCATGGACGATTTCCATCGCGCGACCACCGAGCACATAGCTAGGACGCACCACCAACGGGTAGCCCAAGGCAGACGCTTTTTCCAAAGCTTCTGCTTCCGTCCGTGCAGTGGCGTTTGGTGGTTGGCGCAAGCCCAAACCGTGCAAAAGTTTTTGGAAGCGCTCGCGGTCTTCCGCCGCATCGATCATGTCAGGGCTGGTGCCGATGATGGGCACGCCTGCGGCCTCAAGCCCCAGGGCAAGTTTCAAAGGCGTTTGGCCGCCGTACTGCACGATCACGCCATGTGGCTTTTCTTTATCGACGATTTCTAAAACATCTTCCAAAGTCAAAGGCTCGAAATACAGGCGGTCTGAGGTGTCGTAGTCGGTCGACACAGTCTCAGGGTTGCAATTGACCATGATGGTCTCGTAGCCGTCTTCGCGCATCGCCAAGGCAGCATGGACGCAGCAGTAGTCAAACTCGATGCCTTGGCCGATACGGTTGGGCCCACCACCGAGCACCATGATTTTTTTCTTATTAGTGGGTTGGGCTTCGCACTCTTCGCCGTAGGTGGAATACATGTAGGCGGTGTCGGTCGCAAACTCCGCCGCGCAGGTGTCCACCCGCTTGAAGACTGGGCGGATATTGGCCGCGTGTCTTTGGGCGCGAACTGCAGCCTCAGTTGTTTTGAGCAACTTGGCCAAACGGCGGTCAGAAAAGCCTTTGCGTTTAAGAGCGCGCAACTCAGTCGCAGAAATTTTGTCGAGAGAAGTAGTTTCTAACTCCAACTCGATTTTGACAATCTCTTCAATTTGCACCAAGAACCAAGGGTCGATTTTGGTCAGGGCAAAGACTTCGTCCACGCTCATGCCTTGGCCGAAGGCGTCGCCGACATACCAAATACGGTCGGGGCCAGGCTCGCCAAGTTCTTTCTCGAGCACTTCGCGGTCTTGGGTTTTTTCGTTCAAACCGTCTACGCCAACTTCCAAGCCGCGCAGGGCTTTTTGGAACGACTCTTGGAAAGTGCGGCCAATCGCCATCACTTCGCCGACCGATTTCATTTGGGTGGTCAGACGGCTATCAGCCGTAGGGAATTTCTCGAACGCGAAACGTGGAATCTTGGTAACCACGTAGTCAATACTCGGCTCAAAACTCGAAGGCGTGGCGCCGCCCGTAATTTCGTTACGTAGCTCGTCCAAGGTATAGCCAATTGCCAACTTGGCGGCCACTTTGGCAATCGGAAATCCTGTTGCTTTAGACGCCAAGGCAGAAGAACGCGAAACGCGTGGGTTCATCTCGATCACGATCATGCGGCCGTCTTGGGGATTGACCGAGAACTGCACGTTGGAGCCGCCAGTGTCGACGCCAATTTCACGCAACACCGCCAACGAGGCATTGCGCATGATTTGGTATTCCTTGTCGGTGAGCGTTTGGGCCGGAGCAACAGTGATGGAGTCGCCGGTATGCACGCCCATCGGGTCCAAGTTTTCGATCGAGCAGATGATGATGCAGTTGTCGGCTTTGTCGCGCACAACTTCCATCTCGTACTCTTTCCATCCGAGTAAAGATTCTTCGATCAGCAACTCGTTGGTGGGGGAGGCTTCTAGTCCGCGCTTGCAAATCGTCTCGAATTCTTCGGGGTTGTAGGCGATGCCGCCACCCGTGCCGCCCAATGTGAAACTGGGGCGAATGACAGTGGGAAATCCGACGGTGCGTTGCACATCCCAAGCTTCTTCCATGCTGTGGGCGATACCAGAACGGGCCGAACCCAGACCAATTTTGGTCATCGCGTCTTTGAACTTCAGACGGTCTTCAGCTTTGTCGATGGCTTCTGGCGTAGCGCCAATCAACTCGACTTTGTATTTGTCGAGCACGCCGTTACGCCACAAGTCCAAGGCGCAGTTGAGAGCGGTTTGTCCGCCCATGGTCGGCAATATCGCATCGGGGCGCTCTTTGGCGATGATCTTCTCAACCGTTTGCCACGTGATCGGCTCGATGTAGGTGACATCTGCCGTGGCAGGGTCGGTCATGATCGTCGCAGGGTTGCTGTTGATCAGAATGACTTTGTAGCCTTCTTCGCGTAAGGCCTTGCAGGCTTGCACACCCGAATAATCGAACTCGCAAGCTTGGCCAATCACGATGGGGCCTGCCCCGATGATCAAAATACTTTTCAGGTCTAAACGCTTTGGCATCAGTGTGTCTCCATCGCATGGATGAAGCGGTCAAAAAGGTAAGAGATATCTTGGGGGCCGGGCGATGCCTCAGGGTGCCCCTGGAAGCAAAACGCAGGTTTGTCGGTGCGCTGCAATCCTTGAATGGTTCCGTCAAACAGCGACACATGGGTGGCGCGCAAGTTGGCAGGCAGAGATTTTTCGTCCACCGCAAAACCATGGTTTTGGCTGGTGATGGATACGCGTCCCGAATCCAAATCTTTAACAGGATGGTTGGCGCCGTGGTGGCCAAATTTCATCTTGAAAGTTTTGGCACCGCTAGCCAAGGCCATGATTTGGTGTCCAAGGCAAATACCAAAGGTAGGGATGCCTTTGTCGATCAAAGCGGCGGCGGCCTCTATCGCATAGCTACAAGGCTCGGGGTCGCCCGGGCCGTTGGAGAGAAAAATGCCGTCGGGCTTCAAGGCCAAAGCGTTGGTCGCAGAAGTTTTGGCAGGCACCACTGTCACTTGGCAACCACGCTCAGCGAGCATGCGCAAGATGTTGTGTTTGACACCGAAGTCAAAAGCCACCACATGGAACTTGGTGTTGCTTGCTTTGCCGTATCCAGAGCCCAAGGCCCATTCGGTTTGGGTCCAGTCATACGGCTTTTGCACCGTGACTTTTTGCGCCAAATCCAAGCCCGCCATGCTAGGGGCTTTGAGCGCCAAGGCTTTGGCTTGGGCGATCAAATCGTCGGTGATTGTTTGGCCTGCAGCCAATCCCAAAATCGCGCCGTTTTGAGAGCCCTTGCTACGCAGCAAGCGGGTCAATTGGCGGGTATCGATATTGGCAATGGCTAGCGTTTTGTTGGCGATCAAGTAGCTCGAGAGATCAGACTGCGAGCGGAAGTTGCTGGCGATCAAAGGCAGGTCATGGATGATCAATCCCGCCGCATGGACTTGGGTAGATTCCGCATCTTCTGCGTTGGTGCCGTAGTTGCCGATGTGTGGATAGGTAAGCGTGACGATTTGCTGGCAATAACTGGGGTCCGTCAGGATTTCTTGGTAGCCCGTGATGGAGGTATTGAAAACCACCTCGCCAGATGTGGCGCCCACTGCGCCGATTGAATTGCCAACAAAGACCGTGCCGTCTGCGAGCGCCAAGATGGCGGGAGGGAATTTTCCCTGAAGAGACAAAAGCACTGGGTTCTCCGGTTTTGTTCGGGTACGCCTCAGCACTTACTCGAGCTAGGGGCTCGTTTGGGGGCTGCTTTTGTGAGGGATTGGCCTAGTAGGAAGCTGGGACGTACAGGTTGTAGGTGAAAAGCCACCCATTATATCTGACGGCCTTTTAAGCCCTACCCCCCGTAGCACTGGCGTGCATACAAATGGCCGCCGCCGAAGCCACATTGAGCGACTCTTCGCCCCCAGGTTGGGCGATTCGCACCGTCATGCTGGCCAATTGGGCCGCCTCAGGCGAAACACCCTGCCCTTCGTGGCCGAAAATCCAACCGCAGAGGCTTGGCAGCACGTTTTTGGCACCCAAAGTGTGCAAAAACGGACCTTGGTGGGAACTGGTCGAAAGCCAAGCGATTTGCAGATCGACCAACTGCTCAGGCTCTACCCCTTCGACCAAATGCAAACCGAAATGCGCACCCATGGCTGCGCGCAACACTTTGGGCGACCAAAGCGCCGCAGTACCTTTGCGCGCCAAGACCTGTGTGAAGCCAAATGCACTGGCGCTGCGCAAGATCGAACCCACGTTTCCTGCGTCTTGTATCTGGTCTAAGAAAACGGTGGGTACGCCCTTTTGGATGTTGTTAGCACTCTCTGTTGCTGTTGAACTCGAAATCGTCCAAACGAATCCCATCGTGCTGGCAGACTCTAGTCCGCTGATTTCGCGAAACAAAGCATCAGTTAAGAC
>JAGWXI010000100.1 GCA_018969975.1 Burkholderiales bacterium
ATTGCGCTATATCAGTTTGTGTTTTTGAGTCACTACTGGCATCTGTACCAAAGTGCTTATTGAGTCCAGACATGATGTGCTGCCAATTTTTCTGACCCAACAATCCTGGTGGGTATGCCATGTGGCAACTACCGCATTCGCTCTCATAAGATGTAGGCGCATCCGATGGCATGGTGATTTTTGTTGCATCAACAGGTACTGCCAATAAAGCCAACAGCAGTAAAAAGTAATGCTTCATAAGAACCTTATTTAACCGTCATAAGCCAATAAAGCACATCTGCTTTTTCTTGCGCAGTACATTCACGAGACAGCACATCATTGCAGTTACGCCTAAACCATTTTTCTACCTTGACCTGGTCTACAAATCGTTCTGGATTGGAATTCGGCGACAGAGGTTTAATGGCCTTGCCGGTAACGATATGTTTTGTGAGTTGGTTGGGAGGATTCTCATGACATGAGGCACAACTCCACTCTTTGCCATGTTTGGTAGTAAAGAATTTCTCGCCCCGAGCGGAGGATGCCTTGCTAGACTGAACCTCATATCCCTTTAATAGTTCCTGAGGGGTTGCAGAGCATATGAGCACGCTAAATCCCAGCATCGCTAAAACCAGGCAACTTTTTTTAGTACTGAAATTACACCTCGCATTCATAAAGCTTCAGTATGCGCTCAGTATTACGCTAATTGCCTTAGCCGACCCCGTTTGATTGATTTAAATCAAGTTAAGGCTTAATTCTCGAAATGGGGGTTAGCGAAAGCCTAGATATAAATAAACAAATATCTATTTGTTCACAAAAGCAGCAGGCCTTTTGTTGACAAATGCATCCATTCCTTCTTTTTGATCTTGCGTCGCAAACAAAGCATGGAAAAGACGGCGTTCAAACATAACGCCATCGGACAGACCACTTTCAAACGCACGGTTTACTGACTCTTTTGCTGCGCGAGTAGCAATTTGTGAGTAGCTGCATATCATCAAAGCGGCGGCCATGGTTTCTTCCATTAATTTATCCAATGGCACAACGCGACTGACTAAGCCAGATTTTTCTGCCTCATGGGCGTCCATCATGCGTCCTGTCAAGGCCAAATCCATAGCCTTAGACTTACCAACAGCACGCGGCAGCCTTTGGGTGCCACCTGCTCCAGGAATGATGCCAAGCTTAATTTCAGGCTGACCAAACTTGGCATTGTCGGCAGCGATGATGAAGTCGCACATCATGGCCAACTCACAACCGCCACCCAATGCAAAACCACTGACTGCGGCTATCACGGGTTTACGTACGGAACGAATAAGCTCCCAGTTACGAGTGATGTAGTCATGCACATACACATCAGCAAAGTTGTAGGTGGCCATGGCACCAATATCTGCACCAGCGGCGAAAGCTTTTTCGCTACCAGTTATGACCATGCATCCGATAGCTTGGTTTTCGTCAAACTCTTGGAGTGCGGCACCTAACTCAGTCATGAGTTGCTCATTGAGTGCATTGAGTTGCTTTGGTCGATTAAGGGTAATAACGCCCACTTTGTCTGCATCGATTCGGGTTTGGATCATTTCGTAAGTCATGGAAATTTCTCTAAGGCTAGGGTTAAAGAGTTGGTGGTTTAATTTTCTGCCATCTTACTGGCTGGGTGATACTATGCCCGCCATTCTTGCTCCCCATTTACTATCTCGCATTCACCATGAGTTCTAACCACGAGCCTATCAAAATTCCCGATCAAGGGATTACTTTGGCGGTTGTTATTCCTACATTTAATGAGTCTCTCAATGTAGGCGTTCTGATTGAGCGCCTGCACACATGTTTGCAAGGCGTGTCTTGGGAGGCTGTGTTTGTGGATGACGATTCACCAGACGGCACTGTCGAGCGCTTACGTGAATTAGCGGCTACTGATCACCATGTGCGTTGCATTCGTCGTGTGGGAAGACGCGGCCTCTCTAGCGCTTGTATCGAGGGCATGCTCTCAACAAGTGCGCCTTTCATTGCGGTGATGGACGCTGATTTACAACACGACGAGACCTTGCTACCCGCCATGCTGTCTGCATTGCGCGACGAGTCGTATGACCTGGTAATTGGCACCCGCTATATGGAGGGGGGTAGTGTGGGTGACTGGGACGATAGTCGTCGCAATACCAGCTTATTGGCTACTACCTTAAGCCAGCGCTTATTGGGTTTGACGATCAAAGACCCAATGAGCGGGTTTTTTATGCTCCGCCGCCATGTGATTGAAGATGCGGTGTACAACCTCTCCAGTATGGGGTTCAAAATTTTGGTGGATTTGGTGGTTTCCTCACCCAAGACCTTAAAAGTGAAAGAAATTCCATTTCGTTTTGGTTTGCGCTTAGCGGGCGAGAGCAAGCTCGACAACCGAGTGGCTTGGGACTATTTGATGCTATTAGCCGATAAAACCGTTGGGCGCTACATACCTGTGCAGTTACTGTCTTTTGCTAGTGTGGGTGCGCTGGGGGTTTTGGTGCATTTGAGTATTTTGTGGTCTGCTATGACCTTGCTCGCAGCGCCTTTTGTAGTGGCGCAAACCGCAGCGGTACTGATTTCAATGGTCTTTAACTTCTTTTTAAACAATGTATTGACCTACCGTGACAAGCAGTTGCACGGTTGGGCTTGGTGGGGTGGTTTGCTCAAGTTCATGCTGGCCTGCGGTATTGGTGCTGCCTCGAATGTCGGTGTTGCCTCTTATATATATAGCGACTGGGGATACTGGTTGTTCTCTGGCTTGGCCGGTATTTTGGTGGGGTTGATGTGGAACTACGTGACTACGTCCCTCTTTGTGTGGCCGCAAAAACGCAAGGGCTGATGTGACGCGTTGGTCCCCTCGAGTTTGGATGGGTGTTGGACTAGGTGTTGTCTTGCATCTAGTGATGGGTGCGTTCATCGATCTCTCGCCCGATGAAGCGCATTACGCTCTTTATGCCGCTCAATTGGACTGGAGTTATTACGACCACCCGCCCTTGGTTGGATGGTTGCAATGGGTTTTTTTGCAGTTCGGTGGGTCTAACCTGTGGATGCGTGTGGTGCCTATGTTGGCCTGGGTGTTGGCTGCTTGGGGTGTGATGCGTTTGAGTGATGTGTTGTATCCGCAAATTACCAATAGTTTCTTATTCGGTATACGGGTTGATTTAGGGTTGTTATTACTAAGCCCTATTCCACATTTGTTGGGCCTTGCCTTGACACCAGATGCATTGCTTATGCCATTGACCTGTTGGGTGATGTGGCTAACTTGGCAACTTTGCCAACCCGATGAGGCACCAACCAAGAGCGCTGGTCAAAGGATAGCCAGTAATAGATATGTAGATATCCATGCACATCGATTAGTGACTTGGCTTTTATTGGGACTGGCCTTAGGTTTGTCCGGTTTAGCCAAATACACCGCTGTACTTTTAGCTTTGGGTGTGGTGTTGGCTTTGTGCCGCAGTAAGGGGTGGAGATGGTTATTACAAGGCGGACCTTGGCTCGCTTTTGCAGTGGCATTGCTGTGTGTGACACCGGTCCTCTATTGGAATGCCGTCCATGATTGGGCGTCGTTTGTGTATCAAGCAAACCATGCTGCAGGTAGCCAAACATGGCAGGCGCGCAAGTTGTTGCTTTATGTTGTGGTAGTCATCCTCTCGTTTGGATTGTTTGTACCTTGGGCATTGCGAACGGGTGTTGCGACTAGAAAAATATCGCAAACCCAAGGTGTTACGCCTGGTTTCTTGGTGGGATCTTTTGGGCTTCCCGGTGTTTTGTTATTGTTTTATCTCTCGGGCAGAGGAAGCACCTTGCCACATTGGGCCGCGCCTTTTTTTGTAGCCTTGTTACCCATGATTGCAGCCGGTGCAACGGATTTATTGGTGAATCACGCACGCAAAGTGCAATCGGTATTGGCTCTTCAAGCCCTTATTTGTGTAGCGATGTTCGCCCTCATGTTGACGGGTGGTTTCACATCTGAAAATGAAAAGCAATCCCTCACGGCCCCAGGGGTTGGCGTGGATCAAGCTCCCAAAAACCCTTTTGCAGATTTACATGGCTGGTCGCAAGCGGCTGAGCGTGGCGTGCGCTGGGCTCAAGAGAAAAATGTTTCAACATTGGCAGTGACCAACTGGACACTTGCCAGTCGCATCGCTTGGTATGCCAGACCCACGTCTGTCAAAGTAGTGCATTCGCATGGCGATCAATTCGATATTTGGTTTGGCCGGTTCAACCCGCATCAAGATGCAATTTGGATCGATTGGTCTTTGATGAGTTTTAAGCCCCCAGTCGGCATTACGCAGTTTGCCCGTTGTGATGTGCTGGAGAATTTACCTGTGCGGGTTGCAGGTCGCCAAATCGCACACTTCCATTTGTCGCATTGTCAAGATTGGCAAGGGCCTAGCGAATGAGTGCCTTAGTTGCTGGCTTTGGACTTTTGCTTGCAATTATTTTGCAAGTCACCCAAGTGCAACAAGCGACGTTGTTTAGTGCGGTCAATGCCATGGCAGTATCCAACCCACAATGGTGGGCGGGCTTAACTTTTTTAGGCGACACCGCGGTCACATTGTGTGTGATGGCGCCTCTATTACTTATGCGTCCAACTATTTGGGTGGGGGTATTAGCTGCCATTCCAGCCGGAGGAATTACTTCTTTGACCTTGAAATGGTTGTTTGACGCACCAAGGCCTGCTGATCTTTTGGCATTGAGTGATTTTCAGGTGGTGGGCTCTGTGTTGCGTGGGCACAGTTTTCCTTCTGGCCATACCATCACTGCATTTGCAGTGGCTGGTGTGGCGTGGGCTTGTGTTTGGATCGCCCACACAAAAAACTCCTCCAACCTTAGCCCTGCCAATGCTGTGCAAGCTAATTTAAAACTGCAGGTATTGCCGTGGTTAGCGCCTGCATTTGCTTTTCTTTTTGCTTTTTTAGTAGGAGTGTCGCGCTTAGCAGTGGGCGCACATTGGCCTTTTGATGTTTTGGCTGGTGCATGCGTGGGTTGGCTAGCTGGACTCCATGGCGCTTACATTGCGCACCGTTGGCAAACTGCATGGCAAACTACCAAGAGCATTTGGTTGCTGCATTTCCTGTGCTGCGCGCTGAGCTTGGATTTGCTCCATAGAACTTTTGAAGAACCTGCCGGCGTTTACATGCTCTGGCTTGGTGTGTTGTCTGCATGGGGTGCTTTGGTTGTGAAATGTTTTCAGACTTACAGGCAACGCTAAAATTTTTTTATTTGTACCACCACCGTATGGATAGTTCATATGACCAACTCTCTAGATAAACAAACTGCTAACCCCGATTGCGTGCTCTTTGAATCCCGTGGTGCGGTCGCATTAATCACGCTCAATCGCCCACAGTCACTCAACAGTTTCACACGCCAAATGCACCACGACTTGTGGAGTGCATTAGAGCGTGCAGAGGTGGACGACAAAATCCGTGCATTGGTGGTGACGGGTGCTGGCCGTGGCTTCTGCGCTGGCGCTGATTTGTCTGAATTTGATTTCACGCCTGGCCCCCATTTGGTCAAACGTGCAGACCCTGGCCCTGTCATTGATCAAGCCTTCAACCCCACTGCGCGTCGCTTACAAAATTTACGTATACCAACTATCGCCGCCATCAACGGGGTGGCTGCTGGTGCAGGTGCTTCATTGGCCATGTGTTGCGATATAGCGATTGCAGCGCCAACCGCTAGTTTTATCCAAGCTTTCAGCAAAATCGGTTTGATCCCAGATGCAGGTGGCAGTTGGTTGTTGGTAGAGCGTTTAGGTATGGCGCGTGCGATGGCTTTGGCGATGACGGGCGACAAACTCTCTGCTGATAAAGCCAAAGAGTGGGGGCTTATTTGGGAGGTAGATGAAAACTGCTTGGCTGCCGCCTTAACCATGGCCGAGCGCTTGGCTACGATGCCGACCAAGGCCTTGGTAGCAACGCGCCAGCTGCTGCGCGATGCTGGCACACGTACCTTTACCCAGCACCTCAACATTGAACGCGATACCCAATCTGCTTTGGGGCATACACATGATTACCTAGAAGGGGTTAGCGCATTCTTGCAAAAACGCCCTCCTATATTTAAGGGTGCGTAAGCGTTATGGATGCACAAGCCCAAGCACTCGCCCAACAAGTTGGTAAAGCCATGTATGCGGTTGACACCGCTACCAGAGACACCATGGGTATCACGCTGGAAGAATGTGCGCCCGGACGCGCGACCATGCGTATGGAAGTCAAGCCCTTGCATTTGAATGGCCACCAAATTTGTCATGGTGGTTTTATTTTTACCTTGGCGGATTCCACATTTGCATTTGCCTGCAACAGCTACAACAAAGCGGCTGTGGCTGCTGGTTGCAGTATTGAATTCTTAAAGCCAGCGCATGTGGGCGATGTATTGACCTGCGTTGGCATAGAACAAACCCTGTCTGGTAGACATGGTGTTTACGATATGCGCGTGACCAACCAACATGGTGACACTATCGCCATGTTTCGCGGCAAAAGCGCGCAAATACAAGGTACGGTGATTCCAACATGAACCAATCATCCTTTCCCCTCGACCCTATTGAGAAAGCCAGCATCGATGAGTTGCGTGCTTTGCAACTCAAGCGATTGCAGGCCACTTTGCAACACGCCTATGCCAATTCACCTGCATACCGCGCCAAGTTTGATGCGGCAGGCGTGCATCCAGACGACTGCAAAAGTCTGCAAGACCTGGCGAAGTTTCCTTTCACCACCAAAGCTGATTTGCGTGATAACTATCCGTTTGGCATGCTTGCCGTACCACGGACGAATTGTGTGCGTATCCATGCGTCTAGTGGCACTACAGGCAAACCTACTGTGGTTGCTTACACGCAAAATGATGTGGATATGTGGGCCGACATGGTGGCGCGCAGCATTCGCGCTGCAGGCGCCAAGCCTGGCGACATGGTGCATGTAAGTTATGGCTATGGACTATTTACTGGTGGATTAGGTGCGCATTACGGCGCAGAGCGCTTGGGTTTGACCGTGGTGCCTTTTGGCGGCGGACAAACTGAGCGCCAAGTGCAGCTGATACGTGACTTCAAGCCCAACTTGATCATGGTCACGCCTAGTTATATGTTGGCCATAGCCGATGAGTTCGAACGACAAGGCTTGAATCCTGCAGAGTCGAGTTTGCGCTTGGGTATTTTTGGTGCCGAGCCTTGGACCAACGATATGCGTCGTGCGATTGAAGTGCGTTGTGGCATGGATGCGGTAGACATCTATGGTTTGTCTGAAGTCATTGGCCCCGGTGTGGCGAGCGAATGTGTTGAGACCAAAGACGGTCCTACGATTTGGGAAGACCATTTCTATCCTGAAATCATCCATCCAGAAACAGGGGAACCTGTGGCCGATGGCGAGATGGGCGAACTTGTATTCACCAGCCTTACCAAAGAGGCCTTACCTATCATTCGCTACCGCACCCGCGACCTCACGCGTTTGTTACCAGGTACTGCGCGCACCATGCGGCGTATGGAAAAAATAACGGGTCGCAGCGACGACATGATGATCGTGCGTGGCGTCAATGTGTTTCCTTCACAAATAGAAGAATATATTTTGAAACGCACAGAACTAGCGCCGCATTACCAATGTGTGTTGACGCGAGAAGGGCCCATGGACAACCTGTCCGTGTTGGTCGAGACACGGCCTGGAATCGATCCAGCCAGTGCGCAAGCGATTGCAGCTGCTAATCAATTGCAGCACGATGTCAAAACATTTGTAGGCACCAGCATTGCAGTAGAGCTAAAGCCTGAAGGTGGTGTGGAGAGAAGCCTCGGTAAAGCCAAACGTGTCGTCGATTTACGAAAATGAAAGTCTTGCTTTAACTATTTTCCCATCGGGTGACTAAAGCGAATTAATCTCTAAAAGCAAAGCCTATAGCAAGGCTTAAGTCAACCAAGCCTTCACTTTATTAGCCTCAGCAATAGCCAAACGCCAAGTAGTGTGTTCTTTGGCTTTGGGTAGGGTGAGTGGAATT
>JAGWXI010000101.1 GCA_018969975.1 Burkholderiales bacterium
TTCCAAGTGGCAGTGAGGTTATCGATTTTGATCCGCCTCGACTTGATCTCAAGGTCAATAGCGCTTCGCTTGACTGAGTACGCATTGTGTTCGTCTTAGACTCCAACGTCATTTCCGAACTCCGTCATGGAAAGCCCAATCAATCGAGGGCAGTCCGTGCTTGGACAGCAGTGCAGCCTAGCAGCAAACTTTTTTTAACTGCCATCACTATTTTGGAGTTGGAAAAGGGTGTACTTGCATTGGAGCGTCGCACGCCACCTCAAGGTAGTGCTCTAAGAGCTTGGCTGGATGGAGTCCGACTGGCCTTCGTAGATAGGATCTTGCCATTCACTGGCAGCACGGCTCCTATTTGTGCGGCATTGCATGTGCCAGATCCGCGTTCAGACCGTGATGCAATGATTGCTGCAACAGCGCTTGAGCACCGCTTTACGGTGGTGACACGCAACATCGCAGACTTTGCTGGTACGGGTGTGGCGCTACTCAATCCTTGGCTTGAGGCAAATTGAGCGGCTGATTTTTGTCATTAATTGTCCCAATGCGGTGATTCTTTAGCCAAATCACCGCATTTTTTGCGGTAATTTAGTTGACAATGCGGTGAATACGGCCTCTAATCACCGCATGATAAGCGGCGATAACCTCTACGTTTGGCAAAAAAGTAACTGGCCCCATTGGCGATTTAACGCCGAAAGCCTGATGCCCTTGATGGCCCAAGCCCATCAAGCATTGGGACATCTGAAGGGGCGTATGCGTGACCAAGGAATGGGTCCGCAAGATCAAGCCACGCTAGCAGCGCTCACTGAAGACGTCGTTAAAACCAGCGAAATTGAGGGGGAGCATCTTGATGCGGACACTGTCCGCTCGTCAATCGCTAGAAGGCTGGGCGTTGATGTTGGTGGGCTAAAGCCTGCAGATCGAAATGTAGAGGGTGTTGTAGAAATGATTATTGACGCCACAAGTGCGCACAACATTCCTCTCACAGTCGAGCGAATTCAAGCGTGGCATGCTGCATTGTTTCCAACGGGAAGAAGTGGACTGACGGATATCCGTGTGGGGTGTTGGCGAGACGATGCAGACGGGCCCATGCAAGTTGTGTCTGGTTCCTTACACCGCCGCCGTGTTCATTACCAAGCACCACCCGCACATGTGTTGCCAGGAGAAATGGCTGACTTCCTACTTTGGTATGAAACCTTTCAAGAAATAGATCCATTGATAAAAGCGGGTCTTGCCCATCTGTGGTTTGTCACCATTCATCCGTTGGATGATGGCAATGGCCGAATCGCGCGGGCCATTGGGGACATGGCGCTTGCTCGTGCAGATCAAGGCAAACAACGCTTTTACAGTTTGTCTGCGCAGATTCAAAAAGAGCGCAAAGACTACTACGCACTACTTGAAAAAACACAAAAAGGCAATTTGGATGCGACCGAGTGGTTGGCGTGGTTCTTGGCATGTTTGCTACGCGCACTGCAAGAAGCAGATCAAACCCTGTCGCGAGTTTTGGTGAAAGCAAATTTTTGGCGGCAGTGGGCAGGCACCCCGTTCCATGCAAGACAAATCAAAGTGTTGAACCGAATGCTCGATGGATTCGACGGCAAGTTGACCAACAAGAAATGGGCAGCAATCGGGAAATGTTCATCCGATACCGCATTGCGAGACATGAACGACTTAGTGACCCGAGGTGTACTGCGAAAAACAGAAGCAACAGGCCGCAGCACAAGCTACGCCCTAAACATAACCCTATGAAAAAGAGCCAAGGGCTAGGGCATACAAATACCGCGACATAAAGCGCAAAGCGCGGAGCGGTATTTGTATGCCCTAGCCCTTGGCTCAAGCAGGGGAGTTCTAAAAACTACTTAGCAGCAGCCTTCAAAGCAGCCGCCTTATCCGTACGTTCCCAAGTGAACTCAGGCTCTTCACGACCAAAGTGCCCATAAGCCGCAGTCTTGCTATAGATAGGACGCAACAAATCCAGCATTTGAATAATGCCCTTAGGCCGCAAATCAAAATGCTCAGAAACCAAAGCCGCAATCTTCTCGTCGCTGATCACGCCAGTACCTTCAGTATTTACCGTGATGTTCATAGGACGTGCCACACCAATCGCATACGCCACTTGAATTTGGCACTTCGTTGCTAAACCAGCCGCCACAATATTTTTAGCAACATAACGCGCAGCATAAGCAGCAGAACGGTCCACCTTAGATGGGTCTTTGCCAGAGAAAGCACCACCACCGTGGGGGCATGCGCCACCGTAGGTGTCCACAATAATCTTGCGACCTGTTAAACCGCAATCGCCTTGTGGCCCACCGATCACAAAGCGGCCGGTTGGGTTGATCAAATACTTCGTGTCTTTCAACCATTCTTTGGGCAACACAGGCTTGATGAGTTCTTCAATGATCGCGTCATTGAAACTTTGCTTCATCTTGGTCGCCGTTTCACTCTGGTCTGGGCTGTGCTGGGTAGACAAGACCACGGTGTCGATGCTGTGGGGTTTGCCGTTGACATAGCGCATAGTTACTTGGCTCTTGGCGTCAGGGCGCAAGAAAGGCAAGCGACCGTCTTTGCGCAACTGTGCTTGGCGTTCAACCAAACGGTGTGCGTAATAAATAGGAGCGGGCATTAACTCTGGTGTTTCGCTACAAGCGTAGCCAAACATCAAACCTTGGTCTCCAGCGCCCGTGTTCAAGTGGTCGTCCGACGCGTGGTTTACGCCTTGGGCGATGTCGTTCGATTGTTTGTCATAGCAAACCATGACGGCGCAACCTTTGTAGTCGATACCGTATTCGGTGTTGTCGTAGCCAATGCGCTTGATGGTGTCGCGAGCGACTTGGATGTAGTCGACATGTGCATTCGTGGTGATCTCGCCTGCAAGCACTACCAAACCTGTATTGGTCAATGTTTCAGCGGCAACGCGGCTGCGCGGGTCTTGCGCGAAGATCGCGTCCAAAATCGCATCGGAAATTTGATCCGCTACTTTGTCGGGGTGGCCTTCTGAAACGGATTCAGAAGTAAAAAGATAGTCTGCAGACATAAAAAAAGCTCCTGTTAGTTGATGTTGGCGTTGCCAACTCTGAAGGAGCTCGGCGAACGCTTTAGCAGATGTGTGCAATTTCTTATTGCACGCACACCAGAGTGTGTTTGCCGCTCTGCAAGTAGTTCTATAACTCAGCGACAATCAACATTATATGTCTCTTGTTAGCCAAATATTTCGGGTTTTAGCCTATCTGCCATTGCCTTGGATGCAAAGACTGGGCGTGAGTTTGGGTTGGTTGGTTTGGCTTGTATCGCCAAGTTATCGAAAAATTTTTCGTGCAAATGTCCATGCAGCAGGTATACCTTTCGCACGCGCAAGGCCTGCTATTGCAGCAGCAGGCATGGTGCTCGCAGAATTACCTTGGGTCTGGATGCGCTCCCACCATCAAAACCTTGCTAGATTGGTGCAATTTGAGGGTATTGACCATTTTGAATCCGCTATGCGTGCTGGCAAAGGCGTGATCATCATGTCGCCCCATATCGGCAGTTGGGAAATCGGTGCCCAAGCGATTGCAGAAAAATTTGGCCCAGAGTTTGGCGATATGGTGGTGTTGTTCAGGCCTGCACGCAAAGCTTGGTTAGAGAGCTTGGTGGCAAATGCCAGAACGCGTCCATTTTTAAATTCAACCCCCACTACCTTGAGTGGCGTGCGCACGTTAATACGTACCTTGCGCGCTGGAGGCTACACCGCCATCTTGCCCGACCAAGTGCCACCAATGGGGCAAGGTGTTTGGGCGCCGTTCTTTGGTCGTGATGTCTACACCATGACCTTGCTAGCCAAACTCGCGCAACAAACTGGCGCGCAAGTGATACAGACATGGTGTGAACGCCTACCTATTGGCCAAGGTTTTTGTTTGCATATGCGGCCTATGGACGCTGCTGAATTCAAAGATGCATCGGTTTCACCAGAGCAAGCTGCAGTTGTTGTGAATCGAGGTGTTGAAGATATGGTGCGCAATGCGCCAGGCCAATACCTCTGGGCCTATGACCGCGATAAGCAACCGCGCACGGAGAGCCAAGCATGATCAGCCAGCTAGGTTTAAAGCTGTTTCAGTTACTTGGCTTTTTACCTTTGCCCGTATTGCGGGCAATGGGTTTATGGCTTGGCGTTGTTTTGTATATGGGTGCAAAGTGGCGTCGTCACGTGGTGCTGCAAAACTTGCGCGTGTGTTTTTCTGAAAAGACGGAGGCGCAACGCAAGACAATTGCAAAACAAGCATTTATATATTTCGCCCAAGCTTGGTTCGATCGCAGTTGGCTGTGGCACCGCAGTGCAAGTTGTATACGCGAGCGTGTAGGTTTTACGGGAGCAGTTGATGAGCTCCATGCAGATGTACCTACCGTTATTTTTGCGCCGCACTTTGTCGGATTAGACGTGGGTTGGACCTTGCTGACCCTCAGTATTCCCAAGCACTTCATCACTATATTCACGCCGCAATCTAACCCTGTCGCGGGTGCTTGGATGACGCAAGGGAGAAGCAGATTTGGGCAAGTACAACTGCTTCAGCGTGAAGACGGTGTCAAAACCATCGTGAGTTCTTTGCGCAACAAGGCTTGGTTGTATTTGTTGCCTGATATGAATTTTGGTCCTGAAGAATCCATCTTCGTGCCGTTCTTTGGCGAACCTGCTGCCACCGTGCCTTCCTTGTCACGCTTTGCAAAACTTGGCCGTGCGCGCGTGTTGCCGGTGGTGACGCGTATGACCTCTAGCGGCTATGAGGTGGAGGTGCTCAAAGCGTGGGGCGATTTCCCCACAGTCGATGCACAAGCCGACACGGCTTTGATGAACCAGCGACTAGAAACTTATATCCAAGAAATGCCAGCACAATATTTTTGGGTGCACAAGCGTTTCAAAACAAGGCCTGAAGGCGCGAAGCTTATTTATTAAATTCTGCGCAAAACGCTTCTATCAACCCCGCCACGCGCAGAGGTTGTTCGTGTACCAGCCAATGCGTCCCATTTTTGATGCGGTGCAAAGTGAGCTTTGGAACAAAGGCATCTAAGCCGTCGATCAAGCCAGGAGGGAGCGCAATATCTTGCATACCCCAAATCACGCATGTGGGTACTTGCACAGTCAGCATGCTGTGCTGTAAGTGCAGGCCAGCGGCGGCCGCATCGCCTGGACGCGCTGGACGCATGCAACTGCTCCACCCCAATCGTGTGCAATCAATCCAGCCAAGGGCGCTGTGGGACTGACTATTTGGGCTAATGCCAATATGTCTTTTACCAAGAACTTGGGTCGATAGGATTCGACGTCTTGGGGCGCACTCGAGTTTTCATAGCCACGTAAGTTGGGCGCAATGCAGAAATAGCCGCCATGCTCTGGTTGGGCAAAGTATTCCAGCATCGCGTCCCATGCAAAGGCCGCTTCCGGAAAGCCGTGTAAAAACATCAGCACGGGTCTGCCAGCCTCGCCACTGACGCGACAACTTAATGTGATGCCATGCGGCAAGGCATGTGACACCGTATCGATCATGGATGCATCCAGTCGTAGAGGGTCGAGGCGACTTCATCGACGCCTTGCTTTTTTAATGCAGAAAACAGTCTTACCTCGCCTCCGCCTGCTTGAAGCTTTGCAATGGAAAGTGCTTTGGCACCCTCGCTGCGGTTGAGTTTGTCTGCTTTGGTTAACAAGACTAAAAACTTCAGACCCTCCGCGACCCGTGGACGCAAAACGTCTAGCAAGATGTCGTCGAGTTCGGTCAAGCCTAGACGCGGATCACACAGCAACACCACAGCACGCAGGTTTTCGCGCGAAGTTAAGTAGTTAGCCATAACTTGCTGCCAACGCAACTTGTCTTGCTTGGGTACTGCTGCATAGCCATACCCTGGCAGATCCGCCAAGACCGCATCTGTTTGGCCTTGTCGCCCGAGCGCAAAAAGGTTGATGTTTTGGGTGCGGCCTGGTGTCTTGGATGCAAAAGCCAGCCGTTTTTGCTGGGTTAAGACATTGATACAGGTCGATTTACCGGCGTTGGAGCGACCCACAAAGGCAATTTCAGGGAGTTCGTAGGCTGGTAAATGGTGCAGTTGCGGTGCGGTGGTTAAAAACCTGGCTGTGTGCAACCAACCCAGTGCGTGCTTCGCGTGGTCGGAGGGATTCATACGACATTGTAGAATCTGCGGGTTTTTTGACTCTATTAGCAAATCACCATTTTTGGCCTATTCATGAAACTGTTTGCATCTTTATTAGCCGCTGCCTTCGTGGTTGCGCCTGTTTTTTCTGCCTATGCCGTTGAAGCGACTGCCCCAGTCAAGCCTGATCTTGCTAAAGGTGAGGCCAGTTATGGCGCAGTATGCGCAGCCTGTCATGGTGCAGACGGTAATTCAGCGGTGACACAAAACCCCAAATTAGCACAGCAACATCCTGACTACATCGTCAAACAATTACAAGAATACAAATCTGGTAAGCGGGCAAATGCCATCATGTCGGGCATGGCAGCCGCATTGTCTGAACAAGACATGAAGAACATAGCTGCTTGGTTGGCAACCAAAACCGCAAAAAAAGGCTTTGCTAAAGACAAAGAATTGGTCACTTTGGGTGAGCGCATTTACCGAGGTGGTATCGCCGACCGTCAAATTGCGGCATGTTCAGGATGTCATACCCCCAATGGAGCAGGCATTGCTTCGCAATATCCGCGCATAGCTGGCCAGCATGCGGACTATGCGGTGGCACAACTCACGGCTTTCCGTGATGGTGTGCGCAAAAACAATACACAAATGTCCCAAGTGGCAGCTAAATTAAACGACCGTGAAATCAAAGCCGTGTCGGACTACATAGCTGGACTGCGCTAAAAGCCCTTACTGCGTTCAAGACAAGCTGGCATGCGTGCCAGCTTTTTTTTGTCCGATCGCGCGACAATGCGTGCTTATTTGAAAGGGCTTGGGCTATGCGACGCAATCGGTTCTCTATCGGCAACGCTTCTGGTTTTATTCATCCCATCAGCAGTGACATCACCCCGCAAGCGGTGTACCAACAACGCCGAGACTTGTTAAAACGCATTGCAGCAGGTGTCGCGGGTACCTCGATGGCGACATGGGCCAGCCGCGAGGCCCTGGCACAAGCTAAAAAGCCCAGCCCCTTAACGGGTCAGCCAAGCAAAGTCAGTGGTGCCTCCACCATGGAAAAAGTAACGTCCTATAAAGACGCCACGACTTACAACAACTATTACGAATTTGGTACGGAGAAGTCTTATCCAGCCTTGCAAGCCCATACCTTGGTCACCAAGCCTTGGTCGGTAGAAATTGACGGCTTAGTTAAAAAGCCAGGGCGTCTCGACATAGAAGACTTGCTGAAGTACAGCCCCATGGAAGAGCGTATCTACCGAATGCGGTGTGTTGAGGGGTGGTCGATGGTCATTCCTTGGGTGGGCTACTCGCTGTCAGAAATCATCAAGCGCGTGGAGCCTTTAGGCAATGCCAAGTATGTGGAATTCACCACGCTGGCAGATCCCAAAACCATGCCAGGTGTGCGTTCATCTGTACTGGATTGGCCGTATGTGGAAGGCCTGCGCATGGATGAAGCGATGCACCCTCTAACTTTGATGGCATTTGGTATGTATGGCGAAGTCTTGCCCAACCAAAACGGCGCGCCATTGCGTTTGGTCGTGCCTTGGAAGTACGGTTTTAAAAGCGCCAAGAGCATTGTGAAAATGCGCTTTTTAGACAAAGAGCCTGTGAATTCTTGGGGACGTTCGGCGCCACAAGAATATGGTTTTTATTCCAACGTCAATCCCTTAGTAGACCATCCACGTTGGAGCCAAGCCACTGAGCGCCGAATCGGTGAAGACGGCTTACTGACTAAAAAACGTAAAACCTTGATGTTCAACGGTTATGAAGCACAAGTGGCATCACTGTACGCAGGCATGGATTTGAAG
>JAGWXI010000019.1 GCA_018969975.1 Burkholderiales bacterium
TGAAAAAGAACCCATTCTCAAAAGTCCCGATGCACCATCTTCAAGGGCTTGAATTTCCGACAAGGAACGAGCTAGGCTTTGCACCATATCGCAGGCTGTCTGAATCAGAAGAAAGCCTTTGTCATTGGCCGTTATGCCAGTTCTGCCTCTGGTAAATAAAGCTGCGTTGCACACTGATTCAATTTCCGTAATCATTTTGCTGACAGCTGGCTGAGTCAGGTTGAGCCTTGTTGCTGCCGCGCTTACTGTTGTCTCTTCACTCAAGTGGCACAGTAGTTCTAAATGGCGCATGCGGAGTCTTCTCAGTGCCGACAGCGTATTCGGGTTCATCTGCTTCATTTCCAATTGATTCATGGTGTCTCCTATACATTCCAAATAGTAATGGAAAGATTAAAAAATATCACTATTTATTTGATTGATGAGGCGCTAGTATGAATTTTTTAAACGCACAAATATGATGACTTCAAAGCTGCCCCACATCATTTTTATCATCACGGATCAGCAACGTTATGACACGATTGCAGGTCTTGGATTCCCTTACATGGAAACCCCGCACCTGGACAGGTTAATCAAAGAGGGGACTCACTTTACGCAATGCCACGTCGCAGGGGCATCCTGCGTTCCTGCCAGGTCGAGTCTATTTACCGGCTATTACGCACACACTACTGGCATCTTGAAAAATGCAGATACTTGGCGGCACACTTGGGTAGAAAATCTGGCCCAAGCTGGGTATACGTGCATCAATGTTGGCAAGATGCATACATGGCCATTAGACACACCGGCTGGATACCACCAAAGGTATGTTGTTGAGAATAAAGATCGATTTTTAGAAGGTCGCTTTTTCTTTGATGACTGGGACCGCTCACTTGCTGCCAGAGGTTTGGTCAAGCAGCAAAGACTGCAGTACAGAAAATTATCGGACTATCGCGAAAGATTGGGTGCGTTTGAATGGCTATTACCCTCAGATGCGCATTCAGATAATTTTGTAGCTGACAGGGCTTGCTGGTGGATTGACACGGCGCCTAAGGCTGAACCTTTATTTTTGCAAATTGGATTCCCAGGGCCACATCCTCCTTACGACCCCACGCCTGAATACCTGAGCAGGTACATGCACAAGCAATTGCCCATTGCAAAGGTGACTAAAGCAGATTTGGCAGGACAGCCAGAACCCTTCCATGTATTGCGCGAACATAACGTTGAAATAGACCACGACTCGGTTGTGCATCAACTTGAACCAAGCGATGAACATCGCCATCGTCAACGGGCCCATTACTTAGCCAACGTCACCATGATTGACGATGCTGTTGGAAAGGTCCTTGAATGTCTAGAAAAGAAGGGCTATTTGGATGATTGCATCATTGTCTTTACGTCAGACCACGGCGACTGTTTAGGAGATCACGGACACAGTCAGAAGTGGACCATGTATGAGCAGGTGACCAAAGTCCCGATGATTCTGTGGGCTCCAGGCAAAGTGCCAGCAGCACAGAAATCAGACGCACTGATTCAGGCGATGGACATCGTGCCATGGTTACTGACTCAAGCTCGTGCCAATATGCCAGAGGGCATGGAAGCAGTTTCTATCGAGCCTGTGTTCAAAAATCCAAATTGGCCTGGACGTGAAGCCGTCTTTTGCGAGCAAGGCCGAGACAATATTTTGACGGATGTTGAGTTCATGACGATGGTCAGAACCAAACGATGGAAGTTAGTTCATTTCTTAAATGAAGATTTCGGGCAACTCTTTGATCTTGAAAACGATCCAGAGGAAGCAAACAACCTTTGGTCATCTACAACTCATGGGTCTGTTCGCCAAGAGTTGATGGACAAACTATTGCATTGGCGCATGCAAAGTCAAATTAAGACTCAAAATGTTTTTCGTGAACACCGTTGATCAATCAAGGAGATAAAAATGAAATTTAAAAAACTTGGAATTTATTTGGCACTTTTAAGCGGTGCAATTTTGGGCAATCCTGCAGTTGCACAAGATTTCCCCAATAAACCCATTCGAATGGTTGTCGGATTTCCTCCGGGAGGAGGCATCGATCAGTTGGCTAGAATTTTGGCGGAGGGGATGTCTAGCCAGCTTGGGCAAAACATCGTTGTGGACAATAAGCCTGGTGCTGGTACTGCTATTGCATCAGCCGAAATTATGCGTGCGCCAAATGATGGTTACACCATTGGACTTGGGAATGTGGGTCAGTTCTCCGTTTTAGAACATATTTCCAAACAGCCCATTGTTGACTTGCCCAATAAGTTAACGCCCATTGGCCAGGTGGGTTATGCGCCATTGGCTCTTTTTGTACCAGCCACTTTGAACGTCAACTCAACTGCGGAGTACTTGAATTTATTGAAGGCACAGCCCAATGCTTTGAGCTACGCTTCTGGTGGTAATGGTCAGATTACGCACCTTGCATTTGAAATGCTGAAATCTGAAGCTCAAGTCAAAATTCAACACATTCCATACAAAGGCAGCGGGCCCGCTTTAATTGATTTAATGGCAGGCAGAGTTGTTGGAATGATTGATGCATTAGGTGCTGGAATGCCTCACGTTAAAAGTGGCAAGCTCAAAGTTTTGGCTTTAACTGCGGCCGATCGTGCACCAGAGTTTCAAACAATCCCTACCTTCAGGGAAGCGGGTTTGAAAAACTATGTGGTCACGGGTTGGCAAGGCCTGGTAGCGCCGTTGAATACACCTGCTGTAGTCGTGCAAAGACTGAATCGAGCTTTGAATGAAACTTTGAATAAAAAAGAAATTCGAGACAAGATGATTGGTTTAGGTTACTACCCAACACCCACCACACCTGATCAGTTCGGTGTTTTTATGAAGGCAGAGTCTGTGCGCTGGGGAGCATTGTGCAAGGAACTCAAGATTGAGTCTGATTGATGTTAATTACTGGTGATTGTGGAATTAAATTTCACAACCACCAGTACTTCTTTGCATCAACGCTGCGGCATATCTTTGTAGGAGTAGCCTATGTTTACGGTAGCGTCTTGAGGTATAGGCGGCATGGTGGATTCCCAAGCTTCCCACGCCTTTTGCATTGCAACTAATCGCCCAGGCTCTTTATGGGCAAGATTAGCTCGTTCACGTGCATCGTTATCTAGGTTGAATAAATAATCATTTCCATCAACGCGCAAGTATTTCCAAGGACCACTTCGCATAGCCCGTTGCCCGCGATGGTTCATGCGCCAAAACATAGGGCGATCAAATATGTGTTTTGGATTTTTCAGGACATCTAGAAGTGACACACCATCTAGCGGGTAATTAGCCGAAACGCAAGCACCCGCTATGTCCAAGATAGTTGCGGTCCAATCCATAGTGAGACATTGTTGGGCACTAACGGATTTAGGTGGAATGGCTTTAGGCCAATGGGCTATCCACGGAACGCGAATACCACCTTCGGTCAAATCCATTTTTCCACCTACCAAAGGCCAGTTGTCACTAAATCGCTCACCACCGTTATCGCTTGTGAAAATAATTAAGGAATTATCTAGTTGTCCAGTGTCACGCAAAGCTTGTATCAATAACCCAATTCCTTCATCCATGTGATGAATCATGCGTCGGTAGGTTTCGATGTTGCCGCCATCAAGATGGAATATGTTGCTTTTAGTAGCTTCGGCGACTGCTTCGTCATCACGGGTTTCCCAAGGCCAGTGAGGTGCCGTGTAATGGAGGCTTAAAAAGTATGGTTGCCTATTAGTTGAGTTTGACATTCTTTGCACGTAGTCGACGGCGCGCTGAGAAATTAAATCAGTTAAGTAACCTTCTTCCTGATGCGCATGTTCACCCCAATACAAGTCATGGGCACCGGTATTACTACAGTGGGTGAAGTAGTCCACCCCACCAGACATGGGTCCGAAAAATTCCTCATAGCCAGATTTCAGCGGCCCAAACGCTGGCGGATATCCTAAATGCCATTTACCAATGAGTGCAGTGGAGTAGCCGTGAGCCTTCAGTAGTGAGGGTAGGGTGGGATGTTCAGGTGCCAGCCCTAAAACTGTACTACCTTTGCTTTTACTGCTGATTGGTTCGTCGGCACCACCGCGAAGTCGGTATTGGTAACGTCCGGTCATGAGTGCAAAACGCGTAGGTGAACAAACGGGTGAGTTCGCATAGCCTTGCGTAAGTCTTAATCCATTTGCCGCCATCCTATCGATGCAAGGTGAAACTGGGCCGAAGTCTGCATCACGACCACCGTAGCACCCTAGGTCTGCAAATCCTAGATCATCAGCAACAATAAAAATAATATTAGGACGTGACATGTTATGGTGAGTTAGCAGAATGTTGTTAGTCGTCAGTCTGCCTTGAAGCCTGACTTTTTGACAATAGGAGCCCAACGCTTAGTGTCATCGTACATTGTCTTTTGTAAATCGGCAGGACTACCTCCGGCAACCTCAAGCCCCAAAGATGCAAATCGCTCCTTGACTTCAGAATTGGTGAGTGCATTGTTGAGAGCTTTATTGATCTCGTTGATGGCAGTAGCAGGAGTTTTTGCCGGCGCGTACATTGCAAACCAACCTTGTCCAACAACGTCAGCAAAACCTTGTTCTTTGAACGTTGGGACATCGGGCATAACTTTGCTACGCTGGTTGCCAGATGTTGCCAAAATCTTAATTTTTCCAGACTTAGCGTTTTGTTGCCACTCCATCACTACATCAATACCTGCAGGTGCGTGGCCACCAATTACCGCACTTTGTAAGGCGGCACCCCCATTAAAAGGAACGTGGGTCATATCTACGTTAAGTGCTGTACCTATCATGACTCCAAAAAAATGTGGCAAGCTTCCCGCAGCTGGTGAACCAAAGTTAGCTTGTTGAGGGTTTGCCTTGAGCCAGTCAGCATATTCTTTGAGGTTTTTAGCAGGTGAGTTAGCAGGTACTGCTAGGGCAAACGAAAAATCACATACTTTTCCAACGGGCACAAAATCAATCTCTGGGTTGTAGTTGAGCTTGTTGAAAACCATTGGCGCTAATACGGGTACCACTATGGGGGTGATCATCACTGTATTGCCGTCAGGTGCAGATGATTTCAGAACATCTGCTGCTAATCGTCCACCAGCGCCTGGGCGGTTTTCGACAATGATGGTGCGCTTAAGGTCATCTTTCATTTTTTCGGTGATGATCCTCGTCACCACATCGATGGATACGCCAGCTGGAAAACCCACTACCACTTTGAGGGGTTTATCTGATTGAGCAAATACGGCTGTATTTGCGAGGATTAAGGCACACACTGTTAATGTTGTGAATACTTGTCTAAAAATCATATTAATCTCCAATAGTTAGTTTTACATGCAATGGTGAACAAATTTAGTATCTAGAAAGGCTTCCATGCCTTCAATACCAGATTCGCTTCCGAAGCCACTGTCTTTGACTCCCCCAAAAGGCGCTTCTGGTACCGACACACCCATCCCATTAATCGCCAAGCTTCCAACTTGTAACTCTTGGGTAACGTGATGTATGTTTCTTGCTGAATCAGTGAATAGATAACCAGCAAGCCCATATGGACAACGGTTGGCTAAAGTGATCGCTTCATGCAGATCACCATATGGGGTTATGGTTGCAACAGGACCAAACGGCTCCTCCTGCATGATGGGCATGTCTGGCTGAACTTGAGTCAGAACAGTCGCTGGTGCAAAGAATCCTCCTGCAGGGGCAAGTCCTTGATGCATCTTTGCTCCGGCGCGCACTGACCTTTCTATGAGGTCTGCCACCGAAGCCACACGCCTAACGTTCGCTAATGGTCCCATTTGGGAACTACTCTTTATTCCGTCACCTACCACTAATTTCAGACTGGCTTCTATAAAAGCATCAGTAAAGTCACTCTCAATTTTTTTATCAACAAAAAATCGCGTAGGGGCAAGACAAGCTTGTCCTGCATTTCGAAACTTGTGGGTAACCATCATGTTTACTGTCTTTTCAATGTCAGCATCTGCGCAAACTATGACAGGTGCATGGCCGCCTAACTCAAGGGTGATTCGCTTGAGCTTTTGTGTGGCGAGTTGAGCTAGGTGACGCCCTACAGGTACAGAACCCGTGAAACTTACTTTACGAATTACAGGCGAGAAGATGAGTTGCTCGGACAATTCCGCAGGTACTCCGAATAGAAGTTGTAATGCACCTGGAGAAATTTCCTCTTCAAAACAGGCCACCATCGCTGCTACGCTTGCTGGCGTTTCTTCAGCCCCTTTCAAAATGATGGAACATCCAGCTGCTAGGGCGCCGCCTATCTTGCGGGCGGATAGAACCAAAGGAAAGTTCCACGGAGAAAAAGCTGCTACGGGACCTATGGGAAGTTTATGAACCTGCATAGAACTATTGGGTAATCGGGCAGGTACAAATCGGCCATAGGTTCTTCGGGCTTCTTCTGCATACCATTTGATGAGATCTGCAGCCATGCTGCACTCTGCGCGCGATTCAGCTAATGGCTTGCCCTGCTCTAATGTCAGCAAATGGGCAATGCTCTCAATATTTTGGCGTAAGCGAATTACGCCTTTTTCAAGTCGTGCGCAACGCTCGAATGCGGGTATTTTTCGCCAGATATCAAAACCTAATTGCGCAGCTTGTAAAGCTTGATCAATCTGTATTGGACTGGCAAGTTGGAGACGGTCTAGGGTGCGCGCTGTCGCTGGATTAACAATGGAAACACTTTCAGAATGCTCGCCGTTATACCAATGACCATTGATGAATATTTTTGGCGCGCAGTATTTGAAACTCATATATTGCGACCTCCGTCTACGTCCAAGCAAACGCCAGTAAGAAAGCTGGCTTCATCACTGGCTAAGAAAGCCACAGCCGATGCAACATCTTGTGATTGTGTAAAGCGTCCAAGTGGAATACGGGCGAGGAATTTTTCACGATTGGCAGGAGTGTCCTCCATACCCATGAAATCGGCCATCATGGGCGTTTCTCCAATCATAGGATTGACTGCATTGATTCGAAGACCAGATCTTGCAAACTCTAGGGCCAATCCCTTTGTCAAGTTAATCATGGCGGCTTTGCTACCGCTGTACCAAGTGAGTCCTGGGCCGGGTCTTACACCTGTCGTTGAAGCAACGTTGACGATTACACCCCTACCCTGGTCTACAAAATACGGAATGACACACTGAGCTGACCAATAGATACTTTTGAGATTAACCCTGTACACACGGTCAAATTCATCTTCAGTGACCTGCAATGCAGGTTTGTTGCGATGCGTTGTTCCTGCGTTGTTGACAACGATATCGAGGGTTCCCCATTTGGATAAAGTTAAATCCACCATCTTTCGGTAATCTTTTTCCAAAGCCACATCACACAATACAGAATCTGCTTGTGCTCCAGAGGCAACAAGCTCAGCAACCATGCTTTGGCCGCCCTCAGCATTTAGATCTGCCACCATCACGTTTGCACCAGATTTACTAAGTTGGCGGGCAATTGCTGCCCCGAATCCTGAAGCGCCTCCCGTCACAATGGCTACTTTATTTTTAAAATTCATACAGTTCCTTTAAATATCTAATACAAGTCGCTTGCCAGTACAACGGGATACACAGACCATCATCCGTTTTTGTTCTGCACGTTCTTGCGGTAGTAGCACCAAATCCTTGTGGTTTACTGTTCCCTCTATCACCACAGCTTCGCAAGTGCCGCATACACCCTCACGGCATGACCAGGGGTACTCAACCCCAATACGCTCCATTGCTTCAAGAACCGACTCTTTAAAGTCCACCGTGGTCTCTAATCCAGAGCGTTGTAAACACAATTCGAATGAGCCGTTTTGTTCGTGAGTAATTTCAGGCCCCTTGAACCGCTCTATACAAACTGAATTAGGAGTCCAATGCGCGGTAACTGCAGTCAACTTATCGAGCATAGGGGTTGGTCCGCATGCGTAGACAGCATCCCAATTTTGGTTTTCTAAAAGTACTTGGAGATGTAGAGGCCCACCTTGTTCATCATCAAAATGCGTATGGAGTTTTTCACCTACTAAGGCTTTGAGCTCATCAAGGTAGGCCATGCGGGATGCTGAGCGAGCGGCTACCCACAATTCATAGGATCTACCTTCTAGTTGACAGGCCTGCGCCATGGCGTAAATGGGTGTGATGCCAATACCTCCCGCGACCAACAACACGTGACGATGTGCATCATCCATTTCAAATAGGTTGCGAGGCAAACCCACACTTAACTTCTGACCAACTTTCAGTCTTTCATGAATCCATACTGATCCGCCCCGACTTTGAGAGTCCCAACCCACTGCAATGATGTATGAGGTCATATTGGACTGACCCGTGGCATTGACCAACGAGTAATGACGTTTGAGGCCATTTGGAAGAGATAGCTCAACGTGAGAACCAGCTTTGGCGGTAGGTAAAACCTGTCCAGAAGACCCGCGCAATTCGACAGCAATGACATCGCGCGCCACTGCACGCAAAGAGCTCACAGTGAGTTCTAAGGTGGCGCTCATTTCAGGATTTCGCTGGATTCTGCTTTGATCAGTCGATCAATTAACCAGCGAGCTTGATTCAAACCCGAGTCAGCAGCTATGGGAGTCATTGGACGATCCGGAAGTAAGCTAATGACTTTTTGCTGCGCCTCAATCATCGTGCGGTCCTCCTCAAATGCCACTACTACGTTTTGATAAATCTTCTCGGTAAGTGCCTCATCTTGCAATTCAAAGTTACGGGCCTGACAGAACCAGTAATGGCTAGTGGTTTCTGTTTCAGGTGTTTGAATGGAGGTGTGTCGAAACTGGAGTGCTAGAGGCACGCGCGTGCCATCGGGAGCGCCTGTACCCACAGGGGCAGAACCGGCATCCATCCGGAGTAACGCTGGGGGTGACCATTGGTAGATCTGCCAACGATCAACCTTACCTTCAAATTTCGCCACAATCTTGTGTAGGTTGGGCATGTCATCATTCAAATACCAACGCGTAATAGTCAGAGTACCGTGACCAGTTGTGTCGCGTTCAATTTTGGGTTTGAGTCCTGCTGCACTGTCCGTCCCAAGTGTGGTGGGATGAACCCAAGCAAGATGGGTAAAGTCAAGTAAGTTATCAATAATTAGCTTGTAGTTGGCTCGATAGTGGATATAACCTGGCTTCATTCTCCATTCAGGCGAATCGTGCCAGTAGTAATCCACGATATCTTCTTTATTGGCTAATTCCGGATCGCCCATCCAGATCCAAACTAAGCGATTTCGCTCAACAACTGGGTAAGTTTTGATGCAGGTTTTGGGAGGTATCTGCGTTTGTCCAGGTATTTCTATACACACCCCCTTAGGGTCAAATTTCAACCCGTGATACATACACCGCACACAATCACCTTCCTTGCGGCCAAGATGCAAAGGGGCAGAGCGATGACAGCAACGGTTTTCCAAGGCTATCACCTGACCTAGGGTATTCCTGTAGAACAGAATGGGTTCATTCAATAGCGTGCGGTTGAATAAGTCCTCTTGGGTAACCTCAATGTCCCAAGCGGCTACATACCAACAATTTCGAATAAACATATACATCTCCTCTTATCTTTGAGTGAGATGCTAGGACTGATGTGTGCAATATACAAATCGTTTTTAAGCGACTATGATCAAAAATATCTATCACTGACATTGAGTGCCATGAAGTTCCAGACTCTGCAGGCTTTGATTTGCGTTGAGGAAGTAGGTAGCTTGCGTGCTGCTGCACAGTTGATTCATATTTCACAACCAGCACTTACAGCTGCAATACAGCAATTAGAAGAAGAACTTAAAGCCCCACTATTGATTAGAACTAAGCGGGGTGTCAGCTTGACCTCCTTTGGACAAGCTTTCATGAAACATGCGCGGCTTATAGTTTCAGAGGGAAGACGCGCACAGGAAGTGATAGAGCAGATGCGTGGCAACTGGAGCGGACAAGTAAAGTTTGCAACTTCCCCAGCAATAGCCTTGAGTTCTCTGCCTCTAGCGCTTCAAGCTTTTTCTCGCGAATACCCTTCGGTCACTGTGCATGTGCGGGATGGTTTATTTCCAGCCGTTTCTTCATCTCTTCGAGATGGAACTCTTGACTTTGCGATTACTGCTGCGCACAAACATGATATTGATTCGGACCTAGAAGTACTGGCATTGCATGTCAGTGATGTGGTAATCGTGGGACAACTAAATCACCCCCAAGCATTAGCTACAAGACTTTCGGAGTTGATTGATTGCAAGTGGGCATTTTCTAGCGCACCAAGAGGGCCAGGAGCAATCATCATTGATGCTTTTGCCCAAAACAATTTATCCGAACCAAAACTGGGAATGGTTTGCGAATCATTCCTTGCCTTGCCCGGCATAGTAGCTAGCACGGATATGCTAACAACGATGCCCCGTGATCTTTTTAAGAGAAATGCCTATAAAGATAAATTATGTGCTTTGCCGATCAAAGATCCACTTCCCTGTCCGACCATATTTGTACTTCGCAGGCATGACTTACCGTTGACTCCTGCATCCGAAGCACTCCTTCGCTGGATTCAGCACTTTGCAAAACAACTTAATTAATCATTTATCTCGATGGAGCTTACGCATTCGATAGCTCTACTGATTCATATCAATGATCTTAATTCTTGAGCTGTCTTTTGTAGCAACGGCAACCAGCGTGAAGTCAAATCAGGCTCTGTGGGTGATGAACCAGAGCGCACAATATTTAAGGCAGCAATGGTCTCGCCCCGCATGTTGCGTAAAGGCACTGCTAAAGCGTCTACGGTCAACTCGTGTTCTTGCATTGCTAAACAATAATCTTGGGCTGAGACACGTTTGAGCTTTTCCCGTAGTTTTTTAACTTGAGTAGATGTATGTGGAGTTAGCCGAATGAGCGGGTAATTGTTCAGCCAGTCTTTTAATGCAGCGGGTTTTAAATTGGCAAGTAAAACTTGTCCTGTTGAGGTTGCGTGCGCTGGCAGGCGAGTTCCTACATGAAGTCCATAGGCCATCACACTTTGGGCACTTTTCGAAGAAATGTCAGGCTCTTGCCAAATACCGCGAGCAACAATGATGACGGAGTCGTTTTGCATTACGGCAACCGAAGAAGATAATTTGGTGGTCATACTCAACTTGTGCAAGGCAGGTTGAACTGTGCGAGGTATGCGAGCGCTTGATAAATAACTTCCAGCAAATCCCAGAACTTTGGGGGCAAGCCAAAAATAGCTTCCGTCGGTCTCCAAATAGCCGAGATGGTTCAAGGTTAGCAAATGGCGTCGAACAACCGCGCGCGTGAGTCCTGTTTTTTCTGAAGCGAGGGTGGCATTGAGTCGTTGCCGCTCAGTGTCAAAGCATTCCAAAACGGACATGCCGCGGGCAAGGCCTTCAATCCAATCCGACTTGTTCATGACTTACCTTCACAACGCTTTGCACGATCATCGAGCAAATATTCTAGAGGATGCGCAACGAATCCAAATTGGCTTTGCTTGCATCGTGCACTGGAGTTAACCTAAGTTTGGTTCAAATTTCAGTGAGTTAGATATGCGATCGCAAGTAGTTATTGTTGGTGCAGGCCCGTCTGGCCTTTTGTTGGGGCAGTTGCTTTATAGAGCTGGTGTAGATGCCATTATTCTCGAGCGACAAAGCCCAGAGTATGTATTGGGACGTATTCGTGCTGGTGTTTTAGAGCAAGTGACTTTGAACATATTGTCTGAGATAGGGGTAGATGAAAGACTTCATAAAGAAGGCTTAGTGCATACGGGATTCGATTTGTTATTTAAAGGCAAACGCCACCGTATCGACCTTGCTGGTCTGACCGGTGGTCAAAAAGTGATGGTGTATGGGCAAACGGAGGTAACTCGAGATTTAATGGCAGCACGACAAGCTGCAGGGTTAAAGACTATTTACGAAGCAACGGATGTAGAAATTCATGACTTTGATGGCAAGCATCCGAGTGTGCGTTTTTCAAAAGACGGGCAACGCCACACCATCACATGCGACTTCATTGCAGGTTGCGACGGTTTTCATGGTGTGTGTCGTGCCAGTGTTCCCAAGCGATCGATCAAAGAATACGAAAAAATTTATCCATTTGGATGGCTAGGCGTTCTATCCGATACGCCTCCCGTGCACGAGGAACTCATCTATGTCAACAGCTCCCGAGGTTTTGCATTGTGTTCTCAGCGTAGCCACACCCGAAGTCGCTATTACCTACAAGTTCCGTTGACAGATCAAGTTGAAAAGTGGTCCGACACGGCTTTTTGGAGCGAGTTGCGCTTGCGTCTAGACCCTGCGGCAAGCGAGCAGTTGGTGAGTGGGCCAAGTATTGAAAAAAGTATTGCGCCACTAAGAAGTTTTGTAGCTGAACCTATGCGTTTCGGAAGTTTGTTTTTAGCAGGGGATGCTGCGCATATTGTTCCTCCTACGGGAGCAAAAGGTTTGAACCTCGCTGCTACGGATGTGAAATATTTATCAGATGCGCTGATAGAAGCTTGTATTGAAAAATCGCAAGCAGGTATTGACCATTATTCTTCTCGCTGCCTAGCACGCGTTTGGCGTGCAGAGAGATTTTCTTGGTGGTTTACTAGCCTAATGCATAGTTTTCCAGACCAGGGGGAGATTGGACAAAAGCTCCAAGAAGCGGAGTTGGAATATTTGACTATCAGCCCATCTGGCTCGCGCACCATTGCGGAAAACTATGTCGGACTACCTTTGAATTTTGGTGATTGACTACACTTTGCTGATGAATGCAATTGCTGATTTCTGATTCACGCAATCAACAAAATTAATGCCCAACTTTGACCCCTTGTTTGCTACTGGCCAATTCAAGGCGCTTGTAATTGGCTCTAATGGCGCACTTGGCCGTGCATTTGTTGAAGCGTTTCAATCCGAGCCAAATTGCAGCCATGTTGAAGCAGTGTCTCGTAGCGCAGGCAGTGGGTTTGATTTACAAGACGCTGAATCCATTTGCGCGCAAGCCGCATGGACTAGCGAGAAGGGGCCCTTTGAAATCATCATCGATGCCACAGGAGCGCTTGTAATAAATGGTATTGGTCCAGAAAAGTCACTCCAAAGTGTGGATTCAGAGCATTTGATGCAGTCGTTTTTAGTTAATGCAATCGGGCCTGCTTTAGTGCTTCGCCACTTTTCTCAACTCCTTTCACCAGGAGCTTCCATCTATGCCAAGCTTTCAGCCCGAGTGGGAAGCATTTCCGATAATCAAAAAGGAGGGTGGTACGGCTACCGCGCCTCTAAAGCTGCTCTCAACATGGTGCTCCAAACTGCGGCACTTGAACTGCAGCGTAAAAACAAGTTATTACGCGTGGTAGCCCTGCAACCCGGTACCGTCAAATCTAAACTTTCCCAGCCATTTGTTGGCTCTCAAAACCACATTTTGGAACCACACGAATCTGTTGAAGGAATGCTCCGCGCTTTGAGGAATCTTTCAACCAAATCAGGAGCGCACTTCATCGACTACAAGGGAAACGAAATACCTTGGTAGTGCGCAACGCGCGGCGGGATTAATTATCATTAGGCTCCCTAGTAAATCTTTGCAGTCTTGCTGATTGCCTCAACCAGCTTAACTCTCAGTTGTTTGGGCCCGACCACTTACACCTAACTCCCATGCACAACCGTCCCACCACACTCTTGTTGAATATTGGCCATGCCTTGGACCATATGTTCCTTTTGATCTTTGCGACTGCGGTGACGTCGATTGCCACCGATTTTGGAATTGAGCGTTGGGAAGATCTCATGCCCTACAGCGTGGCGGCTTTCTTCTTCTTTGGGATCGGATCGATTCCTGCCGGACGACTTGGCGACTTATGGGGTCGTCGGCAGATGATGGTTGTATTTTTTATAGGTGTAGGGCTGGCGTCAGTCCTTATCGCTTTTACCAATACGCCGCTCCAATTGGCTTTGGCGATGGCTGCGCTGGGTTGTGCCACATCCATCTACCACCCTGTTGGCATTCCCATGCTGGTTCAAGGATCTGAGCGCCCTGGTTGGACTATTGGTGTGAACGGATTAGCGGGTAATTTGGGCCTGGCAATGGCTGCTGTCGTCACGGGCTTGATGGTGAAGTTTTTTGGCTGGCGCATGGCTTTTGTGATTCCTGGCCTGTTGAGCGTGCTCTGCGGCTTGCTGTTTGCCTTTGTTTCTCCTAGCGAATCGATGGCCCCAGCTAAGAAAAAACCCACAACCGGTTCACACGAGGGTATCTCTGTTCCCAAGTTGCTGTTGATCATGACGATTGCCTCCAGCAGCGGTAGCATGCTGTTTAATTTTTCTACGAACAGCAACTACGAGTTGCTGACGAGTAAGTTCAGCGCTATTTCTCAAGACCCTGCAATGCTTGGATTTTTTCTGGCGGTGGTCTATGTATTGGCCTCTTTTACCCAATTGTTGATCGGCCACCTCTTGGATAAAGTGGCACTCAAAACGCTTTTTCGGTCTGTGATCTTTGTGCAGTTTGTCGCATTGCTGTTGGCAAATATGACTGAGGGCTGGTTGTTTTACGCAGCGCAGTTGTTGTTCATGGCAGCCATTTTTGGTGCCATTCCTTTCACAGATGCCATGATCGTGCGTTTTGTCGACGATACGATGCGCTCCCGCGTCTCGGGCATGCGCCTAGCCGTGTCTTTGGGTGTCAGCTCTTTGGCGGTTTGGATGATCGGACCGATTGTGAAAGCGGCCGGATTCACAACCTTGATCGCGGTGATGGTGGCAACCTCATGCATTACTTTTATCGTGGTGAGCCAGTTGCCACACACACCGATCAAACCCAGCACTTAAGGATCTGGGGCTCTAGTCCAGCCCGATGTCCATCATCATCTCGCTTGCTAAGCCTTCCAAGACTTTGCGCAAGGTATCGTCGCTGAGGGCTTGCGGTACCACCAGCAAGGCACGCACCTTGAAATGGGACTGACCATTTACGGGGTTGATTTCGGTGTGCAGGTCTTCAATGCTGACACCGCGTTCTGCCAAGCCCACGGACAATTCACGCACGATGCCTGGGCGGTCTGGGCCGCTCAACTCCAAGCGCAGCATGCGGTTGCCCGCTGGCACTGGCGGCGCGTCAGAGCGAGCCCATTGCAAGATCAGGCCTTCGGTTTCTAGGCGTTGTAGATTGGCTGTCACTTGCTCTATTTGCTCTGGCGATACCTGAAGATGCACCACGCCGGCAAACTGGTCGGCGTAATGCGTCATGCGGCTGTCAGCCCAGTTGACCGCCAAGCCCTGCAGGCTGTCAGAGATCATGCGAACAATACCGGGCCGGTCACGGCCGATGACGGTAACTACCAACGAGGTGGTCAGCTTGGCGTCGTGCGGCACCAGAGATACGTTGCGTTTGATCATGGGAGCTTTGGTGGCAAAGCGCGGGTCTTGCTGGTGCGCTTGCAAGTTGCCATGCTTGGCGGCGTGGTTCACCACTTGTCGGATCAGTCGCAAGCCCATGGGCGAGAGGGCGCGTTCCCACAAGTCGCGGGCGCTTTCTCCTTTGACCACGAAGGTCCAGTCTTGGGCAGCAATCGCGCCATCGTCCCAACCCGCGTCTAGGTGGTAGATGGAGCCGCCAGCGATCGGGTCACCCGCCAGCAAAGTCCACTCGACGGCAGAAATGCCCCGATGGCGGGGTAGCAGCGACGGGTGGTAACCAATGGCGCCGATGCGCGCCCGAGCCAGCGCTTCGGTTGTGACAAATGCGTGGGTGTGTGCCGCCACGATCAAGTCGCAATCTTCTGCAAGTGCATCACCCGGTACCTTTCGCGGGTTCTCCAACACTGTCAGCGGTAGTCCAGCATTTTGTGCAGCCAAGGCCAACCTGTCGTCGTGGCTGTTGGCCACTACCCGCACGATCTCGTGACCGTCCTCCAACATTTGGGTCAAGACGGTCGCACCGAAGTAGCGCGATCCAATGAGGGTGCATTTCAACGCCATGTCTAGCTCACTTTCAGGGGGGTGAATCAAAATGTTTCGTTATAGCACTTTTCGAATCCCTGGAGCGTGACCAAGTGCCCCGCGGGGCGATTAAGGTGGAGAAACGTAAATAATCATATATTTCTATTAGAATGGAAATATGGAAGAAAAATTCGTCATCAAAGCGCTTGCCGCTTTGGCTCAGCCGCACCGCCTTCAGATTTTTCGATCTTTGGTGGTCCATGGAGCCAATGGGATAACGCCGGCTCAAATAGCTCAGGAATTGGGTATGCCAGCCAATACGCTTTCATTTCATCTCAAAGAGTTAATGAACGCTGATCTGATTTCTCAGGAACGCAGTGGCAGAAATTTGATTTACCGAGCTGAGTACGACCGTATGAATGCGGTGCTGTCCTATTTGACGCAAAACTGTTGCCAGGGCGAGGCCTGTGAGGTGCGCGTTGAGGAAATATGTAAACCTTGTTGAGTGAAAAGGAATTCAAGTTGATGGACAAAAAATCTCTAAACGTACTTTTTCTTTGTACCCACAATTCTGCTCGCAGCATTTTGGCTGAGGCACTGCTTAACCATATGGGCGCTGGCAAATTCAAAGCCTTCTCCGCTGGCAGCAGCCCACGCGAGAACCAAAAGCCAAATCCCATGGCTATTGCCACTTTGGAAAAAGCGGGGATTTCAACAAAAGGACTAACTAGCAAAAGCTGGGATGTTTTTGCAACTTCAGAAGCGCCCCACATGGATTTAGTTATTACTGTTTGCGACAACGCAGCTGGCGAAGTATGTCCTTATTGGCCCGGCCAGCCTGCAACTGCCCATTGGGGCTATGCAGACCCTTCCGAGACAGTTGGCAGCGATGCCGAAAAGTTAGAAGCCTTCACGCAAACTTTGCATCAAATAAAAAGACGACTAGCTATTTTTACTAGCCTGCCGCAAGAAAGCCTCAGCAAATTGGTTCTTGAAAATACTGCGCGCGAGTTGGCCCAAAAATGATGGATGTGAGACGCTATTTTTCTGAACTAATAGGCACAGCAGCGTTGTTGTGCGCGGTGATTGGCTCAGGCATCATGGCAGAGCAGTTGGCTGGCGGAAACGAAGCTATTGCTCTTTTAGCAAATACGCTTGCAACAGTCTTTGCGTTGTATGTACTGATTGAAACGCTGGGGCCAATAAGTGGTGCGCATTTCAATCCGGTGGTTTCTATGGTGCTTGCGTTTCGCAATGATTTGGCTCGCCACCATTTGTTGGGCTATGTGGTTGCGCAATTACTGGGTGCAGCCTTGGGTGCATGGTTGGCGCACGCCATGTTTGAGCTCGACATATTGCAATGGTCCTCAAAAGTAAGAACTGGTCCGGCCCAGTGGTTAGCTGAAGCGGTGGCGACCGGCGGTTTGCTTTGGGTGATTTTGCGTTCGCCTCCCGCAAAGGCTTCCTCCATAGTGGCTTGCTATATTGGTGCGGCTTACTGGTTCACAGCAAGCACTTCGTTTGCAAATCCTGCGGCCGCATTGGGGCGTATGTTGACCAATACCTTTGCAGGAATTTCTCCGACAGATGTTCCTGCCTTTATCGCAGCGCAACTTGTAGGGGGGTTTCTTGGGTTGTTACTCCACGAAAAATTACAAAATACTAAAAGTTGAATCCTAGTTGCTGATCCGAAGTTTTTTTACCTGATTTAACTTTTGTAGGTTGGCGAAGAGGTTTTCGTGAAGCATGTTTATCAATAACGGCTTCGTTTCCCGCGCGCACTGCTTGGGTGTTGCGCAGCAGGTGGAGTTTATTCTTTGATTCCCGTGTGGCTACAGCGAGATCCACTAAGGGAGTAGCTATGCCAGCACTTTCGCATTCGTTGGTAGTGCGCTGTAGATGCGCGGGCATTTTCCAAGGTTCAAAAAGCCAAGTGTCTGGGACACTGCGCATCGCTGGTAACCAGCGCCTTACAAATAAGCCTTTTGGGTCATGGTCTTGCGCCTGTTTGATAGGGTTGTATACCCGGGTGGTGTTGATCCCTGTAGTTCCCGATTGCATTTGCATCTGGCTCCAGTGAATACCAGGTTCGTAGTCTAAAAACTGAGTGGCTAACCATTCGCCAACTGGTCGCCAATGTAGCCACAAAGGATAAGCGGCAACAGAGACCAACATAGCGCGCATTCGAAAGTTCAACCAACCAGTCTCCTTGAGCATGGTGACGCACGCATCTACCATTGGCCAACCAGTGCGTGCTTGTTTCAATGCATCAAAGTGATCTTGGCTAAAGTCCTGTTCGCGCAAATTGTCATAGCCACGATGCATATTGCGCCATTCAATTTCAGGTTCACTCTCTAATTTTTGAATGAAATGGCAATGCCAATACAAGCGGCTCATGAATGCAGATAAGCCAGCGCGATGACGAGTGGCTGTAGGTGGTAGTTGTTCAAGGTGCTTGCGAGTCTGTTGCACCACCTCGCGCATGCTGACGCAACCGTAGGCCAGATATGCAGAAAGACGCGAGCAAGCATCCGGCGCAGACAAGGGAGAAGAAATGCCGCCTCTATAGCCCATACTGCGCGCATTCAAGAAATTGTGTAGTGTGTCTAACGCATGAGAACGCCCGCCCACTTGTCTCTTAGGCGGGTTATGCGATAGGTGGTCAGGGGCTGGCATTGCAAAGGGGCTGGAGGCAGGTTTTTTCCAGAACGTCAATGCGTTTATTTCTTGAATAGGTGAGGACATGTGCCTCTGCCACTCTCTTTGCCACAGATTGCGGTTTTTCAGTCTTCGTACAACTCCAAACTGTGCAAATTCCTTCCAACCAACACGATGTGCTTGGCACCAAGCAGCTACTTTCAAATCACGCGCGTAGGTAAATCCGTTGCCAGTTTCTTCGTGGGAGTAAATATCTGAAAAGGCAGCCTCGCTCCACAATTGACTCAAAACCTCTGTAGCTTCGCCCTTATGAATTTCAAGGCATCCCCCATGGGCGCGCAAATAGGAATCGAGTTCGCGTAATGACTCTCGAATAAATGCAAAGTGCTGAAGCGCGCAATCAGGTTGCAACCAAAATTCAGGTTCAATTAGATAAACACAGCGGACTGGGCCAGCTTTGAAAGCTTGTGCTAGTGCCGTGTGATCTTGCCAGCGCAAGTCGCGCTTAAACCAAACTAATGCGTAGCGCATGCGTGTTTAAATACTGTATTTTCTAAAAGTATTTGACTAGTCAATGAATAAACCCCAATAGATATGAAATTTAAGATGTCAGAGAAGTCGCTATTTGCGACTCTATTGCGCTCCCCGTGGTGGGTAAGTTTGTTGGTCATGCTGGCAGTGGCTTTGATCGCTGGGGCTTTGTTGCCTGAGGCGTACAAAGCAGCCGGTACTTTAGCGGCATTTCCGTTTTTGGTCATTACCATCATCGCGGCATGGCGACAACGAAATGTTATTTCAAAAGATCGCGTCAATGCTTTGGTAGACCAAGCCCGAGGCATGGGTTGGCGCGATTTCTCTACCCTTGTTGAAAATGCTTTCCGTAGGCAAGGATACAAGGTTGATCGTCTCCATGAAGGGCCTGCTGATTTTCAACTTGAAATGCATGGACAAATCACCCTAGTGAGCGCAAAGCGTTGGAAAGCGGCCTCCGTTGGCGCCGAGCATTTGCGCGAATTATTGTTAGCTTGCCAAGAACAGCAAGCTTCTTCTTGCAAATATTTGTGTCTGGGTATTTTTAGCCAACCAGCAAAAGAAGTGGCCCGACAAAACCAAACTCAGCTTCTTGGCCCAGTCGATATTGCGGAACTTTTAAATAAATAACGGGCTAAACGCATCACTGCATTTTGATATTGGCTTGGCGAATTAGTTTGCCAAACCTTTCAAACTCTTGGCGATTTAGTTGGGTGAATTGCTCAACACTCATATTGCCTGGTTCTCCACCGAGTCCTTTTAACTTTGCCTGAACATCTGGTAATTTGAGAATACGGGCTAATTCAGCTTGCAGCTTAGTCACAACATCAAGGGGTGTTCCGGTGGTTACAAAGACACCATACCAAGTTGTCATCTCAAAACCACCAATGCCAGCTTCAGCCAGCGTCGGTACGGTGGGTAGTTCAGAACTTCTTTGAGCAGATGTCACGGCAAGTGGTTTGAATTTACCGGCCTTGATTTGCCCCATTGCGGAAGAGGTGGTGTCAAACATCATCTGAACATTTCCGGCAATGATGTCAAGGTGTGCTTGGGAACTGCCTTTGTAGGGAACATGGATACTTTTTACACCTGCAGCAATGTCAAATCCTTCGCCTGCAATATGCTGCGTACTCCCAACGCCAGATGATGCGTATTTGAAATTTTCTGGCTGGCTCTTCATCAGGGCGACTAATTCTTTGACGGAATTGGCAGGCACCGCAGGTCCAACAACCAAAACGTTTGGCACAGTTACCACCAATCCTATGGGTGTGAGGTCTTTCATAGGATCAAAATTGAGTTTGATTAAGTGGGGAGCGATAGCCTGCCCAGTATTGGTTGCCACCAAAAGTGTGTGACCGTCAGGTGGTGCCTTAGCAGTTAGATCGGCCGCAATGGTGTTGGATGCGCCAGGTTTGTTTTCAACTACAAAAGTACCTTTTAATGAATCTGCCATCTTCTCAGCCAACATGCGGGCGATGATGTCGGTACCACCCCCTGCATTCGCACCGACCATCAGACGTACTGGCTTGTTGGGATAAGTTTGTGCAATGCCAGAGAGGGCACTGAGTGATAGGAGACTTAAAAAAATCAGTTGTTTGAGACCTTGCATATCAATTACTCCTAAAAAATGAAGTTATGGCTTTAGCGATTGCGATGGGTAATACCCATCCGACAAGCCAGATCAAAAGCGTTCACCATGGCGCCAATATTTGCTTTGCCCAATCCCACGATGTCATAAGCGGTTCCGTGTGCTGGGGTTGTGATGGGAATAGGTAAACCGCCGTGAACGGTTACGCCTTTTTCAAAACCCATGAGTTTCATGGCGATTTGGCCTTGGTCGTGGTACATGGTGATGACACCATCGTAGCCATCGTTTTTACGAATTGCGCGCACAAATGCGGTATCGGCCGGAAAAGGCCCTTCAGCTCTGACCCCTTGCTGTGCTGCTAGTTGGACGCCTGGTGTGATGATGCGAATTTCCTCGTCACCAAAATTACCGTTATCTCCGTTGTGCGGGTTGAGTCCACAGACAGCTAAGCGCGGCTGGGCTTTTCCAGAATTTTTCAAGGCGGTATCAATCATCACAATCGCTTCAGCTACCTTCTCCGCCGTGAGTAAATGGCTTACCTCTTTGAGCGCCACATGCGAAGTTACCCGTGCAGTCCAGAGATTTTCAAGAACGTTGAGTTCACCACAGACCCCTTCAAAATTTAGTAATTCGGCAAACCATCGCAATTCATCCTCCGAGTGCATGCCCCCAAGGCGAAGTGCTGTTTTATTGAGTGGCGCAAAACAAAGCGCATCAGCTTTGCCAGAAGCAACCAATCGCGCTCCTTCGGCTAAACCTTCCAACATGTATTGCCCGTTTTCTTGTCCAGCATGGCTAGGCTGAAATGCAGGCGAATCAATACCGGACCAAGAATGAATTTGAACAAAGGGGGGTGGAGTGAAAGCTATCTTCTGCCCCAGCAAAATAATATTAGCTTGGGCGGAAATATCTGGACTGAGCAGTAGTTTTTCTACCAGCTCTGGACCAATTCCGGCAGGGTCGCCTGTAAATAAGGCTATGGTGGGTTTTGTGTTTGACATTTAGCTGTTTCCAATGAAATATTTAGGAATGGACGTAGTGATCCAAGGTACGTAGGTAATGAGTAGCAGGGTGCCTACTAAGGGTATGTAGAAAGGCAACATTTCTTTCAACACGTCACGCATCTTCACTTTGGCTATGTCCGATACAAGATATAACGATAAGCCCATAGGAGGCGTAACAAGTCCGATCATGAGATTAAAAACAACCACCATACCCAAATGGACGGGGTCAACGCCGGCGGCCATAAGTGGTTTGGCAATGATGGGTGCGATCACGAGAATGGCTGTAGTGCTATCTAAGAACATGCCAACGACGATGAGCATGACATTGACAATCATCAGCAATACAAATGGGTCTTTAGAGATGGAGAGCATGACCGCTGTGATTTGTTGAGGGATTTGTTCAACTGAAAGGATCCATCCAAACAATGCCGCAATGGAGACAATGAGCAAAATGCCGGAAGTAGCTCGTATTGTTTCAAATGCAGCTAGGCGAAGACCCTCAAGAGTTAATTTCTTGTAGTACAAAATTCCGATGAGTAAGGTGTAGGCAACTGTGACAGAGGCAACCTCTGTAGGTGTGAACCAACCTACCAACATTCCTACCGTTAACAATACTGGCGCTGCTAAAGCGGGCATGGCGGGCCACATATCTGACCAAAACTCCTGCATGCTTGGCCATCTTTGTGCGCGTGGGTAATTGCGTTTTTTGGCAAGCCATGCTGCCATCAACATCAACATGACGGTGCACAACAAACCGGGCAATATTCCACCTAATAAAAGTTGTAATACCGAGGCACCTGTAACAGTTCCATAAATAATTAAGGGAATACTAGGCGGAAAAATGGGTCCAATGATCGCGGATGAGCAGGTGACAGCGCAGGCAAATGGCACATGAAACCCTTTTTCACGCATGGCATCGATCTCTATTCGGCCTAGTCCGCCAATGTCGGCTAAGGCAGAACCAGAGATGCCCGAAAAAACCAAACTGCCAAATATATTGACCTGCGCCAATCCTCCTGGTAATCGTCCGACAGCTGTGTCAGCAAATTTGTAGATGTAGTGTGAAATTCCTGAGCAGTTCATAAGGCTGCCAACAAACAAAAAGACAGGTACTGCAATCAATGGAAAGGAGTCCAGCGAATAAAGCATTCGTTGCGCCACCATATCTGCAGGAATTCCGTTGGCAACTAAGTAGACTAGGCAAGGTAGTCCAATTGCCAGTACCACTGGAAAACCTAATAAAAAAAGAGCCAAAAAAGAGGCTATAACAAGATATCCAGTCACAAGCTAATCCTTAGGTTAAGTTGGTAGTTTTTGCGTTTGCTTGGCCAGATTGGATGAGACGCAACAAAATGATGAAGGTTTCTATCGCTAGCAAAAACATACCGATCGCTAAGGGGGCCATGAAAATAGGAAAAGGCATCTCTAGCGTTGCTGTTTGGTTGCTCAGGTTGCGTGAAATCGTTATCAGCGCTGATACGCCAATCGCAGTAAAAAAAACAACCCCAGAGATCTCCACGATTATTTGCGTCCACCAGCGAATCCGATCAGGAAAAAATGCTTGTATTTCTTCCATGCAAATCTGCCCACCTTCCCTGGTGACGTAAGACGCCGCTAGAAAAGACAGGCAAATCAAGAAATACCTTGCTAATTCTTCTGCCCCGCTCATTGGTACATTGAAAACACCCCGCATGATGACTTGCGCAAGCGGGGTTGCTATCAATAGAAAAAGTAAAAACAGGCTAGTCCAGCGCACTAGTGCTCGGATTTTTTCAAGAAATAGCAACATACTGAGATTTACTTAACAGCCCGAATTTCTTCGATGTAACTGGACCAATCAGGAAAGTCCTTGTTGATTTGGGTCAACACAGCTTTGCGAAATGCTTCAAGGTCGAGACCATCTTTGGGCTCAATAAAAATCATGCCTTTGGCTTCTAGGTCTTTTCTATATTTGGCGGATGTTTCACGGTCCCAGTCCAGTGTTTTCTTGCCTACTTCGGCCATCGTATCTTCCAAGATTTTTCGATCCGCAGCAGCGATACCTTGCCAGATACGTTCGTTGATAAATACGGACAAAACGGATTGCATGTGGTTGGTCATCATCACGTATTTTTGACCCTCATACAGTTTGAGATTAAAGATATTGGGCAATGGATTTTCTTGACCCACAACTAATCCAGTAGCAAGTGCTGTTGCTAGTTCAGAAACCTCAACTGGGGTAGCAACGGCCCCCATGCCTGTGAGCATGGAAGACCAAAGTTTCACAGGTACGCCACGGTATTTTTTTCCGGCCATATCTTTGGGGGAGAGGACTTTTTCTTTAGAAGTAAGTTGGCGTGTACCTTGGAAAAAACTTCCCACAATACGCATTCCACCCTTATCGACTAACTGCTTATTGATTTCTTGCAGGGCTTTGGATGTTCGGGAGTCAGTGGCACGAAGACTGTGTTCAGCGTCGCGGTAAACAAATGGCGTGTTGAAAACAGCAGTTGTGGGCAGTATTTTTCCAAGCGATGCAAAATCATGGTGCCCCATGGCAATAGCGCCAGACTTGATGCCATCGACCATTTCACCAACACCGCCGAGTTGTGAATTGGGGTAGACCTGAATTTCAATGCGACCGTTGGTCCGTTCTTTGACGAGTTTTGCAACTTCATCTGCATAGAGTGTTTGTGGTGCATTTGCTACTCCAACGTGCGCATAGCGTAATTTCGTTTGTGCCCATACAGATTGGCAAGCTATTGCGCTTGCAAGTGAAACTGTCACGAGCGCCCATTTAGTCATATTTTTTTTCATTTAAGTCTCCTTCATTGGTGGTTAGAAATTAACGATCGAACACTTTGACAATAGCGGATGTATCCAGTTCAGAATGGCCTTTGTGGACCAACATCCGGTACAGAGTTTGAGCTTGTGCAGTCATGGGCGTGGGCATTTTTAGCTCAGCAGCAAAATCTTGCACCATGTCTAAATCTTTCAATAATTGCCTGGCATATCCACGGGGTGAAAAATCTTTTGCCAGCATTCTTGGAAAAAGTTGCTGAAATAAAACGCCATCAGCATGTCCCCCTGATAGCGCTTTGGGTATGCAAGCCGCTTCAATACCAGCGTTCTCGGCTAAAACTGCTGATTCGGCAATGACTGCATGCAAACACCCTACAACTAATTGGTTCAGGGTTTTTGCTACTAACCCGCTTCCAGGCGGCCCAACTAAAGTCAATTGACTAGATACATCTCTCAAAATATTTTCTACACGTGAAAAATCTTCAGCATGTCCGCCAGCCATAACGGTAAGCGTCCCATTACCAGCAGCAATTGGGCCACCAGATACGGGGGCATCAATCCAAGCACAACCAGTTTCTTGAAACAGAGCTTGGATAAATGAGCGCCCTTGGCTGACTGGATTGGTAGAAAAATCAACTATGCATTGAGGCACTTGCATGACCTTTGCTACACCTTTGTCACCCCAGACCACATCTTTCACCGCGTAAACAGTTGGTAAATTTAAAAGAATAATTTCACCCGCCAGTGCCGCAGATTGGGGGTCGGGATGCGTTACTACACCAAGGGTTTGGGCTTTTTCCAGAGATGATGAATTAATGTCATATCCGTGAATGACATAGCCTTGGCTGAGCAAGTGCTTGGCCATTGGTAAGCCCATTAATCCCAACCCCATGTAGCTAAGAACTGGCTTCTTAATCATGCCAAACCCATGTCATAAATTCGGTTTGCATTCGATCGAAACAGCATGTCTTGTTCAGAATCGCTAAAGCTGGCAACGATTTGCTCAAATCCTCCGTAAATTTCATCAAAAGAGGCGCACACTTTATCGACTGGAAAATTACTTGCAAACATGCATCTATGGACGCCAAATAATTCAATAAGAGTTTCAACAATCCAACCATTAGATGCAACAGTCCATGCTTGCTGTGGTACGCCAATGCCAGATATTTTGATAAAAATATTGGGACATTCGCTGACAAGTCGCATCGCTTCTTTCCAATTGTGCAGACCCGTTGGGGTCCGGTCAGCGGGTAAGCCCGAGTGGTTGATGATGATGGTCGTATCAGGAAAGTCACAAGCCAAGCTATGCGCTTCATGCATGTGCCACCAAGGAGTTTGTAAATCGAACCGCAAGCCTAATCGACTAAGAGCAGAGAACCCTCTACGCCACTGCGTGTTTTCCATTCCTCCCGATTCGTTATTACCTGGTCTCGCATTGGCAGTGGGTTTGTGGCGGATACTCTTTACGAAATCAAACGCACTCTGGAATTCCAATTGGGCCTCTGCATCTTCATCGTCAAGCCGAACATGCATAACTGCTACAGAGGGTAGAGCTTGGCTTTTCATTAATTTAGAAACATAGAGGACTTCACCTCTTAAGTCTTTCGGATCCCATTCCGTCTCGACATAGACACTGCCTTGTACTACGTAATTTTTTGAATCAAGCAGGTATGTATCTAAAAGATAGTTTTGCCTAATGGCTGAATAGTCACCGTAACGAAATGCGATGGGCTGTGTATCGCACAGCCATGGATGGTAATTTAGCGACAAGTCCCAAAAATGGTGGTGCGCATCCACGATTTTTTTTGGGTGACTTGATGGACTGGATAGAGAGACCATTTAAAAATATTTTCATAATCCGTAATTACGCATTATGCTAAGTACCTTTCAGGCAGCATAGATCATGGTTAACCCTTCCTCGACAAAAAAAACCTCAGCCGTACCTCCCATTGCTATCAATCGCGTGGCGCTGCATGACGAAGTTACATTGCGTTTGCGCAACATGATTGTGGAGGGGCAACTTGCGGCAGGTGCACGAATTCAAGAATTAGAGTTGGCGCAGTTACTAGGGGTATCGCGTACCCCCATTCGCGAAGCTATTAAAGTTTTAGCATCGGAGGGCTTAGTGGATATGCAGCCTCTCAAAGGTGCAGTCGTGAAGCAGTTCTCCGATAAGGACGCGCAAGATATGCTCAAAGTGATTGCTGCACTCGAGTCATTTGCAGCAAAGCAAGCGAAGGTGGCGAGTCAAAATGCAATAGATAAGGTTTTAGCATTACATAAAAAAATGCAGTTGCAGTACACACGTAAGAACAGACTGGAATACTTTTCTTTGAATCAACAAATTCACGATAGTTTGATTGCATTAACTGGCAACGACACTTTAATTGCTTTGCATGCCATCTTGAGTAAGCGTATGCGCCGTATTCGTTACACCGGAAATACTTTACAAACCAATTGGGATGAGGCTATGCAAGAACATGACGCCATGATGGAAGCCTTGGCATCAAAAGACTTTAATAAGCTCGCCAAAATCATGGAGCAACACATCTTGAATACTTGGCCAAGGCTTAAACGCCTGTAGAGCGAATGAAACCTTTGTCCTGCACAGAAATAAATAGCTCAGGTACGATGGAAAACAAATAGGTTTAACGCTTAAGGGGGCTGGCATGAAATACTGGATTGCTGTTGCTATTTACGCACTTCTTGCATGTACGCAAACACTGTCTGCGCAGATAGTGGGTTTTGAAGCAAACCCCTTGATTTCAAAAAATAACCAAAATTTTTTGCGATCGCAAGCCGCTGTTGTTCAACTTACTAGCCAAGCCATTGAAGGTGCTCCTTCTGCGCGCGTCTTAGGTAAATCACGTCAAGGCTCTGGTGTTGTTATTGATTCAAATGGATTGATTCTCACGATAGGTTATTTGATTTTAGAAACCGAACAAATCGTGATTCGTACCCACCAACAAAAAACCTATCCTGCCAAAGTGGTAGCTTATGACCAGGCTACGGGTTTTGGTTTGGTCAAGTCTTTAATTCCTATGCAAGGTATTGAACCAGTGAAGTTAGGTAAAACTTCAGACCAAAAACTAGACGAAATGCTTTTGGTCGTATCTGCCGGTGAGTCTGCTTTTTCAGGGCCCACCAAACTAAAAGATTTACGCGCATTTACGGGTTATTGGGAATACCATCTTGATAACGCCATCTACACAAGCCCTCCAGTTATAAACCACTCTGGGGCAGGACTTTTCAATTTGCAAGGCGAATTGATTGGAATAGGCAGCCTTTTTATGCAAGACGTCATGCCTTCAGAGAACCCTGTCAGTCTTGCTGGAAATATGTTTGTCCCAGTGGAACTGCTAGAGCCTATTTACAAGGAGTTGCTCGAAAGTGGAATTGGTCCAAACAGTCGAAGACCATGGCTAGGTATCAATGCTGTTGAGAGGCAGGGGCGAATTCAAATTGTTCGGGTAACACCAGAGAGTCCCGCACAAAGCGCTGGTATCAGGCCTGGGCAGTGGTTGCTTGGAATAAATGATCAACCGGTTGAGAGCTTGTCTTCTTTTTATAAAAAATTGTGGGCAGTACCTATTAGCGAGGGCTCTTTAAAAATCACTATTTTTGATGGGCGAGACATTATTCAGATACCTGTTGACATAGTTGACAGATCCAAAATTGTTAAAAAACCTGCTGGTGTTTAGATTAAAGAGTAAGGATATTTTTAATACGTTGCGTTCTATCTGCGCATGAATGACAAAGTGACATCGCCTAAATGAATTCCAAGTTTTGTCATTCGGGCTTTGTTGAGCATGACGCGTTCATTCATCAAGTACATCCAGTCATCCATTTGTACATGAATGGTGGTTCCGTCCACGGGTAAGGCCAGTGTGTAGCTCCAATTAAATGCGTTACCCTTGACTTGGCCTTGTGCTTCTCCCACCACGTCGCCAGCTGTTCCCGTATAAAAACCACCACCTTTATCCGTGAGTTTCCAAATACGTTTTTCAGTTTTTCCATCAGAGTAAATAAAGTCTTCGTCCAAAATTCCCTGATCTTTATTCCATTGGCATTTCATCTCAACCGTAAATCGTTTGACAACCTTGCCACTGCGGTCAGTAAAAATTCCCCATGCATCAATAACACCATTGAAGTAGGTTTTTAAATCAAGGATTGGTTTTTGATCAGCATAATCTTTAACGGATGGGCCAGCACAGCCGGCTAAACCCATACCTCCTGCGGCAGCAGAAATTCCAGTTAAGAGTAGTGTTCTACGTTGCATCATGTGTAACCTCGTTATGTGGAAGCGCAGAGCTGGAGATGAAAACAAGCAAGGGGAGTGTAATCATCCAAGTAATAGCAAGGGTGGTAATAGGGAGAAGAGATTGCTCTAACGTTGCTGCTCCTAATTTGGCACCTGCCACATAGCTCAAAGGGCCAAACAAAAAGCCTGCAAGCGCAGACAGCGATAGATGGTAATTTTGTAAAAAAGACAGTGATGAATTCAAAGTTAATGCAAACATCACCCAAATCATCCAAAGCCAAAACGGACTAAGCGGTCCTAGTGCCCAGCCATAAAAACTAATCACCGCGAAAAACTGTAAACCTGAGTCCAAGGCAATGCCAAAGAACAGGCAAAGCAACGCCAATTTGACATCTTTCCAGGGAGCATACGCGTAGAAAAGGTGAATGCCAACCAAGACCCCACAAATACAAATAGCAGGTATATCAAGCCCGTATCGGACAGAGGCGATACAGATAAACCATCCAATCTGAAAACCTACAGCGTTGATTAGTCGATGCATTTGCACGAACGATAGAAAAATACAAAACTATCGTTGTTTATTATTTGTATCAAGAGTTTTTTGCTGGTTTGAGTCCGAAGTCATAGTGCAAGAGATCCCAAGACTTCGGAGCGGGTGTGTTGTCAGGATAGTGGGAAGCATTGCTCTTAGTGAGATCCGCAATCAAACTCTTTTTAACGCCAAACACTGCGTCGCTCTCCAGCCAAGGGTCACCCGCTAAGAAGACATGAGTAACCAGAGTTTCATACCCTGGCGCAGAGATATGAAAATGGATATGGGCAGGGCGCATGTAGTGACGTTTGGTGGCATCTAACAACTTTCCTACTGGCCCATCATTAGGAATAGGGTAGCTAGAAGGAACAACAGATTTGAACCAAAACCTACCTTGCGCATCGGATTTAAATTGCGCGCGCATTTTGGGTGCGCCATGGAGTTCAGGTTTTTGAGCATCGTATAAACCCTCTGCATCGGTATGCCACATGTCGATGACGGCATCAACAATAGGGCTGCCACTAGGTGCTTTGATCGTGCCCTCAATAAAAATGGGGTCGCCTTCCTCCTCGGATACCAACGTAGCACCGTTCGCTGTCAATTTATGTTCACCCAAATAGAAAGGGCCCAAGACAGTGGTCTCTGTAGTGCCCTCAGGCATTCTGTGGTTGATCGCATCGACCAACATGGAGACGCCAAATACGTCGGATAGCAAAATAAATTCTTGGCGACGGTCGTCGCACATGTGTCCCGTTTTGGTCAAAAAATCAATTGCCTCAACCCATTCTTCCTGGGTGAGTTCAACTTCCTTCACAAATGCATGCGCATGCCGCGTAATGGCTTGCACGATTTGCTTGAGGCGTGGGTTTTCACAGGCTCCAAATCTGTCTACTACGGCATCTGTCAGATTGTGTTCGGTGAAATCAAGCATGTCATTTCCTATCAATAGGGTGTGTATGTGAGGCCTTAGAGACCGAGCGGAGAGAGATATTACCGCCTAAATCTGAGAGACTTAATGTGCACTTTCGGCGTAAGAGGTTTCCACCAATTTAACCAAAGCATAGAGGGCTTGATTGACGGGTGTTGGAATGCCGTGCGTGAGACCACGTCTTACGACGAATCCGTTGAGGTGGTCGATTTCACTGATTTTGTGGCGCGCCATATCCTGAGCAGTGGACGACTTTTGCCCCGCCATAGCAACTGCAATTTGGGCAATAGTTTGTAGCGCTTCGGGCTCAGACATAAGGACACCTTCTGCTTTTGCCACTGCAATCACTTCTTTCACCACGTCGGCTTGTGTGGATCGGATGGATTCGCGTTCAGAAAGTTTGCCGTAGGACAGTTGAGACAGGCCAGAGATGGCGTTGAACGCGCAATTGACCATCAGCTTGGACCACAACTCCACCATCACGTTGTCGGAGATGCGAACAGCCACGTGGGCGTTTGCAAAAATATCAGCTATGTCCGTCAAGGTTTGCTGAGGATGGCGCAACCTAGGAGGCGACATGGTTCCGATAACCAAATCTCCTCTGCCATGGTGTTTGACGCAACCTGGTGCGGTGATTTCGCTAGCTACATAAACAACAGCGGGTATCACAGCATTTTGCACATGCTGCGAAATCAGCCGAGAGTTTTCAACACCATTTTGCAAACTGATGATGACAGCATGTGACGCCAAGTGGGATGCGATATCTTGGGCTGCGGTCTCGCTGTCAGTTGACTTGACACAGAACAAGATCAAGTCAGCGTCCTGGACTGCTGAGACTTCTGTGCTGGTCTGAAGTGGGATACTTTCGATGCTAGAAGAGTTTGCCAAATCGAGCTGAAGTCCGTTTTGGGCAATAGCTTGCATATGCGCTTGTCGGCCAATCAAAGTGACCGAATGTCCAGCACGTGCAAGCATCGCACCGTAAAAGCTGCCAACAGCGCCTGCTCCAACAACGGCGATTTTTTTGAATGGGGTATTCAGGGAAGGTCCTTGGGATGGGGAATGCAGGGAATTCTAATTTCTCGCGCTAGCGGCTAACAAACCATAATTGCCCCGTATACTTTTTATGCATTTGCAGTGAACCACCAGCGTCTGCATTGATTTCTTTCAAGGGTCTAGTAATTATGGATAAGCACTTATCACAAGAAGCCGCCAGAACGATTTGGGGGAATTGGCAGAACAACACCAAGTTGGACGCATTACCCACCGCGTATAGACCACAAAATCGTCAAGAGGGTTACGCTGTTCAAGCAATGCTACCCATGGTGGCATCACGTACCGTATTGGGTTGGAAAATCGCTGCGACCAGTGCAGTGGGTCAGGCGCATATCAATGTCAGCGGCCCAATGGCGGGGCGGATTTTGTCTGGACAAGTGTTGCAAGATGGTGACGAAGTTCCCGCGCATGGCAATTGGATGCGTGTGGCAGAACCAGAGATTGCTTTTGTCATGCGATCGGATCTCGTAGCCCGCACAACTGCGTATTCGCTCGATGAGGTGATGCATGCGGTTGGCGCTTTGCATCCCTCGCTCGAGATACCCAATTCGCGCTACAGCGTTTTCACGGCAGTGGGGGAAGCACAATTACTGGCAGACAATGCCTGCGCCCATCAATTTATCTTAGGCCCCCAAGCGCCAGAGTCGTGGCGAGACATAGATCTGAGCAAACACGCTGTCCACGCGCAAGTCACTGCTTCAAATGGTGCGGTATGGAAGCGAGAAGGCACTGGTGCTGCAGTTTTAGGCGACCCTCGAATTGCACTCACTTGGTTAGTCAATGAACTCACGTCGCAAGACATCAGTTTGTACGCTGGCCAATTCGTCACCACTGGAACCTGCATGACGCCACTGGAGCTAAACCCCGGCGATCATGTAGATGCAGACTTTGGAGTCCTAGGTAGGGTTGGATTACGTTTTGGGTAATGCAGAAGCGTAGCGTTTCGTAGATTTAATTTACTGCGAAGCCATCAACGCATCATCAAAAATCGCCACAGCACGTGTCCACCCCGCGGATGCGCCACGAATTTTGTGTGGAAAGCAGCTGATATAAAAACCAGTGGGAGGCAAGCTTTCTAAGTTGTGCATTTTTTCGATATGACAATAACCAATATCGCGTCCTGCTTTATGGCCTTCCCAAATCAGCGAAGCGTCTTGCGATTCGCCGTATTTCTGTGCCGTGTGAACGAACGGCGCGTCCCAGCTCCAAGCATCGGTACCAGTCAGTCGCACGCCACGCTCTAGTAAATACATGGTGGCTTCGTATCCCATGCCGCATCCACTCGACACGTAGTCGTTCGAGCCATACCGTGAACCAGCACGTGTGTTGATCACCACAATTTCTAAGGGACTCAAGCTGTGTTGAATACGTGCCAATTCAGCTTCGACATCTTCTGCAGTAACAACATAGCCGTCTTCAAAATGGCGGAAATCTAATTTGACGCCTGGCTGAAAGCACCATTCCAGCGGAACGTCATGGATGGCGATGGCCGGCTTTTTCTGCCCCAAGGCTTTGTCCATCGTGGAGTGAAAGTGGTAGGGCGCATCAAGATGCGTGCCGTTGTGGGTAGACAGATGCACGAATTCGACAGCCCAGCCTTCTCCATCGGGCAAGTCTTCTTTTTTCAAGCCTGGAAAAAAAGGCTCTATTTGGGTGAAAGTGTTTTCATGCGTGAAGTATTCAATCTTGGGCGCAAAGGCGGGCGGATCACTGATGACGTCGTTTTCTAAAAAAATAGAGAGATCTACAAATTTGCGGGTCATACCGGCTCCTATGGGTTTGCGTGGTTTATATCAAAATACTTGCAATACTGTATATAAAAACAGTATTATAGGTTTTATGCAAAATTCATTAAATCTATTAAACCATCCTCGGCAAGCCCTTTCTCATCCGCTCTATTTGGATGTTTGCGCCTGGAAGGTGCCAGCCGGTTTCCCTTCCCCTGCGGCAGACCATACCCAAGAGCGGGTGGATCTCAACAAAGAACTCATCCGTAACAAAGACGCGACCTATCTTTTTCGGGTGAAAGGCGACTCGATGACGGGGGCGGGCATTTATGAGGGCGACACCCTGGTGGTAGACCGTAGCGTGACGCCCAAGCACAACCACATCGTGCTCGCTTTGTTGAATAACGAATTCACCGTCAAGCGCTTGTACCGGCGTGGTGGCGTGGTCAAGTTGGTGGCAGAGAACAATATTTATCCTGTTCGACTCATCAAGGAAGAGGATGACTTTGTGGTCTGGGGTGTCGTTACCTTCAATCTGCACAAGCTGTGTTAGCCATATGTCTGTGCAGATTCAGCAATTGGCCTTGGTCGACTGCAATAACTTTTACGTCAGCTGCGAAAGGGTTTTCCGTCCAGATTTGAAAGACGTGCCTGTTGTGGTGTTGTCGAACAACGATGGATGCGTTGTTTCGCGTTCGAACGAATCAAAAGCGCTCGGCATCAAGATGGGGCAACCATGGTTTGAATGCAAAGCGTTAGCGGAGGAACACGGCATCTTGGCGCTGAGTTCGAACTACGCGCTCTATGCCGACATGTCGAACAGGGTGATGGCGATTTTGAGTGACTACTCGCCAAGGCATGAGGTTTATTCCATCGATGAGTGCTTTGTCGATCTCACGGGCACGCCACACCTGAAAGAGACGAGTTACCAAATGCGTGAGCGTGTCATCGCGTGGACTGGTGTTCCTGTTTGTGTGGGCATTGGGCCGACCAAAACCTTGGCCAAATTGGCGAACCATATTGCCAAGAAGCACCCGCGCTCCAAAGGTGTTTTCAATTACAACGATCTCACGTCCACCCAACAAGACAATTTGCTCAGCCGCATTGCGGTAGACGAGGTGTGGGGGGTAGGACGCAAACTCACGGTGCGCTTAGCAGAGCATGGCATTCACACGGTACAAGATTTACGCGTGGCGCATTTGCCCACATTGCGCGCCGCCTTTGGCGTAGTGATGGAAAAAACACAACGCGAATTGCAAGGCATTGCATGCATCGATCTAGAAGACGTGACGCCTGCTAAAAAGCAAATCATCGCGAGCCGTTCTTTTGGACAAGCCGTGCACAACGTCGACGTGTTGAAAGACGCGATGAGCACATTTGTTGCCAATGCCTGTGCCAAGCTCAGAGCGCAAGAGTCGCACGCATCGGTGATCCAAGTGTTTTTACAAACCAATCGGTTTCGCCGTGACCAAGCGCAATACATGCCTTCTTTGTCAGTGCCTCTGCCTCAACCTACCAATGACAGCTTGGTTGTGAATCGATGGGCTGACTATTTGGTGGGGCGGATGTTCAAGCCAGACTATGCCTATAAAAAAGCGGGCATCATGTTGAGCGAAATCACACCCATCACGCATCTGCAAAGTGATTGGCTAGAGCCGAGCCAAGCACCTTCCGCAAATCTCATGAACGCCGTAGACGCTTTGAATAAACGTTTTGGGCGTGGCTTTGTGAAGATCTCTACCCAAGGTGCTTTTAGCCAATGGAAGATGCGACAAGAAAGAAAGTCACCGAACTACACCACAGATTGGGCGTCGTTGCCGTTGGTAGCCTAAATCACATGATGGACAAACCACCATCGACCATGAGGGATGTTCCTGTGATGAAGGATGCTTCATCTGAGGCGAGCCAAAGAATAGGGGCTGCGATTTCTTCTGGCGATGCCCATCGACCTAAGAGAGACGTAGTTTGTCTTTCAGTCTTGAGTTTTTCAATATCTTTGCCAGCGGCAGTAGCCTTGTTGATATGGAAGTCTGTCAAGGTGGATCCTGGACACACAGCATTCACACGCACACCATGCGCAGCTTCTTCAAATGCCAAGGTGCGCGTCATCGCCAATTGCGCAGCCTTGGTAGCGTCGTATAGACCCATGCCTTTGCGTCCAGTGACGGCATAGCAAGACGCGACATTCACAATGCTGCCTTTTCCACTTAAGCGCAATGCGGGCAAAGCAGCTTTGGCGTAATTGGCGCAACCAATCAGATTCACACCCACAATGGCTTGCCACTCGGCATTTGTAGCGTTAGCCAGAGCCGAGTAATTGCGCATCGATGCGTTGTTCACCAATACGTCTAGCTTGCCCCAAGTCTGCAGTGTTTTTTCGACGGCAGCAAATGCTTGGACTTCATCCGATACATCTGCGGTTTGTACAAGTAGACGAGCGCACGGGAGGGCTCGTTTGATGGCTTCCAGCGTACGGTTCAATGCAACAGGATCTGCATCTACCAGTGCGACCGATGCACCTTCACGACAAAATAAAAGCGCTGTAGCAGCACCAATACCCGCACCAGCACCCGTGATGATGGCGGTTTTGTCGAGAAGTCGCATAAAGACTTAATCTGCTTTAGCGCCGGTGAGTTTGATCACTTTGCCCCAACGCGGAATTTCAGAAGCAATCCAATTGCGGAACTGCTCAGGTGTGCCGGCGATGATTTCGAACTCCATAGATTCCAATTTTTCTTTGACCTCAGGGGAGCGCAATATCTTGACGAGCTCTTTGTTGTAACGGTCAATGATGGGTTTGGGTGTGCCTGCGGTTGTGAGAAAACCGATCCAAGAGGTTGCTAAAAAATCTGGGTAGCCAGACTCAATCAATGTGGGGATGGTCGGTGTGCTCGCGAATCTTTTTTGCCCAGATGTGGCAATCAAGCGAAGACGGCCTTCTTTTAAAAACTGTTGGACGTTGCCCGGCACTAGAAATGCTGCGTCCACATTACCCGCGATCAGGTCAGTCACAGCAGGACCAGCGCCACGATAGGGAATATGCGTTAAATCAACGCTCGCTGCAACTTTGAACATTTCCATCGTGAGATGCGATGCGCTACCAACGGCAACAGACGCATAAGACATTTTTCGAGCATTATTTTTCGCATATGCAACAAATTCAGAAACGCTCTTGATGGGTAGGACTGGGTTTACTACCAAGTACTGCGGCGTTGCAACAGCAAGCGTGATTGGAGCCAAATCTTTCACCGGGTCGTAAGGCATTTTGTCGAAAAGACCAACGTTGATAGCCAGTGGGCCGTTGTAGCCAATCAACAAGGTATGCCCATCAGGAGATGATTTGGCAACAAAATCTGCGCCAATGTTTCCGCCAGCACCGGGTTTGTTTTCAACAACGACCGGTTGACCAAGAGCTTCTGAAAGCTTGGGCGCAACGATGCGTGCGAGAACATCATTGGTACTACCAACGATGGGAACAATTATCTTGATGGATTTGGTAGGCGACCAATCTTGTGCAAACGTCGAGAAGTTGGCCACTCCAAAAATGAGTGCAACAAGAGTAAATTTTGAAAAGAGTAATTTGTTCACAACCAATTCCTAAAAAAGACGTGGGGTTAGATAGAAAAAAGCGGTTGGTCGAGGCCGTCCGATAAGTTCTTTTGCGCCCAAGCTACAGGGTCTATATCGCGTTTTAAAAGAACACCAGCAGCCCTAACACGTTGTTCATTGGCGTCTAGTGCAGGAGGCTCTATTCCTTTTTCCAATCCAACGGCTGCTTCATGCAGCATGCGGCGTGCCATCACAATGGCTTTGTCTGTAGGAAGTAATTTCTCCTCAGCATGGTTTTGGATGGAGCCCATGCTTTCTTGCAAAGAATAGTCTTGGGCCGAGAATCCAAATACGCCGCTGTAGGCGCGTTTTTCTTTTTGCGCTTGGCGGTCCATCAGGTAATCGTTCTTGTAGTTGGATTTGGGAACAAAGCTGCCTGGTGCTTCATATTCCACATGGATACCAAGGCCAGCTTCCATCGCGGCGCGTTCTTCATCGGAGAGTGGTTGATGGGGTTGCCAGTTCATGCTCCACGCCCAGCAACTGTGGTCATCGATCGGTACCCAAATATGTCCGCCCAAAGCGTGGTGGCCAAAAGGAGGGATAAGGGTGAACCAAGGGAAAAGCCATTGGGTGATGCGCCAGTAATAAGTGTCTGCATCGCCATTGCGTCTGCCAAATAAAGTCAGGCCAAAATTATTTTTCTCGATTTCGAACACCACATTGCCATCTGCCTTGATGTAGTCCAAGGCTTTGACACCTTTGTGCATAGGATCGTTGTCAACTTCATAGCGGTGCACAAATGACACGTGGCTGGTGTCTATGCCGCCTTCCATCGCCTGCAAATAGTTGGAGTATTGGATGCGCTTAGAAACGAAAACATGGCTCTCAGGTAAGTTGCACCATTCCAATTCGGGTGGCTCTGGCATTTTTTCTGCAGGCCCCATATAAGCCCACACTATGCCGCCACGTTCTACGCAGGGATAGCCTTTGATGTGCATGTGTTCACAAGCTTTGGGAGCCGAGGGGACTTCGACGCATTTGCCATCGCCATTAAATTTCAGTCCGTGGTAAGCGCAACGAATACCATTTTCTTCATTGCGCCCAAAAAACAAAGACACACCGCGGTGCGAACAAAACTCACTGATCAAACAAGCTTTGCCGTCAGTATTACGAAAAGCTAATAATTTCTCACCTAGCAATTGGACTTTGACTTGCGGGCCATCTGGCTCTGCAATTTCGTTGGACATCAATGCAGGCACCCAGTAGCGACGCATCAAATTACCCATGCGCGTGCCCGCATCGGTTCGGATCAAGGTTTCAGCCATTTCTTTGTTCATAATTTCTTCTTCGTCCACTAGCCCTAAACGCTGTCGTAGGATATCAGGGTATTTCTATTAGTTTTATAAGGTTTCTTCTATCTATGTCACTTTTTACACTCACAGGCAAAACAGCTCTCATCACAGGTTCTGCGCGCGGCATTGGTTTAGCTATGGCAGAGGGGTTAGCCGCTGCAGGTGCCCATGTGATCGTGAATAGTCGCCAAATCGATTCAGTGGACGCGGTGGTGGAAAAACTTAAATCGAAGGGCTTGCAAGTCAGCGGTGCTGCCTTTGACGTAGCGCAAGAAGCTGAAGTTATCAGTGCGTTTCAAAGCTTCGATAAATCGGGCTTAGCGATCGATATCTTGATTAACAACGCAGGTATTCAACATCGCCAACCCATGGTGGAGTTGTCGCTGAAAGATTGGCACCGCGTGATGGATACCAACATTACCGCTGCATTCATCGTCGGCCGCGAGGCTGCTAAGCGCATGATTGCAAGAGGCAAGGGCGGCAAGATTATCAATATTGGTTCACTCACGAGCCAAGCCGCGCGTCCCACGATTGCGCCTTACACCGTTGCAAAAGGCGGCATCAAAATGTTGTCGCGCGCGATGGCAGCGGAATGGGCCCAATTCAATATCCAAGCCAACTCGATTGGGCCCGGTTACATCATGACGGATATGAACAAGCCACTGATGGAAAACGCACAGTTCGATGCTTGGGTAAAAAGTAGTAATCCTGCACAGCGCTGGGGTAAACCTGAAGAGTTGGTGGGGACAGCTATCTATCTTGCATCTGAAGCTTCAAATTATGTCAACGGCCAAATTATTTATGTCGATGGCGGTTGGTTGTCTGTGTTGTAAGTCGATCAATTGCGTGCGCTTAATGGTGGTTGTATCTTGGGCTGTCTCTCAGTTGCTAAATTGAAAGTAATACATTGACTCTTAACCATTTATCGACCTGGGTTCGTCAATCAAGGCTTATTTTTTTGTTCGAATTGCGCAGTTTTAAGCGATTTGGCAAGATGCGGCTCGCTGCGCTGATAGTAGCTTGCATTCCTTCGCTCTATGCCTTGATTTATCTCTCAAGTATTTGGGACCCCGCTTCCCAATCAGCAGCACTTCCTGTAGGGCTGGTAAATCTTGATCTAGGTGTTAATTACAGAGATAGCGCCTTCAATATGGGTGTTAATGTGGTTGATCAGCTGAAAAAACAGCGCACTTTTGGTTATGTTGATATTGCCGACGCGCAGCAGGCGAAAAGCTTGGTGAAAAAAGGACATCTGGCTTTTGCAGTCATCATCCCTCCAGATTTCAGCGCAAATG
>JAGWXI010000102.1 GCA_018969975.1 Burkholderiales bacterium
TGGGATGTCGAGACGCTCTTGGCGAACCAGTGTTTTACCGTCGGCTTTGAAATAGCGCAACTCAAAACTTGCCACATCTGCGTCATGGATCTTGCCCAAGTTGTGCCCCACGCGTGTCACCTCTAACCATTGCGCGTCGGGCGTAACCATGCGCCAGCTAGCGAGGTTGTCGAGCGCTGTGCCCCATAGCACGGCTTTTTTGCCGCCTGCGTTCATGGCGATGTTGCCGCCAATGCAAGAAGCTTCTGCCGAGGTGGGGTCCACCGCAAAAACAAAGCCTGCGCGCTCGGCGGCATCTGCCACACGCTGGGTCACGACACCTGCTTCGGTCCAAATCGTGGGCACAGGTTTATCTAGCCCTTCTAACTGGATATGCTCGACCTCGGTCATGGCTTCGAGCTTTTCGGTGTTGATGACAGCGCTCTTCCAAGTGAGAGGTACTGCACCACCGGTATAGCCCGTGCCACCGCCGCGCGGCACGATGGTCAAACCCAAATCGATACAGCCTTTGACCAATCCCGCCATCTCGACTTCGGTGTCAGGCGTGAGCACCACGAACGGATATTCGACGCGCCAGTCGGTCGCGTCCGTCACATGGGACACGCGCGACAAACCGTCAAACTTGATGTTGTCGTTGGCGGTGTATTTTTTAAGTTGGCGTGCTGTTTTTTTACGCAAGCTGGCGATGGCTTCAAACTCATCGTTGAAAGTCTCGACTGCGCGACTTGCGGCTTCTAGCAATTGGCCCACCAATGCGTCGCGCTCGGTGTCTTCGTTGGATCGACGGCGCTGTACTTCGGCTAAGCGGTGGTGCAAGGCGTCTACCAACTGGCGACGGCGCTGGGGGTTGTCCAGCAAGTCGTCTTGTAAGTAAGGGTTACGTTGAACTACCCAAATATCGCCCAGCACTTCGTACAACATGCGGGCAGAGCGGCCCGTGCGACGCTCTTGGCGCAGGCGTAAAAGCAAATCCCAAATTTCAAAACCCAAAAGTCTGATAACGATTTCACGGTCAGAAAAAGAGGTGTAGTTGTAGGGAATTTCGCGCAGTCGGGGCGCTTCCGTGGGATTTGCGAGCAGTAAATTCAGCGGTGTGGGGGCGTTCATGTGGGGGTTAGCACCGAGTAACCGTGCATGTTACCGCAGGGCTCTATGACGCGAGGCCTTGTAGGGGCTATTCGTACCAGCCACGGCACATGATCCACTGCGCGCTGGCGCACACCACGATCAACAGGCCGTAAGTTGCCATCTTGCCGTCGATACCAAAGAAAACCAAACCACCGACCAACACCAACGAACCCAATACGGCACTGACACTTAGCTGGCGCAACCAAGTCCAGCGAGATTCGGGCAACCAACGGCGCGCTGCGAACTGGGCAAAAACCACACAGAAAAATGCAACGCCCCATGCTGGCGCAAAAAAGTTAAGCAAGTGAATCAATTGGTCTACAGGGCCCATGGGCGTCAATTTTATAATTCGACCATGGCAGTCTGGGCTCTTGGCCTCAATCACAACACCGCCCCGCTCGATTTGCGGGGCCGTTTTGCTTTTGCGACCGAACAAATGGGGGCCACCTTAGATGGACTGCGCCAAGCCGTGTCGCAAGACAGCGAGGTCGCGATTTTGTCGACCTGTAACCGCACAGAAATTTACGGCGCTGGTGGGGAGAAGCAAATCCAGCAAACCTTAGACTGGCTTGCCCACTCTGGTGGTGTTACTTCCGATGCTTTGAAATCCCATACCTACACCCTGCAAGAAAACGATGCCGCGCGGCATGCGTTCAGGGTGGCCAGTGGGCTCGATTCCATGGTGCTCGGCGAGCCCCAAATTTTGGGTCAGATGAAGGACGCCGTGCGCGCCGCATCCGACGCCGGCGCTTTGGGCACCACCCTCAACCAACTCTTCCAGCGCTCGTTCGCCGTGGCCAAAGAGGTTCGCAGCTCGACCGAGATAGGCGCGCATTCGATCAGCATGGCCGCCGCCGCCGTGCGTCTAGCCTCTCAATTGTTTGAAGACTTGGGCGAGACCCACGTGCTGTTTGTGGGCGCTGGCGAGATGATCGAGTTGTGCGCCACCCACTTCGCCGCCAAGAGCCCGCGCAGCATGGCCGTGGCCAACCGCACCTTAGAGCGTGGCGAAAAAATTGCCACCCATTTGGGTGGCATCGCTTTGCGTTTGGGTGAATTGCCCGATCGCTTGCACGAGTTCGACATCGTCGTGAGTTGTACCGCCAGCACCCTTCCCTTGATTGGCTTGGGTGCCGTCGAGCGCGCTTTGCGCAAACGCAAGCACCGCCCCATGTTCATGGTCGACTTGGCAGTGCCTCGCGACATCGAGCCAGAGGTGAAGTCACTGGCCGACGTCTATTTATATACCGTGGACGACTTGTCGGAGGTGGTGCAAACAGGCCAAGCCAATCGACAAGCCGCCGTGGCGCAAGCCGAGGCCATCATCGATGCGGGCGTGCAGAGCTTTGCCCACTGGTTGGACCAACGCAGCAATGTGCCCTTGATACAAGAACTCAACGCCCAAGCTGATGCCTGGCGCGAATCTGAATTAGCCCGTGCGCATAAGTTGCTGGCCAAAGGCGAGTCGCCCGAGGCCGTGCTGGAGGCACTGTCTAAGGGACTGACCCAAAAAATGCTGCACGGCGCGATGGCAGAACTCCACACAGGTGACGCCCAAGCACGCGAAAATGCGCGCTATGCGATTGAGCATTTCTTTTTACGTAACAACCGTTAGGGTCTGCGGCTATGAAACCCTTCTTACGCGCTCAGCTAGAGCGCTTTGCACAACGGCTGTCTGAGCTGGATTTTTTACTCTCGCGTGAAGACATCATGCAAGACATGTCGCAGTTTTTAGTGCTCTCGCGTGAGCACACAGAACTCACCGCCAGCGCGAGCCGCTACACGCGCTACCAACAGCGCGAGTCCGACCTACAAGCCGCCCAGCAGATGCTGCAAGACAGCGGGTCGGATGACGCACTGCGCGAGATGGCGCAAGAAGAAGTCGCCAGCGCTGAGACCGAGCTGACCCAACTCGAAGCCGAGTTGCAGCGCATGCTCTTGCCCAAAGACCCCGACGACGCGCGCCCCGTATTTTTGGAAATTCGGGCGGGCACCGGTGGCGACGAGTCCGCCCTGTTTGCGGCAGACTTATTGCGGATGTACATGCGCTTTGCCGAACGCCAAGGCTGGCGCAGTGAGGTGATGAGCGAGTCGGCCAGTGAACTCGGCGGCTACAAAGAGGTAGTGGTGCGCATTGACGCAGGCTCTTCCGGTGATGGCGTGTATGGCTTACTCAAGTTTGAGTCTGGCGGACACCGCGTGCAGCGCGTACCGACCACCGAGACCCAAGGGCGCATCCACACCAGCGCCTGCACCGTGGCAGTGCTGGCCGAACCAGATGAGGCGCAGGCTATCAAGATCAACCCGTCTGACTTGCGCATCGACACCTTCCGCGCCAGTGGTGCCGGTGGACAGCACATCAACAAGACCGACTCTGCGGTGCGTATCACCCACTTGCCCACCGGCATCGTGGCCGAATGCCAAGACGGTCGCAGCCAACACAGCAACAAGGCGCAAGCACTGCGGGTTTTGACGGCACGCATCCAAGAGAAAGAACGCTCGGAGCGCGCCGCTAAAGACGCGGCCATGCGCAAAGGCTTGATCGGCAGTGGTGACCGCAGTGACCGCATACGCACCTACAACTTCCCGCAGGGACGTTGGACGGATCACCGCATCAACCTGACGCTCTACAAGCTCAACACCATCATGGAAGGCGACTTAGGCGAAGCCATGCAAGCACTGCGCCACGCGCACGAAGCAGAGCAGTTGGCGGCGCTGGAAGTGAATGCGTGACGTCTACTGACACCACGCCACTTTTTACGGTGCAGCAAGCTATTGAGTTTGCCCAAGCGCAGTTTGGGCTACCCCGCCTCGATGCCCAGATGCTGCTCTCACACGCTTGCGGGTTGCCGATACATGACCGCGCTTGGTTGCTAGCGCACTGCGACGAGGTTTTGAGTTTCGAGACTCAGGCGCGGTATCTCGATTTATTGCAAAGACGCGCTGGCCTTGAACCCCTCGCCTACATCACCGGCGTAAAAGAGTTTTTTGGCCTGCAGTTGCATATCGATAACCGCGTTTTAGACCCTCGCCCTGAGACTGAAACGCTGGTGGAGTGGGCGCTAACCTGCGTGGCAGACACCTCCAGGCCTCAAATCGCAGACTTGGGCACAGGCAGCGGCGCTATTGCTCTAGCGATCAAATACAGCCGGCCAGACGCGCTGGTCACCGCGGCGGACGCCAGCGCAGACGCGATAGCTGTGGCGACCGCCAACGCACAAAGCCTTGGATTAGAGATAGCGACTTATGTAGGCAACTGGTGCGCACCACTGACCGATCAATCGTTTGACCTGATAGTGAGCAATCCGCCCTACGTTGCCGAAGGTAACGCCCATCTGGCGCAACTGCCACACGAACCGATCGCAGCGTTGGTGGCAGGCAAAGACGGCTTGGACGACCTGCGCCAAATCGTGGTGCAGGCTACAGAGCACCTCAAACCTGGGGCCTGGCTGCTGCTAGAGCACGGGTTTGACCAAGCGCAGGCTGTCCAAGAGTTACTTGGCAACCAAGGATTTGTGTCGGTGCAAAGTCGCCCAGATCTTGCGGGCATCTTGCGCTGCACGGGCGGGCAGTGGCCAAGGGTGAAATAATAGGGTTTTGTTTGGGAGCAAAGTTATGAGTGATGTGCAACAACGCATAGATGAATTGGTCAAGGGCAACGAGGTATTGCTGTTTATGAAGGGTAACGCCAGTTTCCCTATGTGCGGGTTTTCCGGTCGCGCCATCCAAGTGCTCAAAGCTTGCGGGGTAGAGGCCAAGAACATCGCTACCGTCAACGTGCTCGACGACGCTGAAATCCGACAAGGTATCAAGGAATACAGCAACTGGCCCACCATTCCGCAACTCTATGTCAAGGGCGAGTTTATTGGTGGCTCTGACATCATGATGGAGATGTACGAGTCAGGAGAGTTGCAGAAAGTGATTAGCAGCTAATTCATCAACTTTTAGCGCTACTAATTAGTTATTAATATTTAAATAGTTTCTTAAATACAACAATTTATTACTGAAAAAACCCCGAATTCGGGGTTTTTTTTCGTCCAGTGAAATTTGTGCCTCTAATTTGTTAATTTTTTAACAAAATCAATATTTAGTATTAGTTTTATTAAATTAGTACATATACTTTTGGCTTCAAAAGTATTAATTAGAGGTTTTTATGAATTGTTTTGACGTATTTTTCTCAAAATCATCTCTCCTTTTAGCTTTATTGATTTTTACTGCACTGAGCTCTGGTTGCGGATCACAAGGCGAGACTGGTGGATCATCCAGCAGTAAAACCACACCCATCACCATCTCGGATATAGCCAATCAAGGTGTCACTTACCAAATAGCAGGCAGCGTTCAAGGACTTGACCCTAACACCAGCGTGAGTCTCGCTAATGCAAAAGAAACCATTACCGTTACTGCTGATGTAACGGGCAAAGCTTCTTTTGTTTTTCAAACAAGAGTACCTGCCCTAGGCGCCTATGAGATCACTATCGTGCCAGGCTCTACGCCGGCAGGCATGTCGTGCTCTTTAGGAGCGGACGCAAGTGGCACGGGAATCAATAAAGACGTCACTTCAGCCACCATCGCTTGTAGCAAATTCACCTATAGCGTGGGAGGGCAAGTCTCTGGCTTAGATGCAGGCTTGCAACTAGTTCTCAAAGAACCAAGTAACTCACCACTGACCATTTCAACTAACGGCAGTTTTAGCTTTCCTGTGCAACTAGCCTACAACAGCGAAGTAAGTGTCAGTGTTTTAGCCCAACCCAGCGGCAATATTTGCAGTGTAAATATTCCTACCACCACCGTCACCAATACAGTGAGCAACATTGTGGTGACTTGTGCAAAACGCAGTTTTAGAGTTTCTGGCACCGTCACAGGTTTAACACTAGGTCAAAGTGTGACTTTAAGGAACAACGGATCAGATGCCCAAACAGTGACTTACTCCGCCTCAGGCCCCAGCAGCTTTTCATTTGCATCTCCCATTGCTTTTAGTAGCCCATACACAGTTAGCGTAGGCACACAGCCTGCAAGTCAGAAATGCGTTATTTCTAACGCTGCCGGCACGATGGGGGCAGCCGACGTATCGAATGTTTTGGTTCAATGTGCGGACCCAGTTTATACAGTCAGTACTTTTGTAAATGAAGCCGCATTTAGTTCCAGAGTATCTGACCTTGGGCCCACCGATCTTGGGGTGGATTCAGCAGACAATATTTATGCAGTTTTCAAATACGACAACAAAATTAAAAAAATAACACCCGCAGGAACGGTAACTAATTTCGCTGGTAGTGGTTCGTATGGTGCTGTAAATGGGCCAGCAACGAGTGCTAGTTTTAGCCGACCTGGCGGAATAGTTTTTGATAAACACGGAAATGCCTATGTTGCTGATACAAACGGCTATCGAATTCGTAAGATTGATACAAGTGGTGTGGTTTCAACTCTCACTGGTAATGGAAATTGCGGAACGGCGGATGGAGATCTAGCTAGTGCCACTTTTTGTGGTGACTCGGCTATTGCTATGGATGCAAATGGAAATTTGTATACCGGTGATAATTTTCATGAGCTTTCCAGCGTTCGAAAAATTAATTTAACAACCCGAACAGTTTCTACTTTAGCTGGCAACTCTGAACTCTTAAAAAGCGGTGGTAAGGGCTATGTTGACGGCGTCGGAGCTAATGCGCGCTTCTATGGCATTGCGGGTATTGCTTTAGACACTTCTGGTAATTTGTTTATTGCCGATACTGCCAATAAAGCTATCAGAAAAGTATCAACCAATGGAGAAACCACTACCTTTGCTGGTAAGGGACCTAATTCTGTAGGGGATGCAGACGGAGTAGGGGTTCAGGCAATATTTGGCTCTGCTTACGCAATTGCAATCGATACTAGCGGAAACTTATTTGTTGCTGACTACGTTAGCAAAAAAATAAAAAGAATTACCCCTTATGGAGTTGTGACAACGATTGCAGGAAGCGGCGCATCGGATTCTATTGATGGAGTAGGTACAAACGCCGCATTTAAATATATAAGTGGAATCACCATAGATTCAAAAGGCAATATTTATGTTTCTGATTCTGGAGCTATCAACATTCGCAAGTTAACCCCCAACTAAAACTTTGGAAGGGGATATCGAAAGGGGCATTTCTTGCCCCTTTTTTATTTAACACTTTAAACTTCTTACATAACCTGATGCGACACCACGGTGAACTGACCCACCGAGTGCTGCTGGTAGCTTGTGGCATCTAAGTAATACACCCCATCGCTGCGTGCGGTGTAACTTATCTTTGAGTTGAGCGAGCCCCCTGAATCGTCATCGCGTGTGATCTCGTTTTTGTTGGCGTCTCTTAAATACAAATACGCATCAAAGTATGTATCGGTCGATACCCGGTTCATCAAGAACTCAT
>JAGWXI010000103.1 GCA_018969975.1 Burkholderiales bacterium
ATCAAGAAAGACATCAAGCCACGCGACATCGTCACCAAAAAATCTTTGGAAAACGCTGTTGCCGTCATCATGGCCACGGGTGGTTCCACCAACGCTGTCCTCCACTATTTGGCCATTGCGCACGCAGCCCAAGTCGACTGGACGATCGACGACTTCGAGCGCATGCGCAAAAAAGTGCCAGTCATCTGTGACCTCAAACCCAGCGGCAAATATTTGGCTGTTGACTTGCACCGCGCAGGCGGCATTCCACAGGTCATGAAGATTTTGCTCAAAGCCGGTTTGTTGCATGGCGACTGCATGACCATCACTGGCAAAACCGTGGCTGAGAACTTGGCCGATATTCCTGACACGCCGCGCGCTGACCAAGACGTCATCCGTCCGATCGACAAACCTATGTACGAGCAAGGCCATTTGGCGATTCTCAAAGGCAACCTTTCACCCGAAGGCTCGGTCGCCAAAATCACCGGTTTGAAAAACCCCGTCATCACCGGCCCTGCCCGGGTGTTTGACGACGAGCAATCTGCCCTCAAAGCTATTCTTGACGGCAAGATCAAAGCCGGCGATGTCATGGTCTTGCGTTACCTCGGCCCCAAAGGCGGCCCCGGAATGCCTGAAATGCTGGCACCCACTGGTGCATTGATCGGTGCTGGTTTAGGTGAAAGCGTGGGCTTGATCACCGACGGGCGTTTCTCAGGCGGAACATGGGGCATGGTGGTGGGTCACGTGGCCCCCGAAGCTGCAGCCGGTGGCAATATCGCCTTTATCCATGAGGGAGACTCCATCACGATTGATGCCCGCCAGTTGATGCTGCAACTCAATGTGACAGATGCCGAATTGGCCCAACGCAAAGTGGGCTGGAAGGCGCCAGCGCCACGCTACCACCGTGGCGTGCAAGCTAAGTTTGCTTTCAATGCGTCTAGCGCCAGCAAGGGCGCTGTCTTGGACGACTATTGAGTAAGAGCCCAAGACCATGCACCTGCGAAAAATTACTTTCTCTATCTTGGCAATCAGCGTTTTAGCTGCAACACCCAGCTGGGCTGATCTGGCATTAGCCACGTCTAAGAACTGCATGTCTTGCCACCACAGCGATAGAAAAGTGGTTGGGCCCGCTTACAAAGAGATCGCCAAGCGTTACACCAATGAACCACTTGCCCTTGCTGCCTTGACCACCAAAATTCAAAAAGGCGGCGCGGGCGTTTGGGGGGTCGTACCCATGCCAGCCAACCCCCAAGTCAGCGAAGCCGAAGCCCAGAAATTAGCGGCTTGGGTATTGAGCCTTCGTTAACCCCAGTCTTTCAATTTTCAACACCATGACTACTATTCGCCAAAACGATCTGATTGAATCCGTCGCCGCTGCCTTGCAGTACATCAGCTACTACCACCCAGCCGACTACATCTCGCATTTGGCCAGCGCCTATGCCCGCGAGCAAAGCCCTGCAGCCAAAGACGCGATTGCACAAATCTTGACCAACAGCAAGATGAGCGCGACGGGACATCGCCCTATGTGCCAAGACACTGGCATCGTCAACGTGTTTTTAAAAGTTGGTATGGACGTGCGTTTCGAAGGTTTTTCTGCGGGCTTAGAAGACGCCATCAACGAAGGCGTGCGCCGTGGCTATAACCATTCTGACAACACTTTGCGCGCCTCGGTGGTGGATGACCCCCAGTTCGCCCGCAAAAACACCAAAGACAATACGCCTGCCGTGATCTTCACGCAAATCGTGCCTGGCAATACCTTGGACATCATCGTCGCAGCCAAAGGTGGCGGCAGCGAAAACAAATCCAAGATGATCATGTTGAACCCCAGCGACAGCGTGGTCGATTGGGTGCTCAAAACCGTCCCCACCATGGGCGCGGGTTGGTGTCCTCCTGGTATGTTGGGCATCGGCATCGGCGGCACCGCAGAAAAAGCGGTTTTACTCGCCAAAGAAAGTTTGATGGACGATCTAGATATGTACCAACTATTAGAGAAATCCAGCAAAGGCGGTGCGATGACGCAGGTCGAAGACTTGCGCTTGGAGCTCTACCACAAGGTCAACGCTTTGGGCATTGGCGCGCAAGGCTTGGGCGGTTTGACCACCGTGCTCGATGTCAAGATCAAGATGTACCCCACCCATGCGGCAAGCAAGCCAGTCGCCATGATTCCCAATTGCGCCGCGACTCGCCACGCACACTTTGTGATGGATGGCTCGGGCCCTGTTTATCTAGACCCCCCATCCCTCGACCTCTGGCCCAACGTGAATTGGACAGCCGACACCCAAAAGAGCAAGCGGGTGGATCTCAACACCTTGACCAAAGCAGAAGTCGCGAGTTGGAAGCCCGGCCAAACCCTTTTGCTCAACGGCAAGATGCTCACTGGCCGAGACGCTGCACACAAGCGTATTCAAGACATGTTGGCCAAAGGCGAGAAGTTGCCTGTCGACTTCACCAACCGTGTGATTTATTACGTAGGCCCCGTTGATCCTGTTGGTAGCGAAGCCGTCGGCCCTGCAGGCCCTACGACTGCCACCCGCATGGACAAATTCACTGAAATGATGCTGGCGCAAACTGGCTTGATTTCGATGGTCGGTAAAGCTGAACGCGGCCCCACTGCCATCGACGCCATCAAGAAACACCAATCGGCCTATTTAATGGCAGTGGGTGGAGCTGCTTATTTAGTATCGAAAGCGATTAAGCACGCCAAGGTGGTGGGTTTTGCCGATCTCGGCATGGAAGCGATTTACGAATTCGACGTGGTCGATATGCCCGTGACGGTTGCCGTAGATTCAGGTGGCACCAGTGCACACATCACTGGGCCTGCTGAATGGCAAAAGCGGATAGCTACTGGCGAATTCAAAGGGATTGGCGTTACTGCTGGCTAGTGCAAATGACGCGGTTTACGTCCACCGTGACCGCCATGGCCGCCATTGCTATTACCGCCAGAACCACGCGGTGGGCGACCCAGATCCAAGGACTTGACCAAATCGTCAAATCGCTCTGCAAACAGTTTGTCGATCTCGTTGACGACCCCACCGAGCTTGGCAGCATCAAAATGGCGCTCCATCAGGTGTATCACATCGTTGATGAGCAAATCACGTTGCGCTTGCATGATGTCCGCAGGCGTTGGGCCAACGAACAACATCACGAAATCATCGCGGGACTCCTCACCGCTGGCCTCGTCTTCATCGTCGAAGTCGTTGTCATAAAAAGTAACCTCAACCGCTGCTCCGGCAGAAGTTAGTTCATTGAGATTCATACACATTTCATCTAGGCACTGGCGAAAGTCGTCATCACCTGGAACTGTCCAACACATTTGTAGGGCATGTTCCTCAGAATCAAAACGAATTCCAGGTTCTTCTGGGTAGGTGCTCACAGCACCATCTTGCAAGGAGTGTGCACCAGCGTATTTCCACAAGGGACGCAAAGCATCTTGTAGCTGATCCAAGCTCACGTCGTCTCGGAGGGGAACTTCTCCGTGTATATGAATTTCATACGCGGCGTTGTAACGTGCCATGACGAAACTCCTTCTAAATTGGTGCCCGAGACCGGAATCGAACCGGTACGCCCCTTACGGAAAGCGAGAGATTTTAAGTCTCTTGTGTCTACCTATTTCACCACCCGGGCGGTGTATTTGCGTTAGCGGATTTTACGCCACCCTGCTATTGCGCAGTAATGGAATAAAAATCTTGTGCTTTATGTTTAAAAATAAGAGTGCTTAAAAGTTAAGCGCATTTTGAATAAAGTGTTTCGCAACGCGCGGTTTAGGGCATTTCATTGCAGGCAAATCAAACCAACTGCGCACATCTTCTTCTAACCCCACACCATGCATGAAGTTGTAGAGCGCCTTTTTGAGACCCAAACCCAAACTATCGTGGTCTACGCCAGTAGGGTCGATAAAACCCACATCATTTTTAGCGAAGCTGACTGCTGGTAGCGGAACCAATTGCACGCCATAGGCTGCTGGGTTTTTACCAACCGGTGAATGCACCGTACAAGTGAATCTATGGAAAAACCCGCTTTGGATACAGCCGTTCGCAAAAAGCTGACGCACATATTCCAAAGCGTCCACCGTGTCTTGCGCTGTTTGTGTAGGAAAGCCGTACATCAAATAGGCATGCACCAAGATACCTGCATCTGCAAAACCTTTTGTCACACGCGCTACTTGCTCGACTGTGACGCCTTTTTTCATAAGTGCTAACAAGCGGTCTGACGCCACCTCGAGCCCGCCTGACATGGCAATGCATCCGCTATTAGCTAATAACTCGGCCAGCTCTGGGGTGAAGGTTTTCTCAAATCGAATATTGCCCCACCACGTCACTTGTAACTTGCGGCGAATAATTTCCTGCGCCAAAGCTTTTAATGCTTTGGGTGGCGCTGCTTCATCGACAAAATGAAATCCAGTTTGGCCTGTTTCTGCCACGATGCGCTCCATACGATCTACTAAGGTGGAGGCTGAGGCCGTTTCATAGCGAGATATGTAGTCCAAGCTCACATCACAAAAACTACATTTCTTCCAATAACAGCCATGCGCCACAGTGAGTTTGTTCCAGCGTCCATCACTCCACAAGCGGTGCATGGGGTTGAGCATGTCCAACAGCGATAGATAGCTCTGCAAAGGCAAGCCGTCCCACGTAGGGGTGCCCACATCTTCAAAAGCAATGTCCGGTTCCGCCCAATTGATAAATTGCACCTGGCCCTGTGCATTGCGAAGATAGGTACGAACCAAGCGCTGCGCGCTTCTTTTGCCTTGTAGATAGTCGAACAAGGCTAACAAGGGCCGCTCACCAGCATCGAGGGTGATGTAGTCGACAAAATCAAATACGCGCGGTTCTGTTAATTCGCGTAACTCGGTATTCACGAAACCGCCTCCCATGCCTATGTGAATATGGGGCGCATAGGTTTTGATTGTTTGTGCAATTCGTAAAGCGCCATACATAGCACCCGGAAATGGCACCGAGAGCAAAACTACGCTTGGTTGGAATTTGTCAATGGCCGATTTCGTCAACACATCAAGCGTTTCGTCCACCCATGTTTTAGAGGCAGATAAAGCTTGGGCCAGCAGATCAAAGGTGGCTTGGCTACCTGCCAAAGACTCTGCATAGCGCACAAACTCAAATCGTTTATCGACAGCGTCGTGCACCACATCGGCTAGATCATTCAAATACAAAGTCGCTAAGTGCTTAGCGCGATCTTGCTGACCTAGTGCGCCAAATGCCCAAGCTAATGGATCCCCACCCCCTTCATCATCGAAACTATCCAAAGAGGCAAATCGTGGCCCCTCAGGCAGAAAACCCCTGCCCGCAATGCGGTGGTTCAAGGTAGGGTCTTTGCCCTGCAAGAAAGCTATCGTCGGTCCAATCGTTTGTTGGTAGAGGTCGAAGTGATCCAAAAATTGGTTCACGCTAGGGCTGCGTTCTTGGACCGACAAGCAAAGCGCCTGCGCTTGCAGGTCAAAAAGCCCCTTAGAAGAAAAAAGTGTTAACACCAACTCCAAGGCAAGATCATGCTGAACCGCGTCAATACCCTGCTCCCGAAGGAACCCCGTCAAATAGGCTGTAGACAGATAAGGCGTATTGATTTGCGTCATTGGCGGGATCAGGCCAAGTACACGCCAGGGCACTTTGGAATTACAAGAGGGAGCAGTCATCGATAACAACAAGAAATCTTTTTTTAGTATCTATAATTTTTTTGATAGATTTAGCTCAAGTAATTCGGCGCAAATCCGAATGCAACAACGTGATTTTCTAATCAGAATTTCTCAACGACTACAACCAGAAGGAAATCGTCATGTCTGAAAAAACTCCAACCCTACAAAATGTATCTCATCCCTTAACAAGTTGTGCATGCTGCCGCCCTTTGCGCTTAGCGGGAACGCCTTCGCGTCGAGGCTTTTTGGCCACAAGCGCAGCAACCGTTGCAACTGGATTGCTGGGGTTTTCTGGTTCTAGCTTCGCAGCCAGTGGTAATTACGAAGCGATGTTGTTCAACTGTATTGATCCTCGCTTTACCACCTTGAGTTACCAATACATGGGAATGTTGCAAGGAGTGACCCGTGAAAAGCTAAGTGACAACTACAGCCAATTTGTAATGGCTGGTGGCCCTATTGGTGCGGTTCACCCCAATTTCACGGCTTGGCACAAGACCTACTGGGACAACTTAGATATCACCGTATCGTTGCACCACATCAAACGCGTTGTGGGTCTTACCCATCGCGACTGCGGTGCTGCAAAGCTGGCATTTGGTGAAGCCAAAGTAGCCACTCGTGCTGCTGAAACAGATGCACACGCAGAAGCCTTAACGGAGTTTCGTAAGCAGGTAAATAAACGTCATCCCAAACTTAGCGTTATTACGGGCGTAATGGGACTAGATGGTCGGGTTGACTTGATCGGTTAAAGCTTTTTTTGACTACCGCTTGCTCTGGTCTAGGACCAGAGCTTTTAATTCTCTTAATTCTTGGCGCATAGCCAACAATTCAGATTGCAAAGCATGGGATTGGTCTATCGTTACTTGCGCATCCTTGTCAGAGGCACCTGAATTGAGGGAATCAACAATTACGGCGATGAATAAATTTACGATGACAAAAGTTGCGATCAAGATGAAGAAAATAAAAAATATCCAAGCGTAGGGGAATTTTTCCATCACAGGCCTTGCGATACCGTCGGACCAACTCTCCAACGTCATCACCTGAAAAAGTGTGAAAGCCGTATTTCCCATACTGCCAAATAATTCCGGAAATGCTTGGCCAAACAAATTAGTAGCAATCACAGCAGATACATAAAAAATTATCAGTATCAAGCTCACGACTGAAGCCAAACTAGGTAAACAACTTAAAAGTCCGCCTACAACTTTACGCATACTCTCCACCTTGTTGATAAGGCGCAGAACACGCAACACCCTCAGCGCACGCAAAACAGATAGAGATTCCGTTGCTGGCACCAAGGCAATAGCGATAACAACAAAATCAAAAACGCTCCAAGGGTCTTTGAAAAAATCAGTCCCGCGCGCGATGATCAAGAGTGCGATCTCTAGTATGAAAATACCCAAAATAAGGTGATCTATCAGAACCAACTCTGTGCCGTAGGCCTGCATCACCTCAGCGCTAGTTTCTAGTCCTAATAGAGCAGCATTTAAGATGATCAGCACAACGATGGCGTGCTGAATAATTGGGTTTTCTACAAAATCTTCTATTTTTTGTTGCCATAAGGTTTTGGCAATGCGGTGTTCTATGTGCATGAGTCAATAAGTTCAATTGCAAAAGCCTAAATCTTACTTGAGCCCAAAAAAGCTTCTCTGAAACTAAAGAGTCTGAACGCCGCGTCGAATATATGCGTACAAGGTTGTAGGGTTTCGACCGCTCTCGACACCAGCCCGCATATTTTGGGCGCGCATGGACTCCTATCTATCGCCGAGAGCGGTCATCTTTCTAAGGCGATTCATACGAT
>JAGWXI010000104.1 GCA_018969975.1 Burkholderiales bacterium
GCCACGTATCCTGTGCTGGATTGTTTTTCAATGTCCATATTCTTTTTCTTGACATCTGCAAACTCTACTTTTTGGTATTTTTTTGCTTCTGTATAAATAGCTGGACCCGTAAAAGTCGAGTAAAAAGCCGACTCGCCTGCTAGTTTGTTGCCATCGCGCACCAGTTGGAAATAGAGTTGCGCAGGTATGTCTTGAGATGATGTATTCACAATGTCATGCACAACATCGATTGCATAGGAGCCAGCTTTAAATGTATAGGTTTTAATAAGTTGGAGACCGTTTTGAGGCGCTGACTCTAAAACCAGTGACAGTGTTTTTGCGTCTCCCTTGAGTGCACGCAGGCCCGGCCGCGGCGTCATAGGCGTTTTGTGTGTTGGAAAGTTAATGCCGGGGACGCTAGAAATTAAGCCAGTTTGCGCCATGTAAATACGTTCAGTACTGTTATCTAACAAAATAACATTTTGTCCAGGGCGGGTGATATCCACATGCTTTAAAAACTCTAACCGTACAACGCTGCCGCCCTCTGTATCCACATCTACCTTGAGCACATCGGTGGTTATTTGAACTATTTCTTTTTTGCGCGAAACGCTCTCTTGGCTTGACGTATTGGCCGTCACAGGTGGCGCCATAACTCCGTTAGAAACGGAGGGCTGTATGGGCGTTGGAACACCAGCTGCTGTCCCATTCATTGCGTTAGGGTTTGCTGCGCTAGCTGGGGTGTTTATGGCGGATGCGGAACTCTGTCCAGTTGCTTGCGAAGCAACTTGCGCAGGGCTGGGGAAAAACGTTGCTTTGTGGCCGTTATAAATTTGCCATTGGTCCCATAACAAAACCATCGAGAAACCAAAAATCACCCACAAAAAGGTGCGGCGGATGTCATTCATTTTTTTTCTTTCCAAATGGGGATGGCGTCAAGTTTGTAAAAATAGTGTGCTGGTAGGGAACAGGATCATGCCCCCCTGCGCACCAAGGGTGGCAACGTAGCAGACGACGTAAGGTGAGATAAGTACCCATTGCGCTGTTGTGCATATCTAAAGCTTGCAGTGCATATTGAGAGCAAGTCGGCTCAAAACGACAAGAGGAACCAAGCCAAGGACTTAAAAGCAAGCGATATGCTTGGACCAAGCGAATTAAAACAAGACGAATCATGGGTGGGCAAGTTTGAAAAGTTGCGTTAATTCACTGCGTACTGCTTTTTGGAGTGCTGGTGATGAAGCACTTTCAAAAAACTTTTTATCAAATTCTGCATGTAAACGCACAACATGTGCTGTCGCTGTCAATTCATGTGCATACAACGCAGATACCTCGTAAATTTGCCGTTTGATCAAGTTGCGTGTGACCGCGCGTTTGGCCCAGCGCTTGGGCGTTAAAGCCCCAAAAAGCAAACGGCCCTCAAGAAAGGGGGCCGCTTCTGGTGCTTTTGCCTTAATCCAGCTGTGTAAAACGAAATGGGGGGTTTTACAAACCGAACCACAAGACATAACCGCTTGAAACTGTGACCATTTTTTTAAATGTTCCACAAATCAACCAGCGCAAAGCCCCAGGGCCCCAAAATTTTTCGCGTTGGCTTAGACAGCGAGACGTTTGCGCCCTTTAGCACGTCGCGCATTGATGACAGCGCGGCCGCCGCGGGTTTTCATGCGAACCAAGAAACCATGCGTACGTGCACGGCGGGTTTTAGAAGGTTGGTAAGTGCGTTTCATGGTAATTCCAAAAATACAAGTCCCCGTGAATCAGGGAAACCAATAATTATCGCAAATTTTCACATGTAAGGCAAAAAATCAGTTTGAAGCCAAAAAAGTAAGCATGGCAGCATGCTCACATTCATATTTTCCAATCTGTGGATAATTTTTGATAAAGTACTTGTTTGGGCCCTTTTTTGGCCTATCTATCCACAGAACAAAAATTCATGGCCCACGGTATTTCTTCTTTGCCACTAGATGGCGTCGCACCTGCCTCGAGCGACGGTTTATGGCAATCTTGCGTCGATCAGCTCGCGCAAGAGTTACCAGAACAACAGTTCAATACCTGGATCAAACCCCTGCATGCTGCAGTCTCTCCGGACCTGACTAAAGTGGTTGTTTTGGTCGCTAACCGCTTTAAACTCGATTGGATCCGAGCCCAATACGCTGCCAGAATCGCCGCACTGCTACACCAACATTTTGGGCAGGCAATTCAGCTTGAGTTAGCGATCACTCCCAAGCAAGAGCTTGCCAAGGTTCAAGTTGTTAGTTATACACATGAAATAGAGTCGCTACCAGAAGCCTTTATTGGAATTGAAGAAAATACCCCAAGCGGGCCGCGCAATCGGCTCAACAGTGCGCTGACTTTTGACAGCTTGGTGGAGGGAACCGCTAACCGCATGGCGCGAGCTGCTGCAATGCATGTGGCGACCATGCCAGGGCAGCTCTACAACCCTTTGTTTATATATGGCGGAGTTGGCTTAGGTAAAACCCATTTGGTGCATGCGGTGGGTAACAAACTGCTGCAAGAGCGCCCTGACGCTAAAGTTCTCTACATCCATGCTGAACAGTTTGTCTCTGATGTGGTTAAGGCTTACCAGCGCAAGACTTTTGATGAATTCAAGGCGCGCTACCACTCGCTTGATCTTTTACTAATAGACGATGTGCAGTTCTTTGCTAACAAAGAACGGACACAAGAAGAGTTTTTCAATGCTTTTGAAGCTCTTTTAGCTAAAAAGTCTCATATTGTGATGACCAGTGACACTTATCCAAAAGGGCTGACTGATATCCATGAGCGCTTGGTTTCCCGTTTCGACGCAGGGCTCACTGTTGCTATTGAATCCCCAGAACTCGAAATGCGCGTAGCCATATTGATCAGTAAAGCGCGTAATGAAAATGCAGATATGCCAGAAGAAGTGGCCTTTTTTGTTGCCAAAAATGTACGCTCCAACGTGCGTGAGCTCGAGGGAGCCTTGCGCAAAATACTGGCATATTCCCGGTTTAACCAAAAAGAAATCACTATCCAACTCGCGCGCGATGCACTACGTGATTTGCTATCGATCCAAAATCGGCAGATTTCTGTTGAAAACATTCAAAAAACCGTTGCTGACTACTACAAAATAAAAGTCGCGGACATGTATTCCAAAAAGCGCCCTGCATCTATTGCTAGGCCTCGCCAAATAGCCATGTATTTAGCGAAAGAACTCACACAAAAAAGTCTTCCAGAGATTGGGGAAATATTTGGTGGTAGAGACCACACCACTGTTTTGCACGCTGTTCGAAAAATTGGTGCAGAGCGGCAACAACTTTCTGATTTAAACCAACAATTACATGTTTTAGAACAAACCCTCAAAGGCTAAAAACACGGTGTGTTCAAGTCTGGGGATAGTTTTTGAATAAGTACCTAGTTATCCACAAAAATACCAAAAATTTAAAGTTATTCATTATGAAGTTACACATTGAAACTTACTTAAACACAGCATTACAAGTACAACAAGTAGTTGAAAAAAAAGGAGAAAATACAGTTTTGCACAAATGTCTGCTGTGCTTATCTACTACTACTAATTTAAATTAAGAAAATAAGAGGAAGAAGATGATTGTTCTCAAAGCAACTCAAGACAAGTTTTTGTCGGTCTTGCAATCAGTTGCTGGAATTGTGGAGCGTCGTCACACGCTACCAATTCTTGCCAATGTTTTATTGAAGAAAACTGCCAACTCACTACAAATTACCACTAGTGACCTTGAAATACAGCTTCGTACTTCTGCAGAATTTGAAGGCGATAGCGCTAATTTCACAACTACTGTTGGAGCACGTAAGCTGATTGATATTTTGCGCACCATGCCAAGTGATCAAACTGTCAGCTTAGAGTCTAGTCAAAACAAGTTGATTCTCAAAGGAGGGAAAAGCCGCTTTACTCTGCAAAGCCTTCCAGCTGAAGACTTTCCCTTAGTTCAGGAATCAACAGCGCTTGGGCCTGCTTTTAGTATTCCGCAAAAAACTCTCAAAGAGTTACTGCATCAAGTTTCCTTTTCTATGGCGGTGCACGATATTCGTTACTACCTCAATGGAATTTTGTTTGTTGTTGACGGAAAAGAACTCAGTCTTGTTGCAACAGATGGGCATCGACTTGCCTTTTCATCTGCCACACTAGAAGTAGGTGTAGCTCGTCAAGAAGTCATATTGCCTAGAAAAACTGTTCTAGAGTTACAACGTTTGCTCAGCGATAAAGATGGTGCAATGGAAATGCAGTTTGCAGCCAACCAGGCTAAATTTGTGTTTGACGGTATGGAATTAGTTACGAAATTGGTTGAAGGTAAATTTCCTGATTACACCCGTGTCATTCCAAAAAATCACAAAAATACCATCACGCTTGGGCGCACATCGCTTCTTGCAACCCTACAACGTACTGCAATTTTGACAACTGAAAAATTCAAAGGTGTGCGGTTAAATCTTGAGCCTGGAATTTTGCGTGTGGCTTCCACCAATGCAGAGCAAGAAGAGGCAGTAGACGAACTTGAAATCGACTATAGCGGGGACGCCATTGAAATTGGATTTAATGTGACCTACCTCATTGATGCCTTAAACAATATGGACCAAGATATGGTGCAAGTTGACTTGGCTGATTCGAACAGTTCTGCGCTAGTCACGATTCCCGGCAAACCAACATTTAAATATGTTGTGATGCCCATGCGCATATAAAAAATATTTTTTTTAGCTACCTACCTATGGTGCTGTTTCCCAACAGCACAATTTAAGAATTGACATGAACCAAGAACTACAACCAGAACCTTTGATAACACCTGCGGCTGATCAAGATTACGGTGCCGGATCGATTCAAATATTGGAAGGCTTAGAAGCCGTCCGCAAGCGTCCAGGAATGTACATTGGTGATACGTCTGATGGAACAGGTCTTCATCACTTAGTTTTCGAAGTTGTCGACAACTCCATTGACGAAGCTTTAGCTGGACATTGCGACGATATCGTAGTCACCATCCATAGCGACAATTCCATCAGCGTTTCAGATAACGGTCGTGGTATCCCAACTGGCGTCAAGATGGACGATAAGCACGAGCCTAAACGCAGTGCTGCCGAAATCGCTTTGACAGAATTACATGCAGGCGGCAAGTTCAATCAAAACAGCTACAAAGTATCTGGTGGCTTACATGGTGTCGGCGTTTCGTGTGTGAATGCGCTGTCCAAGTCATTGCGCTTAATTGTTCGTCGCGACGGGAAAGTACACACCTTAGAATTTTCAAAAGGCTTTGTTCAAAACCGCATCCTTGAAACGGTAGACGGTGTAGAAGTTTCACCCATGCGCATTACCGGTGATACAGAAAAACGCGGCACAGAAGTCCACTTTCTCCCCGATACCGAAATATTTACCCAAAACAGCGATTTCCATTATGAGATTTTGAGCAAGCGTCTGCGAGAACTCAGTTTCTTGAATAACGGCGTACGCATTCGTTTAATCGATGAACGCAGCGGCAAGGAAGACGATTTCTCCGGCGCAGGAGGCGTGAAGGGGTTTGTTGACTTCATCAACTCCGGCAAAAAAGTATTGCATCCCAATGCGTTTTATTCAGAGGGTGAGCGTCCAGCAGATACCTACGGCGGCATTGCCGGTACCCACATAGGTGTCGAAGTCGCGATGCAATGGAACGATGGCTACAACGAAAGCGTTTTGTGTTTTACCAACAATATTCCCCAGCGGGACGGTGGTACGCACTTAACCGGCCTGCGCGCCGCGATGACCCGCGTTATCAACAAATATATTGAAGAAAACGAATTCGCTAAAAAAGCCAAGGTCGAAGTCTCGGGCGACGACATGCGCGAAGGCTTGTGCTGCGTGTTATCGGTGAAGGTGCCAGAACCTAAATTCAGCAGCCAGACCAAAGACAAGTTGGTGTCAAGCGAGGTGCGCGCACCGGTGGAAGATATCGTTGCCAAAGCATTGAACGATTATTTGCAAGAGCGCCCCAATGATGCCAAGATCATTTGTGGAAAGATCGTAGATGCTGCGCGCGCCCGCGAAGCTGCACGTAAAGCCCGCGAGATGACACGCCGCAAAGGCGTGCTCGATGGCATGGGCTTGCCAGGCAAGCTGGCTGATTGCCAAGAAAAAGATCCAGCACTGTGCGAAATCTATATCGTCGAAGGAGACTCTGCAGGTGGTTCTGCGAAGCAAGGACGCGACCGTAAATTCCAAGCGATTCTGCCTTTGCGTGGAAAAATCTTGAACGTCGAAAAAGCACGCTACGAAAAGCTACTAACCAGCAACGAAATTTTGACGCTCATCACCGCGCTGGGAACCGGTATTGGCAAAGCCAGTGCAGAGTCAGGCAAGTCGGCAACAGATGACTTCAATGTTGACAAACTACGTTACCACCGCATCATCATCATGACCGACGCGGACGTGGACGGTGCACACATCCGCACACTCTTGTTGACGTTCTTCTACCGCCAAATGCCCGAGCTCGTTGAGCGTGGCCACATCTATATTGCGCAACCACCTTTATATAAAGTGAAAGTTGGTAAAGAAGAGCAGTACATCAAAGACGCGCCTGCGCTGGATGCCTTCTTATTGCGTGTTGCACTCAAAGACGCGAGCATCAGCACGGGCGGACCTGCAGCGCAAGTGTTGCGTGGTGAAACCTTGGAAGAGCTTGCACGCAAACACCAATTGGCCGAATCGGTAATCGCACGCTTGAGCGGTTTTATGGATGCCGAGGCTTTGCGCGCGATGGCCGATGGCGTGTCTGTTAATTTAGATACCGTAGCGGACGCAGAACGCTCAGCCATCGATATGCAAGCCAAGTTGCGCGAATTAGGCAGTGGCTCAGAGGCTTCTGGTGAATTTGATGAGCGCACCGATAAACCTATTTTGCGTATCAGCCGTCGCCATCACGGCAACGTCAAGAGCAGTGTGATCACGCAAGACTTTGTGCACGGTGCAGACTATGCGGCCTTGGCTGAAGCCGCCCAAACATTCAAAGGCCTTTTGCAAGAAGGCGCACGCGTGTCGCGCGGCGAAGGCGAGCGGGCTAAGGAAGAAAAAGTCAGCGACTTCCGTATTGCGATGCGTTGGTTGATTGAACAAGCCGAAAACGCCACAGCACGCCAACGCTATAAGGGCTTGGGTGAGATGAACCCAGAGCAACTCTGGGAAACCACCATGGACCCGGCCGT
>JAGWXI010000105.1 GCA_018969975.1 Burkholderiales bacterium
AGCTAAGAGTCTTCTCTAGGAGCCAACCATGAAACTTATCACTGCAGTTATCAAACCTTTCAAGTTAGACGAAGTGCGTGAGGCGCTCTCCCAAATTGGAGTGCAGGGCATCACCGTGACGGAGGTTAAAGGCTTTGGTCGACAAAAAGGCCATACAGAACTGTACCGTGGTGCGGAGTACGTGGTTGACTTCTTACCTAAGGTAAAGGTCGAGGCCGCTGTAGATGCACAGCACGTGGATCGTGCGATTGAAGCAATCGAAGCTGCTGCGCGCACCGGAAAAATCGGTGACGGCAAGATTTTTGTTTACGACCTTGAACAAGTTGTTCGTATCCGCACTGGTGAAACCGGGGCAGATGCACTTTAAGAAAGAAGACCATCATGAAAAAACTCTTTGCCTCCTTCGCTCTTGGGTTGGGCTTGTTGCTCGGCGGTTCTTTCGCTATGGCCCAGACTGCCACTGCCACGGCTGCACCCGCAGAAGCTAAGGCTGAGGCCGTTGCGACCGAAGCGGCCCCTATGCTTTGCTCAGAAAAATGCAATAAAGGCGATACCGCTTGGATGACCATTGCTACTGTTTTAGTCATCCTGATGACGATTCCCGGATTGGCTTTGTTCTACGGTGGCTTGGTTCGTAGCAAAAACATGCTATCGGTATTGATGCAAGTATTTGTAGTTACGTCGATGATTTATGTTTTGTGGGTGCTCTTTGGCTACTCCCTCACATTCACTGCAGGTAATCCATTTATTGGCGGGATGGACAAACTTTTCTTTAAAGGCATTACGCCAGACTCTGTTGCTGCCACATTTAGCAAGGCTGTCTACATTCCTGAACTCACGTTTGCTGCGTTCCAAGCCACATTTGCTGCTATTACTTGCACCTTGATTGTGGGAGCGTTTGCGGAACGTATTAAATTTTCTGCTGTATTGTTGTTTTGCGCTATTTGGTTCACATTCAGCTATATGCCAATTGCGCACATGGTGTGGTACTGGGATGGTCCTGACGCCATCACAGACGCAGCATCGCTAGAGAGCGTGACTGCTGCGGCAGGTTGGTTGTGGGCTAAGGGTGCTTTGGATTTCGCAGGTGGAACCGTGGTGCACATCAATGCAGCGATGGCTGGACTGGTTGGTGCATTTGTTGTTGGCAAAAGAATTGGGTATGGCAGAGAAGCCATGGCACCACACAGTTTGACATTGACCATGGTTGGAGCATCCCTTTTGTGGGTGGGTTGGTTCGGTTTCAACGCAGGTTCAAATCTAGAAGCTAACGGCGTGACGGCACTTGCCTTCGTCAATACGCTTGTAGCAACGGCAGCAGCCACCTTGAGCTGGATAGCTGGAGAGGCCTTGTCAAAAGGTAAGGCTTCTATGTTGGGCGCTGCTTCAGGCGCCGTTGCAGGATTAGTTGCAATTACCCCCGCTTGTGGATTTGTCGGGCCCATGGGCGCCATCGTTATCGGTGTGGTTGCTGGATTTTTGTGTCTATGGGGGGTCAATGGGCTCAAGCGTATGTTGGGAGCTGATGACTCGCTCGACGTATTTGGCGTACACGGTGTTGGTGGCATTGTGGGCGCTTTGTTAACTGGAGTTTTTGCATCCCCAGCCCTAGGTGGAACGGGCATCTTTGATTACGTGGCCAACGCGGCTAATCCCGAATATGTCATTGCAGACCAAGTGTGGATTCAACTCCAAGCGGTACTAACCACGGTTCTTTGGTCTGGGGTGGTTTCTTATATGGCTTACAAGCTCGTCGACTTGATCATCGGACTGCGAGTGAGCGAAGAAGAAGAACGTGAAGGTCTAGATATTTCTTCGCACGGAGAAACCGCATACCACCGCTAATGACTATCGATTAAATATTTTCCTTGGACTTTAGCCCGCCAATTGGCGGGCTTTTTTCATAGTCTAAGAAAGCAACTGTGCAACGGATAACATAGCTCTCTATGGCTGACATACTTCAAGAATGGGCACAACGCATCCAGCATGCAAGTCTTTCTAAAAAACCACTACGTTTTCGCGGCGGCGGCACCAAAGATTTCTACGGCCAAAGTTTCGAGGGAGAACTTCTTGAGACGCGTGATTATTCAGGTATCTTGGGATATGAACCTAGTGAATTAGTAGTCACTGTTCGTGCAGGAACATCGCTCCAAGAATTAGAAGCGGTGCTTGCAGAAAGTGGGCAATGCCTACCTTTCGAACCGCCTCATTTTGGTGAGTACGCCACTGTGGGGGGCATGGTTGCAGCAGGATTGAGTGGCCCTTCGCGCGCCAATGTTGGAAATGTGCGCGACTTTGTACTAGGCGCCAAGTTGATCAATGGCAAGGGCGAGCACCTCACCTTTGGCGGACAAGTAATGAAAAACGTTGCGGGGTATGACATCGCGCGATTATTAGCAGCAAGCATGGGGCAACTTGGACTCATCACTGAGCTGTCCTTAAAGGTAATGCCCGTTGCACCAAGTGAGGCCACATTGCAATGCGCTGGCTTATCACAAACACAAGCGCTTACCTGCTTGCACCAATGGGGTGGTCAGCCTTTACCCCTCAATGCCAGTGCTTGGGTATACGACTACACCGCAACGCCTGCACAAAACTATTTATTCTTGCGTTTGCGTGGCGCAGTAGCAGCGGTAGAAGCGGGCGTGCAGCGCATCTGCAAAGAAGTGCAAGGAATAGGTGCTGAGGTAGAGCAAATGGACAATGCGCAAGCTGCCAAGGATTGGCATGCTAGCAACGAGCACCAATTGCCTTTTTTTACGCAAGCGCCGCATCAGGAGGATTGCCTGTGGCGGATCTCTGTTGCGCAAACTGCCCCTGCGTTAGATCTGCCCTATGCCCAATACCTAGAGTGGCATGGCGGACAGCGCTGGTTATGGGCGCCTTCGTCGCAAGCATTGCAATTGCGTGATGCTGCAGCAAAAGCCGGTGGGCATGCTACTTTGTTTAAAACAAGCGCCGCACACGGCGACGCAGACAAAAGCGTGGGTGTATTCACACCCCTCGACGACGTGCAACAGCGTATTCAAAACCAGCTCAAACAACAATTTGATCCTGCTGGAATATTCAATCCCCAGCGCATGTATCTGAAATAAAAATTATGCAAACCCATCTTGCGCCTCAATACCAAAACACGGAAGACGGCAAAGCTGCAGAAGCAATTTTGCGCAAATGCGTGCATTGCGGATTTTGCACCGCCACTTGTCCCACCTACCAACTATTGGGTGACGAATTAGACGGACCCCGCGGCCGCATCTATTTGATGAAACAAGTCTTGGAGGGCGAAACCCCAACGCGCAAAACCCAGCTTCACCTGGACCGTTGCCTAACCTGCCGCAACTGTGAGAGCACCTGCCCTAGCGGGGTGGAGTACGGGCATCTGGTTGATATTGGACGCAAATTAGTCGACGCAAAAGTAGAGCGTCCCATAGGTGAAAGAATGTTGCGATGGGCATTGAAAGAGGGGCTGCCCTCGCCCCTGTTTGCTCCCGCCATGAAGCTAGGCCAAGCGGTTCGCGGTGTCTTGCCCGCAAGCCTAAAAGCTAAAGTGCCTGCGCCGCAAGTAGCACACCGACAGGGTGTAACTTGGCCTACACAAACCCACGCGCGCAAAGTTTTGATGCTCTTAGGCTGTGTGCAGCCCGCTATGTTGCCCAATATCAACACAGCAACTGCACGCGTATTAGATGCCGCAGGTATTCAAACCTTGGTTGCTTCAAACGCTGGGTGTTGTGGTGCGGTGAAGTTTCACCTCAACGACCAGGAAGGAGGGGCTATACAAATGCGCGCCAACATCGATGCGTGGTGGCCTTACGTAGAGCAAGGCGTTGAGGCCATCATCATGAATGCATCTGGTTGCGGGGTTATGGTGAAAGACTATGGTCACGTACTAGCCCACGATGCGCAATATGCAGACAAAGCACAAAGAATCAGTGCTTTGACCAAAGACTTGAGTGAATTGTTGCCAGAACTTGTTACTGCTTTAAAAACAAAAATTAACACACAGGCACTCCAACAAGCGGGCAAGCAAGCTTTTCACCCGCCTTGCACGCTGCAACACGGCCAACAACTCAAGGGCGGCGTAGAAAAACATTTGGGTGACTTGGGCTTTGATGTGCAAGTAGCAAACAACGAAGCGCATTTGTGTTGCGGCTCTGCGGGCACTTACTCCGTGCTCCAACCGGATATCGCCATCTCTTTACGCGATCGCAAATTGGGTAATTTAGAACTGGTGCAACCCAGAGCCATCCTGAGCGCCAATGTAGGCTGCATCACACATTTGCAAAGCGGAACAGAAATTCCAGTCAAGCACTGGGTTGAGTTACTAGACGCAGTCTTAGAGCCTTAACCGTGTGCATCATCTTGGCTGGCAATGCGCATCAGCCGGGCTAACTCTTCACGGTGGTGGCGCTGGTTAGATTCATGCCATAACTTGATCAGCCACATGACATAGGCTACTAATGTGCCGAACGCGGTAATCGCGCCAAATGCACTCATGCCCATTCCAGTGAACAGGGTGTAGAGACCGCCTAACAACAAAATGCACAGTTGCTCATTGAGGTTTTGTACAGCGATAGAACGCCCTGCTCCCATTAGATTGTGGCCACGGTGCTGAAGAAGGGCGTTCATAGGTACTACCAAGAAGCCGCCTAAAGCACCAATAAAAATCAAAAACGGGACAGCCACCCATAAGTCACGAATAAAAACCATGACAAGCAGCAACACTCCCATCAATATGCCTAATGGCATGATGCGCGTGGCGTCTTGTAAGCGCATGCGAACAGATGCAATGACAGCGCCAACAGCAGTTCCAATGGCAACTACACCAACCAAACTAGACGCTTGGGTCGTGCTGTAACTCAAAGCTGCCGCACTCCAAGCCAAAACGATGTAGCGCAAATTGCCACTCACTCCCCAAAACAAGGTGGTGGTGGCTAAGGAAATTTGCCCCAGCTTGTCTTTCCATAACAACTGGTTACAGCGGAAAAAATCTGGAATCAATATCCATAAACTTTGTGCCATGCTGTATTGAGGATGGCTACGCATAGGAATCATGGACACGCCCGTATTGGGAATCCGCGTGTTAAACCATGCTGCAAGGCCATAAAACAATACCAACACGCAAATAGCCGCCTCAGGGGGCGAGTCAAAGCCGGTATCGATAAAAGGCAAATCAAACGACAACAAAAAAGAAGACAGACTATGACCGACTAATTGCCCACCTAATAAGACGCCCAAAATAATGGATCCGATGGTCAGACCTTCTATCCATCCGTTGGCCTTGACTAACTGAGACGGTGGCAACAACTCAGTCAAGATGCCATATTTGGCGGGTGAATAGGCTGCAGCACCAAGTCCCACAACGGCATAGGCCAAAAGGGGGTGGCTACCAAAAAGCATCATCAAACAACCCACTACTTTGATCGTGTTGCTCATTAGCATGACATCGCCTTTAGGGCGCGAATCAGCAAAAGCACCAACAAAAGGCGCTAACACCACGTAAAAAAGCGCGAACATAGGAACCAGAGCGGCTCTTTGCCATTCGGCAGACCCATCTGTTTTAAGAAGCTCAACAGCCGTTACAAATAAAGCGTTGTCTGCCAAAGAGCTAAAAAACTGGGCAGACATGATGGTATAAAAACCGCGTTTCATGGGTAAAAAGGAAATCTTAAACAAATGGTTATAACACGCGCGATGACACAATAGAGAGATGCCCCGTCCGATACAAGCCTTTGTGCACAGCGACGCCTTGCGTCAGAACTTGCAACGTATGCAAAATTACACCCCTGACGCACGCGTTTGGGCGGTGGTCAAAGCCAATGCCTACGGCCACGGTATTGAACGCGCATATGAGGGTTTGCGCGGGTGCGACGGATTTGCTTTGCTCGATTTAAATGAAGCCCAGCGTGTGCGTGATTTAGGCTGGCGTGGTCCTATTTTGTTGTTAGAGGGCGTGTTCGATGCGCGCGATTTGGAATTGTGCTCGCGCCTCAACCTCTGGCACACCGTGCACTGCACCGAACAAATCGACATGCTGAGTCAGCATAAAACCCAACAAGCACATCGCGTGTTTTTAAAACTCAACAGCGGTATGAACCGTTTGGGTTTTACGCCAGATGCATTTCGATCTGCATGGACCCGTTTGAACCAATTGCCGCAAGTCGATGAAATCTCATTGATGACGCATTTCAGCGACGCAGACGGGCCTGAGGGTGTTACAGCACAAATGCAAGTGTTCGAGAAAGCTTCGCAAGACTTGCCGGGCGAACGCAGCACCTGCAACAGCGCTGCTGTTTTGCGCCATGGCACACAGGCAAACGTATCTGCAGATTGGGTGCGACCAGGTATCGCACTCTATGGCGCAGCACCTGACTTTCCGCAGCACTCGATTGCCGATTGGAATTTGCAACCCACTATGAGTTTGCGTAGCCAGTTGATTGCTGTTCAAAACTTGCAAGCGGGTGATGCGGTAGGTTACGGGGCTGCATTTAGAGCTGACAAAGCCATGCGCATTGGCGTGGTGGCGTGTGGCTATGCCGATGGCTATCCGCGCCATTGCCCAACAGGCACACCGATTTTGGTGAATGGTGTGCGCACGCGCACAGTAGGGCGCATCAGCATGGACATGGTGACGGTAGACCTCACGCCTTGTGATCTGGCAGGAGTGCAAACTGGGTTTGGAAGCGAGGTCACACTTTGGGGCAAATCGAGTAGTGGCGTTGTCTTGCCTATCGATGAAGTAGCACAAGCGGCGGGCACGGTGGGCTATGAGCTGATGTGCGCTGTAGCTAACCGGGTTGGTTTTACACAGGACTAGTTGGATAAAGCCCAAGTTCCTGCGCTTGCAATCGCGCCAATCCCATCAACGCATCCGTAAACGGCGTGGGCACTTTTGTAATTTGTCCAAGCTCTTGCACGGCGCCTACTAACGCATCCAGTTCCACTGCACGCTTAGCTTGCACATCTTGCAGCATAGAAGTTTTGAAAGCACCTAGCTTGCGCGTGACTGCGTGCCGGTCTTCTGGTTGTTGGTCAATTGCAATACCCATCGCAGCGCCAATCGCCTTGGCCTCCAACATCACGGCAGAAACAAAAGCAAGTATGTT
>JAGWXI010000020.1 GCA_018969975.1 Burkholderiales bacterium
GGCGCGTCGAAGAATTTGTAATTGCGTTGGTGCTGCAAATGCATCTTGTCTTTGTCGCCTTTGCCAATACCTAGCAGGCCATACAAACTCCAGCCGTTTTCGCGACGCCTGTCGATAAAAGGACTAACCCACTGCGTAGGGTAGTAGTCGTATTGCTCTTGGTATAGCTTGGCCACCTCCGGATCTGCACGGCTAGCGTCGTGCGCAGCACAAACCTTCGCGACCAAGGCGTCACGGCTCTTACCCTGCAAAACATAGACCTTCCAAGGTTGGGTGTTGGTACCAGAAGGCGCGCGACTAGCCACTTGCAAGATCTCAGTGATCAGAGCTTTTGGCACGGGTTGACTGGTGAAGGCACGTGCTGACATGCGCGAAGTGATCGCATGGTCAACGGCTTGACTGTCGCTTACGGGGGTGCTCATTTCAATTTCTCCAAAACATTTTGTAATTCGGGGGGCAGGCTGGTGACGGGTCGTCTGTCATGGGCATTGACATAGACGTGAATGAAGTGCGCCAAGGCAGCGCAAAGGTCTTCGCCCTGTGCAAACAATCCTACTTCGTACCTGACACTGGATTTGCCAGTTTTGCTGACGCGTATTCCCGCCTCAATGGTTTGCGGAAAAGCCAGTGGCGCAAAAAAGTTGCAATGGTTCTCGATCACCAAACCAATTGTTTTGCCTGCATGGATGTCAAGCGCTCCCTGCGCAATCAGGTGGGCATTGACCGCGGTATCAACATAGCTGTAATAAACCGCATTATTGATATGACCGTATACGTCGTTGTCTTCCCAACGCGTAGTAATTTGTCTAAATACTTTGAAGGCACTGCGCGACTGGGGTAGCACGCGTTCGGTAGGTTTTTCAGTCATAAGCTGCGATTTTGCCAGCGAAGCCAGTACGCATAGGCGACACGGTAGGTGTTCACTTGTACTTGCACGGTGTCGTCGATATTCTCTCCGTAGCCCCCGGCCATAGCAAAAGCCAGCGGAATTGCTTTTTGGTAAGCCCAGTCAAACACGCGTCTATCGCGTGCTTCTAAGCCATCAAAGCTCAACTTCAGCCGACCCAAGCGGTCGCCTTCATGGGGATCAGCGCCGGCTAGATATATGACCAAGCCAGGTTCAAAGCGGTTTTCTAGTGTTTCCAAAGCTTGGTTTAAAGCCTGTAAGTAATCGTTGTCTTCGCAACCGTCATGCAGTTGCACATCGATGTCGCTGATTTCTTTGGCGAAGGGAAAGTTTCTGGCTCCATGCATGGAGAAAGTGAAAACCGAGTCGTCGTCTCTAAAAATGTGCGCCGTTCCATTGCCTTGGTGCACGTCTAAGTCAATGATGGCTACTTTCAGCGGCTGTCGGTATTGGCGACTCCATTCACTTTGCATTAATCGGGTGGCAACTGCTGCGTCGTTGAAAACACAAAAGCCACTCCCTTTGTCTGCATAGGCGTGGTGGGTGCCCCCTGCTAAATTAGCGGCAACGCCTTCGCGTCCAAATAATGCGGCCCTGGCGGCCATGATGGTGGCGCCCGTGGAGCGCCTTGACCTTGCCACCATTTCTGGAGACCAAGGAAAGCCAATTTCACGAAGCGCTTTGTCGCCCAAGGTACCTTGTGCTACTGCCTGTATGTAATTTGGCGCATGCACCAATGCCAATTCACCATCGCTAGCAGGCTGTGCTACGTTTGTTTGTATTTCAGGAATTTCAGCAGCTAAGCGGTCACGCAAAACGCGGTACTTGCCCATGGGAAATCGGTGGCCTTGAGGAAGCGGCAACACAAACTGGTCTGAATAAAAAGCGCGCATACACCCCAAAAGTACTTGTTGGAAGCCATATTGTCTCCCCAGCTTAGAGAGCAGCGTATTTAGGTTGTCACCTCTAAAGCACGTTCCAACCCTTACCAAAGTGTTGAAATTGTTCGGGATAACCCTAAACTCTCACCCATTGCTGAAAAGCAACTTTTTTTAACTTAACTTTTATCGGAGATTCACATGGTCACTTCTGAACAAATCATTGCTTCTAACAAAGCAGCCCTCAACAACGCTTTCGCTCTCAGCAATGAGGCTTTTGCTAGCGTCGAAAAATTGGTTGAACTCAACTTAACTGCTGCACGTAGCTCTTTGACTGAGTCTTCTGACTTCTTCAAAAGTCTTTTGAGCGCTAAAGACCCACAGCAATTTTTTACTCTACAAGCTGAGTTCTTCCAGCCACTGGCAGAAAAATCAGTTTCTTACACACGCCATGTGTATGAAATCACTTCTGAGTCAGGCGCTGAATTGGGCAAAGCTGTTGAAGCCAAAGCTGTTGAAGCACAAAAACAGTTAGTCAACTTCATTGATTCAGCTTTGAAAAATGCACCTGCTGGCTCTGAGTCTGCAGTTGCTGTATTGAAGCAAGTGTTCAACGCTAGCCAAACTGCTGCTGAGTCGGTTCAAAAAGTTGTCAAGCAAGCCACTGATTTGGCTGAAAGCAATTTCAATGCTGTAACTGAATCAGCAACGAAAGCAACCAAAGTAGCTGCTAAAAAGCGTTAATCTAAAACCTACCTCCCCCTAGATCTCTTTGCTTACTAGTGGCGAGGTCTTCTACAAGGCCCTTCTATCGAAGGGCCTTTTTAACGTGCGCTCAAAGCTGCACGTACCCTGGGAAGCGCAGCCAACATGGCAACGCGGCCTGCTTCAATCGATCTGCGCCTTGCGCTGAATTCTGCTGAGCCAATATTTCCCAGAGCAGGTCGGACCACTACGTCCGCCTCTCGCAGTTCAAAGGTATTGATGCTTTTGCCCATGATGGTGAAGGTTTGCATCAAAATTTGAAACATATCGCCCGTTTTGGCAGTTTCAGGCGTACTAGAGATATCTACCGCTAGAACAAATTCAGCCCCCATTTGCCGCGCAAATCGCACCGGAACTGGTGAAACCAAGCCGCCATCCACAAACTCCCGCACTCCAATCTTGACGGGTTCGAATACCGACGGCACTGAGCTCGATGCCCGAACGGCAGTGCCTAAATCCCCACGTTGAAACAAAACACCTTGTCCTGTTTGTAAATCGGTTGCGACAACGCCCAGAGGTATCGGTAAGTCCTCTATTTTTTGATTGCCTGTTTTACTGTTGACATAACGTGCCAGAGCGTCGCCTCGCATCATGCCTCGTCCCAGTAATGGAATGGTCCAGTCAGTGATGGTGGCTTCATCCATGGTTTCGGAAAGTTGTTGCAGCTGTGAACCGTTTTTACCGCTTGCGTAGAAAGCAGCTACCAAGCTTCCAGCCGAGGTTCCCACGACAAAATCAGGCCGGAACCCAGCCTCTTCAAGCACTTGAATCACTCCAACGTGCGCAAATCCCCTTGCCGCACCACCACCCAAAGCAAGCCCAAACTTGGGAACACGTTTAGGCAGAGCGGCTTCTGACGTCGACTCCTTGCTGGGCACTTCGCTTCCCACCCCCGGACTTGTTTTTAAAGGAATCTGCGTACTACAGGCTGAAATCAATACCAGCAAAATAATCAGTGGATATTTGTACATAAAAAGCAAAATACTTTACAAGCAGAAAGTGGCAGATTGTCTCTGATCATCGATCTTGCATAATTGACGTAACGTCAAAGCCAATTAATAGACTGGCTGATTCTTTCCTCCCCTTCATTCACCCAACAACGGAGTAATTCATGGATATCCAAGGCAAGGTTTTTATCGTCACAGGCGCAGCGTCGGGATTAGGCGAAGGCACAGCCCGCGCCCTTGCGCAACACGGAGGACTGGTAGTAATTGCCGATATGCAAGTTGAAAAAGGCCAAACTGTCGCTAAAGATATCGGTGGAGCGTTTGTCGCCTGCGACGTCAGCAAAGAAGCCGATGGACAAGCCGTTATTGCCAAGGCTGTGTCTATGGGCAAATTGATGGGTTTGGTCAACTGCGCCGGTATCGCCCCTGCTGAGAAAACCGTGGGCAAACACGGAGCACACAAATTAGATGTTTTTACGAAGACGATCACAGTCAACTTGATCGGCAGCTTCAACATGATCCGCTTAGCCGCAGAAGCCATGAGCCAAAATGAACCTGAATCCAGCGGCGAGCGTGGCGTCATCATTTCAACCGCCTCGGTGGCCGCCTATGACGGACAAATGGGACAAGCTGCTTACAGTGCGTCTAAGGGCGGTGTGGTTGGCATGACACTTCCCATAGCCCGCGATTTGGCGCGTAACGGTATCCGCAATATGACGATCGCACCCGGCATCTTTCGCACGCCCATGATGTTTGGTCTACCCCAAGAGGTGCAAGACTCTTTGGCTGCCAGCGTTCCCTTCCCCTCTCGCCTAGGCACACCCCAAGACTACGCCAAACTCGCCCTTCATATTTTTGAAAATGAAATGCTCAACGGCGAAGTTATTCGCTTGGATGGCGCCATTCGCCTAGCCCCCAAATAACTAGTTGCCACACATTAGCTAGCACGCTTGACTGGTAGCACCAGTTTGTCTTGCGGGTAGCTAGTGCGCGGGTATGCTTTGCGACCATGGCGATCCCACAAATTTTCATACAAGAACTCCTCGACCGCACCGACGTGGTAGAGGTGGTGGGACGCTACGTCACCCTCAAAAAAGGCGGCGCCAATTACATGGGGCTGTGTCCCTTCCATGGTGAAAAATCACCGTCTTTTTCAGTCAGCCCCACCAAGCAGTTCTTCCATTGTTTTGGCTGCGGTAAAAACGGGAACGCCATCGGCTTTTTAATGGACCACGCCGGCATGAACTTTGTCGAAGCCGTCAAAGACTTAGCCCAAAACGCAGGCATGCAAGTGCCTGAAGAAGACGTCTCGCCCCAAGACCGCGAGCGCGCCGCCCAGGCCCGCCAAAAGCAAACCACGCTGACCGAAGTACTAGAAAAAGCGGGGGAAGCCTATCGCAAACACCTCAAGTCCTCCCCGCAAGCCATCGCGTATTTCAAAAATCGGGGATTGAGCGGAGAAATCGCCAGACAGTTTGGCTTGGGCTATGCCCCAGACGGATGGCGAAGCTTGGCGAGCGTTTTTCCAGACTACCAAGACCCGCTTTTAGTCGAAAGCGGTTTAGTCATCACCCAACAAGAAGGCGATGAAGACGAAAAACGCTACGACCGTTTTCGTGACCGTGTCATGTTTCCTATTCGCAATATCAAAGGCGAATGCATCGGTTTTGGGGGCCGTGTTTTAGGCGAAGGCACCCCCAAATATTTGAACTCGCCTGAGACGCCCGTATTTAGCAAGGGCCGAGAGCTCTACGGCCTGTTCGAAGCCCGCCAAGCCATGCGCGATCTCGGTTACGCCTTGGTGACCGAAGGCTATATGGACGTGGTCGCCCTCTCCCAACTCGGGTTTGCCAATGCAGTCGCCACGTTGGGCACAGCCTGCACGGGAGACCACATCCAAAAACTTTTCCGATTCACCGACAACGTTGTATTTGCTTTTGACGGCGACAGTGCAGGTCGGCGCGCCGCGAAAAAAGCTTTAGATGGTGCGCTGAGTTATGCGACTGACGTAAGAAGCATCAAGTTCTTGTTTTTGCCCACGGAACATGACCCCGACAGCTACATTCGCACCTTTGGCAAAGATGCATTCGCCCACGCCGTCACCGAAGCTGTGCCTCTGAGTCGAATGTTGATAGAAGTCTCCCGCGAGGGCTGCGACTTGCTCAGCGCCGAAGGCCGCGCGCACTTGGCCAGCAACGCCAAGCCCATGTGGATGGCATTACCAGAGGGCGCACTCAAGCGCCAATTGCTCGGCGAAATTGCCAGTCTGTGTGAACTTGGTAACAACGAGTTACAAGACTTGTGGATACCAAAGAGCCCTAATGCCAAACGCAACATCGATTTCAAGAAAAAACCCCGTACTTGGACGCGTGGCACCCGGCAAATCCCCGCAGGTCGGGCTGACCACGCGGCGAGGGTCTTGCTGGCGAATATGGAGATCTGGCAAGAGTTGTCCAGTGAAGACCACGACCTTTTATGTAGCCTCGCGCCCCCCCATGGTCCCTTGTTTGTGTGGATGGATCACCAGCACCATGAGCACGGAAACCTTGGTTGGGCAGCCTTGTTGGAAGGATTACGTGGCCATGAATGTGAAGCCTTGGCTACACGCGTGATGTCCACCAGTTTTGTCCGAGCACGGGACGAATCCGAGTCAATAAAAGCGCAAGATGCTGCACGTGACAAGCAGGCACAAGACGCACGCCAAGAGTTGCGAAATATTTTGCAAAAAATATTGCTCGAAAGCTTGGACGCTCAAATGAAGCAAGCCATTGAAAACGCATCAGGCGACCCCACCGCCCTCACCCGCTACAGAGCTTTATATGAGCGGCGCAAACAAATAGGCAATATTGCAACCCAAGACCCTTGAGTTGAAAAACGTGGCTACTTAAACGACTTGTGATCGATAGATCACAGACAACCCGCCCACAAGTAACAGTTGCAACATGATTCTTCGCAAACGTTGCGGGGGTAATTGATGCCTGAGTTTTGATCCAATAACCAAGCCCAAGAGACAAAATGGAATTAAACCCAAAGCCAATAAGTGCAACTGCTGCTCTAGAAGTAAACCTGAAACGCCAAAAACTACCAGCCGAACAAGCGCACTAATGAGAACCGTTGCCGCCACTGTGGCCCGTAATGCCTCCACCTCAGGTATGCGACGGATTAAATAAACCGTGTAGATTGGCCCGCCTGTACCAAATGCCGCACCAAAAACGCCTCCTACTGTACCCGCCATGTAAGCCCAACTAGGAGAAATAGCTTTATGCGAAGCCTGCGCTATCCAAAGACTCCAAACCGAGTGCCCCACAATAAAAAGTCCCAGTAATAACAACAAGATGCTCGAAGGCAGCTCGCTCAAAGCTTGTACACCTAAAACAACGCCGACCAACATAGGTAACATGAGTCGAACCAACTCTGAGCGTTGAACTAGGCGCCACTGCCGCAAACCCACAAAAGTAGTTGCTAACAAATCGGTCAACAAGATCAAAGGGACCACGGTGGAAAGAGGTAACAGATGCGCTAAGACGGGCACGGCCACCATGGCCGCACCAAATCCAGTGATACCAAAAACCGAATAGGCACACAGGACCGTTAACGCAACCAGAAAAAAAACAGCGTAATCTGTGAACAATGCAGCTACTTCTTGGCTTTTACGCTTCTTAATTGCACCCGTTTGCTTGTTGTCAAGTCCTGTCCAGAGACCGCTTTCAACGCGTCTGCCAAAACTTGTATGAGGTGCGTGCGCGGACTGTTACGGGGATAGAGCAGGCCCAAGCGACGGGTAAGCGGTGGGTTGCCAAATGGCGAGGTGACCACCGAAGAAGGAAACTCATTTTTGACGCCACGCGAAGGAACAACCGAAGAGCCTAATCCGTTGGCCACCATCGCAATCACCCCCTCCAAGGAGTCGATCTCCATCATTGAACGGACCATAATTTTGCGTTTGGTGATTTCTTGCTGAATCAGATTGCCAACACTGGCCGAACGATTAAAGCGAACATACGGCGTTCCCTCAAGAATGGCCTTGTCACCCGTCAGAAAAGTCGATTGGTGGGTGATAACCACCAAAACTTCATCTACAAAAGGAATAAATTCATGATCTTCCAAAATTTTTTCAGGTTGGTTCAAGATGGCCGCATCCAACTGTCGATGGAACATCGTTTTTTCAAGTTCGTGGGTAAGTCCTGTTGTGAGATGGATATCCATTGGTTGACCCCCTTCTTGCAAACGTTTCAATGCCAGGGGTAATAAACCTGAAACACAGGTATGCACAGCACCTAATTTGATGAGTCCAGCAGTGTCATCTCTCTTGAGAGCAGCATTCATGCTCTCCCAGTGTGTGATCAATTCGCGAGCACGTCGCGTGAAATCCAAACCCGCCTCAGTAAGAACTGGTGGCCTGCGGCTGCGGTCAAAAAGCGTGGTTCCAAGTTCATCTTCCAAAGATCGCATTTGCATACTCACCGCGGAGAGTGAGAGACGAAGAGAAACTCCAGCCTCAGCAAAACTGCCACGGTCCGCAATTGCAATCAAGGAATAGAGATTTTTGATGTCCATCGCTTCTTTATTCGTAAGGTGTTTAACCCTCTATTGCGCCTTAGCGCAGGAGATTGATGCAGTTGAAGACAAATCTCACATCACTTCATTTTTTCGGTCATCGGTTTCGCCAAAGCGATGGAGTGCGGGTGGTTTCAAGCCTTGGTAGAGTTTTTCAATACCTGCATTGATTTCCTCGCCGTGTTGCGCAAACAAGGAATTGCCCTCGAGATCGCTCTCTACTATGAAGGGACCAAAATTTTTCACCTGAAAAATCCACATCGCCTGTGCAATACCCAAATCATCCAGCCAATGCACTTCTTTCACCTGTTCAATACCCCGCCCGAGAAGTGCGCCAGTTCCATAGCCAACGGTCGTGAGGTAGATGGCGCCATGGGGGGCTAAAACCTTTTTGTAATCTTCCGCAGGCATGCCGCCCTTACCAATCAAAATGCGACAGCCCGAAGTTTCAAGCCAACGAGGCATCCATTTAGAAAACCTAAAACTAGCAGTTGCAGTGACAGCCCCCACCTTGTAACTACCATCTGCATTCGGAGCCGCTGCAGGAGAGCAATGAAAGTTCACATTGGTCAGCGATTTCAGATCAACTGGCAAGGCTTGCCCTTCATCCAAAACCCGTTTATAAACGCCTTCGCGTGCGGTGTAGACCAACCCGTTGAGATACACGGCAGCCCCCAATTCGAGTTTGGCAATTTCATCCGTTTTGGCAGGAAGATCTAAATGAAAGATCTTCATCTCATCATTTTGCTGCGTCACCATGCCACTGTCTCCCTTCGCATGTAAGGCGTGAACCAGAGGGGATCGGTGCGATAGTCGATTCGACCGTCCGGATAAATACGCGCCGTTGCGCGCCGTGAAGAAAGGCAAAACGAGTGGATGCTCACCGGCATGCCCCCCGTGTGGGTATGCCCGACCTCGATATGGCAATCCACCACCATCGAAGAACCGACAAAACCCATGGCACCCATTCCGATGCTGTTGCCCAGCTTCATCATGTCGACTTCGAGTTCGGCAATTTTGGGGTCGGGGTTGCGATCACCCACCACTCGTAAACATGCAGCCTGTTTGCCCAACTGCATGCAAGTGTCTTTGGATCCCCCGATACCAATGCCAACAATAGCCGGCTGGCAAGCCAAACCACGTTTGCCAAACGCAATCAGTGTGTCGAGCACAAAGCGTTTGATGCCATCAATGCCGTCACCGGGAAACAGCATTCGGTAATCACTGCCGAATAACCCGCCCTTGTGAACCGTTGTGATATCAATCCAATCGGCGTTTGGCTCAAACGACCATTCAATTTCCGGGGCATTGATGCCCACGTTGTTGTTGTGATCGGTGCGCCACAGGGGGTGCACACGATTGGGTCGCAATGGAACTGATGCGGTGGCATCCGCCGTGGCTTTTCTTAATGCATGCTCAACTGCAACAAAACCTTGCTCGACAGATGCCTCATTACCCACCTTGACGTAGTAACGTGGTAAGCCAGTGTCAGCGCACATCGGTCGACGATCTTGATCGGCTGCCTCCCAGTTTTCCATCATGGCGTGAATGACAAAACGAGGCAACTTACCGGTTTCTGTTTTTTGTAAGGTCTGGATACCGTTTTTGTAGTCTTCGGGTATTTCAATGGCTGCGCGATGCATGATCTCCAAAGCAGCTTGTTGAACTTTTTGAATAGGAATTTTCATGCGCTTGACCTCAAACTTCCACCACGGGGGGTTTACCAACTTCACCAGTAATCAACGACTCGCCTGGTCGAACAATGTCGAAAGAAACTGGAACCATTTCAAGTTCGATCGCCTCTTCCTTGGCGTGAACACGGGTGTAGCAACTGCTTTCAAAATCGCCGGAATCGGGAAAGTCTTCGCGAAAGTGTGCGCCTCTGCTGTTCTCTCTTGCCAGAGCAGACAAGGCAATAACTTTCGAGATATCAACCAAACTTTGCAGATTCAGCCAGTCATGCCAGGTTAGGTTGAAACGTCGGTCGCCATCGGCGACGCCCATCTGCAGCAGTTCTTCGCGATGTTGCGCAATCGAGGCCAAGCCACGCTGCATGGCTAGCTTGTTGCGCAAGACACCCACGTCATCCCACATCGTGCTAGCCAAGCGATCACGCAATGCGTGCAACTGACCCGGCCCTTTGGCAAATGGGTACTCCGCGCGCTCGACACCTTGTGCGATAACCCGCTGGTCTGGTTCGCGCCAACGGCTTTGCGTGACTACATACTTCGCCATCGAGTCACCCGCAATGCCCCCAAAAACGGTTGAATTGGCAACCCCGTTACCCCCCAAACGGTTGGCACCATGCACTCCACCGCAGTCTTCACCAGCGGCAAAAAGGCCCTCAGAGGCGGTAGAGCCATCTACTTCAAATTCAACCCCACCCATCAAATAGTGTGCGGTGGGAACCACCTCAACACGACCACCCGCTAAATCAAACCCGCAGTCTTTACAACGGTTGACCATGCCAGGAAAAGACTTAGCAACTTTCTCCGCCCCAAGATGGCTCATTTGAATATAAATACCACCCATGGGCCCTGTACGACCGGCACGCATTTCGGCATAAATGCCGCGCGAGACTACATCACGCGTAGCCCTCTCTCCACGCGGATCGTAGTGGGTCATGAAGCGTTCTCCTGCTCCGTTGATCAGATAGCCACCCGCGCCGCGCAAGCCCTCCTCCAAAACCGTGCCAGTCATTCGCGTATCGGGTCCACCAAGCAGGCCTGTTGGATGGAATTGAACCATCTCCATATCTCTGAGCTTGAGGCCATAGCGCAATGCCATGGCCAGTCCATCACATGTTTTATCGCCCGATGGCGTATGAAATTTGTACATCGTGGGCCCAGCACCTGTGGCCAGCAAAACTGCTTTGGCCTGCACCATGCGGTAATTACCTGTTCGCATGTCAATGAACAATACACCCGCAATGCCAGAACCATCACTGGCGGGAATCAACTCGATGGCCCGGTGTTCTTCCATCTCTTGCACATCTAGCGCCCTGACCTGCTCCATCAATCGGTTGATGATTTCAATGCCCGTCAAATCAGCTTTGTGAACCGTGCGATCAAAACTCTGACCAGCAAAAGCTTTTTGATGCAATGAACCGTCTGGATTGCGATCAAAGAAGCAACCCATTTCATTTTCAAGTTCACGTACCCGCTCAATCGCTCCTTCAACCAAGCGCCACGCCAAGTCTTGCCTGGGTAGCCATTTGCCGCCTTCTATGGTGTCCATGAAGTGGCGCTCCACCGAATCTCCACTAGACAGGGCTACGTTGTACCCTCCTTGGACCATACGTGTACAACCGCATTTGCCCAGCAGGCCCTTGACTGCAACTGTGATTTGCAAGGCTGGATTGGCTTTTTTGGCATGCAAAGCGGCAAAAAGGCCGGCGCCACCGGTACCCAAAATAAGAATGTCCGTCTTGTGTTTGTCTATATTCATCCCATCACCCCCATTACAAACAACACGCCAAACACCGCAGAGGTGACCACACCCCAACTGATCCAAGACAGCCGCGCGTCATGGACACTGCGCCAAGGAAGTAGCTCTAGTGCCAGCAAACGCAAACCAAACGACATGTGCATGGAGAGAAACACCACAAGCCCCCACTCACCCAATTTAAATGCCGGCATTTCTGCCAACTTTATAAATTGGTTGAGCCGATTGGCATCTTCCAACGCCATGCCAAGAACGTAGAAATGAATGGGTAAAAAAATCCCCAAGGCCAAGCCAGATAAACGGTGTCCTAAAAACGCCCAGTAAGCTTTGTGATTGCGGGATGACTTCATAGCAAAAGCCCACCTACAGCCACCACCGCACGCATTCCCAACAAAAATAAAACCAAGGCCATCAACCACGACAGCGCATTAACCAAGGAGGGGTTCCAGTCAGACCACTCCAACATCACATTACGCATACCTATCGGCACATGGATGCTGACGCTGATCACAAACAAAAAATAGAAAAAAATCCAGCCCCAATGGCCTTGGGTTCGAGACAATATTTCTCCGGCACTCAATCCGTCACGCACCGCATACACGATCAGCACCAAGTGCATCAGCACCAAGGGTGCCATAACAAGTGCACTCAGTCTTTGAAGCACAAAAAGGGTTTGCGCCATTTCAGCCTCTCTTGAAAAATGACTTCACCGCGCTTTTCTTCAAACCCGCAATACTGCCGGTTGGGCTCAGACTCACTGGGCAGTGGGTCATACAACTGCCTTGGCTGTGACAGGCCTGCGCTCCCCCGCCAGCAGTGGCTTGCTTGAGTAATGCATCAGGGTCTGCATGGCGTTCATCGTTGTAAAGCGTCCAAGCACGGTTAAGCGCCGCAGGTCCGAGGTAGTCTTTTTTCCAAGCCACCACATCGCACGCCGCGTAGCACACACCACAGTTGATGCACTCAATGGCAGCATCAGCCATTTTTCTTTTTTTGCTCTCTGGGGAAATGGTAGCGGGCGGGTCGTTGCGAGAAGCAGTTCCAACAAAAACATTGCCGGCTTTTCTCCACTTGTCGAAAAACTCTGACATGCTCACCACCAAATCTTTGATCCTAGGCATATTGCCCAAGGGTTCAATAGTGATAGCGCCGCCTTGCTCGACCACACTGACATGGGTGCGGCAAGTCCAGCGGGGCTTGCCATTGACATTCATGGCACAAGAACCGCACACGCCCACCCGACAGGCAAAGCGGTAGGACAGCGTTGGATCTTGTGACCTCTGAACTTCAGTAACCACATCCAATACGGTTTGGTTGTCACGCCAAGGAACTTGGTAAGCAACCACCTTGCCCTCGTCCTCGCCAACACCACGATTGATGCGCACGGTAAGCATGCGCTGATGATTGATAACTGCTTCTTGCATGGATGATGCCTTCAGCCCTAAAGGCTTATTGGTTGTTGCCCCAGGATCAGGCAGATTCAAAGAGTCTGGTGAGAACGAACTCACGGTGCCCCAACGCCTCAGCGGCTGTGTGACGGCCGTTGATGGTTCGCATCATCATCTCCAACAACTGGTCCCCTGTCTGGTCCATAGTGCGTTCGCGTTGCAACAATCCTGAGCAGTCCACGTCAATATGCTCACCCATGGTGCGCACTGTGCGCGGATTGGCGCAGATTTTGATGACTGGAACGATTGCATTGCCGATCACATTACCCTGTCCGGTAGGGAAAAAGTGCACCACGAAACCAGAGGCGGCACATAAGGTCACCATTTCGGCAGCAGCAGAGGAAGAGTCCATGAACCACAAACCAGGATGTGTTGGCTCTTCGGCTTTGTCAAGCACGCCATCGACCGTGCATTTGCGGCCAATTTTCTGAATGTTGCCCAATGCTTTTTCTTCAATTGTGGTCAGTCCTCCCGCAATGTTTCCTTTGGTGGGTTGTGAATCAGACAGGTCCGTTGTTTTGTGGCGGTTAATCATGTCCTGATAGCGATTGAACATAAACATAAAACGCTCACGCACTGCATCGTTGGCACACCTTGCAGCCACGATGCTCTCTCCGCCAGTCAGCTCAGACGTTTCACCAAAAACCAAGGTGGTTCCCAAAGCATGCAATTTGTCAAACGCATCGCCCACAGTGGGGTTGGCTCCACAACCGCTGGTGGTGTCGGATTCACCGCATTTGGTAGACACCCACAAATCGCTGATGGGGCATACCTCGCGTTGCTTCTCGCTAGCCCATTGCACATACTCTTTGGCAACCTGTGAGGCTTTCATAATGGTTTGGTGGTCTCCATGACCTTCGATGCCAAAGCCTGTAACTGGTTTGCCGGTTTTGGCAATGCCATCGACCACTTTTTTGGTCCAACTGTCTTCGATACCAATCACCACCACAGCGGCTACATTGGGGTTGCTGCCAGCTCCGATCAGGGTGGCAAAGTGCAAATCAAGATCAGCACCAAATTGCAAGCGCCCATAGGGATGAGGAATTGCCATAACTCCTTGAATGTTGTGGGCGACCGCCTCAGCTGCCGCGTTGGACAAATCATCCAGTGGCAAGATGACAACATGGTTTCGGACCCCGACTCGTCCGTTTTCGCGGCGATATCCCCAGAAGGTTGTGTTTTTTGTAAGTAATGACATGAAATATCCTTTAAGGGTTTGATTACCAGCGTTTGGTTTTGATGTTGTGAACGTGGGCGTGCTCGCCCACCTTGATGGCTGTAACGACTTTGCCGATGTCTACGCCGTATTTGATGACGGTGTCACCAATCGCCATATTTTTCATGGCTACCTTGTGACCCAATGGTATGTCTGCCATGCAAGGGATTTCGATGGTTCGGTCTTCATCCAGTATCAACGCAGTCAAGGTTGAACCGGCTTTGACATTTTCGGTGACGACCACTGCGACGCTGTCGTCTGGGTCATGTAATACGCAATGAATCATGGAGAACTCCTTATAAAAAATGGTTGTGATCGATTGGAAATAGGGGAGAGAACTGTCAGGGGAGCAGTACAACTTTGCTAGAGGCTAAAGCACCGCTGTCTAAATCGGCAAATGCACGTGCACCCTGTGCCAAAGGCATGCTGCTAACCCAAGAAAGGTCACCAAACACACCGTCGTTGAGCATCGCGACAGTGGCTCGCAAATCCGCGGTGGTATAGGTGTAGGTTCCCATCAAGGTGATCTCCGCCAGAGTGAGTTTTCGCATATCAATTTCACTGGCCCAATCTTGTAAGCCAATATGCATGATCACCCCCCCGGGTTTGACTGCTTTCAATGCTGCCTCGCGCGTTACTTTGCTGCCCACGGCATCGATCACATAGTCAAAACCATTTTCTTGCGGTTGCTCCTCGCGCGGGTCATAGGTACTTACTTGCGCATGGGTTTGGGCTGAAGCACGTCGCAGTGGATTTACTTCAGCCAGCACCGTGTGGCGACTTCCATAAGCCTTGAGCAGGAGAGCCGACAACATGCCAATTGCCCCACCACCAATAATAAGGGTGCGGTTTTCAGGTAATGGCCGCGCCATTGCTCGCATGCTCATATTGATGGCGTGTAGCGCTGTGGCGGCAGGCTCTGTCAAAGCCGCATTGCGGGCTGGCATATCTTGAGGAATCTCAATCAACGAGGCGGCTGGTATCGACATGAGTTGCGCAAAGGCGCCTGGTCGGGTCATGCCAACCATGGTTCGATTGCTGCATAAGTTATCCCTACCTTGCACACAATAGTCGCAGATACCGCAAGTAATTAAGGGGTTGCCGGTGACACGCTGACCAATGGCAAAACCAGGCGCCGCACTCTGCACAATCTTGCCGCAAAACTCGTGGCCCAGAACGAGTCCAGGCTTGCGTCGCGGGTCGTGGCCATGGTAGGCATGCATATCCGAACCACAAATGCCAACCGCCTCAATTTGCAGCACCACTTCCCCCTCTTGCAATAAGGGGTCAGGTTGCTCCAGTAATTGCACTTCAAGGGGCTTTGTATAGACCAAGGCTTTCATTGACAAAACTCACTTTCTTTTGCAACCAACGCAATGGCGTCGGCAAGGCGTTGCACCATGTTTTCAATATCACTGGGGGCGCATACAAACGGGGGTGCTAAGACCAGCGAGTCACCGGGCGCGCGCGTGAGTAAGCCCAAATCGAATGCAACCTGCTGAACGCGCGCACCATGGCGCCCCGGTTGGTCTTTCACTGCAGATAACTCAATGCCTGCCGCCAAGCCATAGTTACGCACGCTCACTACGGAGGGCAAACTACTGAGCCGGTGAACGGCATTTTCAAAACAGCGCGACAGCTCCTTGACACGTTGCACCAAAGACTCTTGCTCAATCACATCGAGCATTGCCAATCCCGCGGCACTGGCTAGGGGATGACCTGAATACGTGTAGCCGTGCATCAACTCAGAGAGATGGAGCGGGCCTTGCATGATGGCATCGTGGATTCTTCGATGCACGATCACTCCGCCCAAGGGAACGGCGCCATTGCTCACCGTTTTAGCAAACAAAATCATGTCAGGCACAACGCCAAATACGTCTGCGGCAAACATCCCCCCAAAACGACCAAAGCCAGTAATAACTTCATCAAACACCAGCAACAAGCCATGTCGATCACAAATATCACGCAACTTTTGCAAATACCCCACTGGTGGAACCAAGACGCCAGTAGAGCCAGCCAACGGCTCGACAATCACTGCGGCGATGTTGTTGTCTCCATGCAAAGCCACAATACGATGCTCGAGTTCGTCGGCCATCTCAGCACCCAAGGCTGGTTGACCCCGAACAAATGCCTGCGTGCTGGGATTCCAAGTGCTTTGCAGATGGTCACTTCGCAACATAGCGTTACCAAACACCCGGCGGTTGTTGAGCATGCCCCCCACGGACATGCCGCCAAAACCAACACCATGAAAATCACGCTCGCGCCCAACAAATAGACTGCGTTGCCCCTGTCCAAGTGCTTGCCAGTAAGCCATGGCAATTTTCATGGCTGTATCGCAGGCTTCTGAGCCACTGTTGACGAGAAAAACCCGGTCCATGCCTGGTGGCGCATGCTCTGCGATGCGTTGCGACAAGGTGAAAGCACCCGGGTGTCCCACCTGAAAATTAGAAGCAAAATCGAGCTGATCGATTTGTGCCTTCATAGCCTCAGAAATGCGGGGATGGCGATGACCAGCACCCACGCACCACAAACCCGATGTGCCGTCCAAAATACTGCGTCCGTCCGGAGTGCGGTAGGCAATGCCTTGAGCAGACACCACCATGCGTGGTTCTGCTTTGAACTGTCGATTGGGGGTGTAGGGCATCCAAAAAGCGTCTAGCTTTTTAGGGTTGGGTGATGGATTCATTTTGCCGAATACCCTCCATCAAGCATCAGGGTCTGACCCGTAACGTAGGCTGAGGCATCACTGGCGAGAAAAACAGCGATGCCATCTATATCCCGCAATTCACCATTACGTCCGACACAGGTTTGAGCAGCATGTCGATTTGCCAGAGCGGTATCTGCAAACACAGGTGCAGTCAGTGCAGTTGGAAAAAAACCTGGAGCTATGGCATTGCAGGTGATACCAAAAGGCCCCCACTCGACTGCAATCGCACGTGTTAATTGAACCACCCCCCCTTTGCCAGCGCCATACGGCGCACTGTTGGCAAAAGCACGGTAGCTCTGCAAACTACCCACATTGATAATGCGCCCCCAGCCACGCTGCTTCATAGCAGGCGCCAGCGCTTGGGTAAGAAAAAAAGGCGCACTCAAATGCACATGGATTTGCGATTGCCAACTAGCAATGGAGACTTCACCAAACGGTTCTCGCAAATTCACGCCCGCAGCGTTGACCAAGATATCTACCCTATGCTGACGCATCACCTCATGCGCACCTTCAAGCGCCAAAGCTGGATCGGACAAATCGCATGCCAACGAATGCGATTGAATGCCCGCTTCTTGCAAGCGTTGCGTAGTTTGCGTCAGGTGCGCTGCATTACGCGCCATCAACACCACTTGTGCGCCAGCCTCACCCAATGCGCGCGCCATGGCTTCCCCCAATCCTGAACTGCCACCTGTTACCAATGCTGTTTTACCTGTCAAATTGAACAGGCTTGGAGTGCGGCTCATAGATGGTTTGGCCAACTACGACGCGCGTAGAAAATAAACTTGTCAACCATGGCCGCTATACCTGCACCGCTTCACCGAGCGCAAACGACTGACCAGGAAAATATTTGGCCAAACGGTCATCGGCTGTGCGCGCGTGCGCTTCCATGCCCTCCAGACGAGAGATGCGCGCTGTGGCCAAACCGATATCGCGCGCAGCCTCTCGGGTCATTTTTTGCCAAGTAAAGGTTTTCAAGAATTTATGTACTGAAAGTCCGCCGGAGTAACGCGCGGCGCCTTTTGTAGGTAAGACGTGGTTGGGGCCACTGGCCTTATCACCATAAGCAACGGTGGTTTCCTCGCCCAAAAAGAGGGATCCGTAGCAAGTCAAATTGGCTAACCACCAATCTAAGTCTGCCGCATGCACCTCTAAATGCTCACTGGCATAACGGTCAGAGACCGCGACCAATTCTTCGCGCGAATCGCAAACAATTACCTCTCCGTAATCGCGCCATGCACATCCTGCGGCGTCTCGCGCGGTTGGTGGCAAAGCATCTATCAATGCAGGCATGCGTTGCATCACATCTTCAGCTAATTTTTTGCTTGACGTGAACAGCCAAGCGGGAGACTCGTGCCCATGCTCTGCCTGCCCCACTAAATCGCTGGCAACGATGGCCGGGTCTGCAGTCTCATCGGCAATGATCCCAATCTCGGAGGGGCCAGCAAACACATCGATACCCACTTTGCCAAACAGCATCCGTTTGGCCTCGGCTACAAATTTGTTGCCCGGCCCAACGATGACATCGGCAGGTTTGCCAGTAAACAAGCCATACGCCATCGACGCTATAGCCTGCACGCCACCTAAAGTCATGATGGTGTCTGCCCCAGCTTTGTTAAAGGCATAAAGCAGATACGGATGCATAGGTCCGCCCCGAAAAGGACCGGAGCAGGCGATGATGGTTTTCACTCCCGCCGCCTTGGCAGTGGCAACGCCCATATAGGCACTAGCGATGTGTGCATAGCGCCCAGCAGGTGCATAGCAACCTGCCACATTCACAGGCAACACCCGTTGACCTGCGGTCACACCAGGATGTAACTGAACCTGAAATTCGGATAGAGAGCGGCGTTGCGCTTGCGCAAAATCAAACACCTGTTTGATAGCGAAATCAATATCCTGCCTAACTTGAAGCGGCACTGCTTGCGCATTAGCCTCGATTTCTTCAGGCGTGACGACCATCGGGCCATGCCATTGGTCTAAATCGGCCGCATATTTCTTCACTGCCGTTTCGCCTTTGCTTTGAATTTCAGCCAGCATCGTGTTGACCACTTGTTGTGCTGTTGCTGTTTCTGTCTCTGGCGTCTTGTCAGCCTTTTTTAAATACACCGTGGCCAAATGCTTCTCCTCATTGATTTAACTTACTTTTCTTCAAACTTCGATTTAGAGCCCCATCAGAGGCAAACACCGCCTCAGGCTCTAGAGAGCCATGCTCCGTGATCGCTGGTCTCATAGAGCATGGGGATCAGGCTTAGCGGGTTGAGTTTGCGAAATCGCGCAGCTTGGAGTCAGCTTGCACCATCTTCATGTACTCATCGGTAACAAAGTCTGCGACGTTGGGGACTTGTTGGACTGCACCGGTTTCACGAATGAAAGAAGACAATTCGGTAAACCACTTATCGATTTCAGAGCCAGACCCCGAGCGGTCCATTGCCTTGAGTTGTTGCGCCAAAGTGTAGGTGGGGCGAGTCTCAAATTCCTTGTTCATGGCGGCATCGCTGATGCTGACGCCACCCTTGGCGTAAAAATCTTTCATCATGCGAATGGCTTCTGGACGATTGGCGCCCATCCAACTCCAGGCACGTAAGTAAACAGCCAAAAACTTCGCAACGTTTTGAGGGTTTTGCTTGGCATAGTCACCACGGGCAATTAGAGCACCCGGAACAATCGCACCACTGTCTTTACCGCTACAAAGCATTTTTGCTCCAGCTTTCTCTTCAACGGTATAAGTGTTAGGGGCCCACATACCGGCCAGGTCGGTGCTGTTGGAAGACAAGGCGGAGATGATTTCAGCTTGTCCCATGTTTTTCATCACCACATCTGACTTTTTCAGCCCATATTTTTTCAAGCAAGCTTGCACTGCAAAGTCCGCAGTTGAGTTTTGCGTGAGCGTGATAGTTTTTCCCCGCAAAGTGGATGCTGGGTCCTTGGCAAATTCACCGGCCGCTTTGCTGCTACCGATCAAACCGTTGGCTGCAGACTCGTCGTTGGATACACCAATTGTTTTGATGCCAAAACGTACATGGCCCAGAACCGCGGGCACAGAACCCGTGCCGCCTACGTCCCAAGAGCCCGCTGCTGCTGCTGCAATTTGTGGCACGCCAGCGGGAAAGGTTGAGAATTCAGGGGCCAAACCTACGTCCTTCCACCAACCTTTTTCAGTAGCGATGTGAAACGGAAGCGCCCAATATAGTGATGGTTGGTAGCTGACTTTGATGGGCGTGAGCGCCTGCGCTTGTGCAACGCTTGATATACCGAACGCAAGACCCACACCGAGGGCCACCGCTGCAATTGAATTTCTCATCTTTATGTCTCCATTTAGTTGTGGTTTCAATGATCTGTGCCTGCATGCTCTTGACGCAAGGACTTCCAGATTCGGGTTCGAAGATGCACGAAACTCTCAAGGTCCATGACATCTTCAATCTTGCTGTAACGGTCCCAGTCCTGTGACTCGCGAACTTGCTTCACATCAAGAATTTCTTTGATCTTGCCCGGGCGACTGGTCATGATGACCACACGGTCTGCCAAATACACCGCTTCTTCTACCGCATGGGTAATAAAAAGAACGGTGCGGGGGTTTTTGCGTGCTAACTTGACCAATTCTTCTTGCATCACCACCCGGGTCTGGGCATCGAGCGCACCAAAGGGCTCATCCATCAATAACACCTGCGGATCGAGTGCGTAAGCACGGGCAATAGCTACCCTTTGCTGCATGCCGCCGGAGAGTTGATGGGGAAATGCGCTCTCGTAGCCTTGCAAATTCATGAGCCCGATGTAGTGCATCGTAATTTTGTGGCGCTCTTCTTGGGCAAGGCCCTTGCTTCTGAGGCCAAAGTCAATGTTGTCGTAAACAGACTTCCATGGAAAAAGCGCAAACTGTTGGAATACAACAGCACGATCGGGTCCAGGGTGCGTGACCTCCACATGGTTAACACGAACCGAACCAGAGCTTGGGAACTCCAACCCAGCTGCCATACGCATACAGGTAGTTTTTCCACAACCCGAAGGTCCGACAATCGCAACAAACTCTTGGTCTTCAACCGTGAGATTGATACCTGCCAAAGAGGTGAAGTCTTTTCCATCACGCTGAAAAATACGGGTGACTTCATTGAATTGAATGACTGCCATGAACCTGAACTTTCCCTTTAAGTGGTTTTCAAAACTGCAATTAATAGGTGCGATGCTTTAGCAGCAATCGCTCTAGTCGCCTGAGCAACACATCAATCACAACTCCCACAATACCGATGGCGATCATGCCTGCCATGACGGTGTCGGTGGCAATAGCGCTTTGTGCACGCACAATTAAATTACCCATTCCGCTGCTAGCAGCTATCAATTCAGCACCCACTAGAGACATCCAACCCAAGCCCGCACCTATGCGCAAGCCCGCAATGATCGATGGAACAGCCGCGGGGAACAACACATCTGTAATCATGCGAAAGCTGTTAACCCCCAAGACACTGGCTGCCTCAAGATAGAGCACATCGACGTTGCGTGCACCACGGTAGGCATTGATCAAACAGGGAGGAAAAGCCCCGGCAAAAATAATCAGTGCTGGCCCCCCCGCTCCCGTGCCAAACCACAGTGCGGCAAAGGGTACCCAAGCCACTGGCGCGATGAACCGTAGCGCGTCAAAAAGTGGCGTGACCACATCATCTAACCAACGAAACCAACCCATGGCCAAACCCAAAGGAACGCCAATCACAGCAGCCAAACCAAAGCCCATTGCAAAGCGTCGCAGACTTGCCAACATGTGCTCATCCAGCGTTGATCCTGCAAATGGTTGGTGAAAGAGAGCAAGAAATTTGGCAACGACTTCGTGCGGCATAGGCAGAAACTGGGGCGGCGTTAAATTGACAAAGCGCGCCAAATACCAAAACGCCAGAAAACCAAGTGCGCCCATCACCGTGAGGCTTAAAAATTGTCCGTTCGAAAGCGGTTTATTCATCAGGCTGTGCGTCCTTTGCGCCATGGCATAGCGCGGTTCTCAACCTCGCCGAGCAACCAGGTAGTGCTCGCACCACATAAACCAACAAAGACCATTGCCACCAAAATCATGGCAGGAAAAATATCCTGCGCGGCCTGATTCAAAATACTGCCCAAACCGTACAAAGCGCCTATGAGTTCAGCAGCAACCAAGGTTGTCCAACTTGCTTGTAAAGACAATCGCAAGCCGGTAAAAATCATAGGCATAGCCCCTGGCAATAGCACCTCCCTGACCAAGCGCCAACCTCGAATGCCCAGCATTTGGGAAGCCTCCAAAACCGGCGTATCGATATTTCTCACGCCGGTGTAGGTATTGATAACCGAAGGCACAAAGGCAGCCACAAAAATCACCAAAATCTTGGAACCATCCTCTAACCCCAACCAGACAATTGCTAGCGGTATCCAAGCCAAGGGAGGTATGGGCCGTAACAATAAAAAAGCGGGATTGATAAGCGCCTCTGCCCTACGCGAGTGGCCCATCAATACACCGAGAGAAACGCCTACTGCTACTGCGACGGCAAAACCCATAGCCACTAGTTTCAAACTATGCAACACATGCTGCAGCAACTTACCGTTGCCGTATCCCTCATCCTGAATAAAAACAAAGGCCTTCCAAACTTCATCAGGACGTGGGAAACGGGCAGCATTGATCCAGCCAAAAACAGATGAACTCAAAAACCACAACAACAACGTGACCACGATGGTGATCCCACCAATCCACGCACGTCTGTTTTTTTGATCTTTGGCTATCGCCACACACACTCCTCAGTGTTCTTAAATACCTGTGAATATTGTTAGGTTGGCAATTGGTTTTGTCAATAATTTTTGAATGATTATTTTTATTGTTCAGGGAAAACACCGATAAAGTGCTTTCTGTGGGTTAACACCGTGGCAATTTTTTGATGGGATCGCCTAAGATTTAACGGTTTCACCCTAATAAATTGGTGAGATAACAAAGCAATCCCCTGTAAGGACAACACATGCCCCATCCATTCAACCGTAGACATTGCTTGGCCCTGACCTTGGCAGGCTTCATTCCTGCTCTGCATGCGCAAACCTGGCCCACTAAACCTGTACGCCTGATTGTTCCCTTTGCGCCAGGCGGTAGCACGGATGTAGTTGCGCGCATGCTGGGCCAAAAACTAATGGATGTGTGGGGCCAGTCGGTAGTGGTTGAAAACCGCTCTGGTGCCGGCGGTAATCTTGGTGCGGATGTTGTAGCCAAAGCAACACCCGATGGGCACACCTTATTGTTTGCATCGGGAAGCATCACTATTAACCCCAATATCTACAGCAATATGCCATTTGATACCGTGCGTGACCTCACGCCAATCACCAACATTGCTAGCGGACCCATGTTGGTTGTGGTGCAAGACAAGGCGCCTTGGAAAAGTATTCAGAACCTGATTCAAGACGCAAAAAGCAATCCTGGAAAAATCAATTTCGGCTCTGCTGGTATCGGAAGTCAAATCCACCTTGCGGCTGAAAATTTTGCTGATGCAGCGGGTATTGAAATCACCCACGTACCTTACAAGGGTGAGTCACTCTCCTACAACGATCTGATTAGCAATCAAATTCAAATGATGGTTGGCAATATTGCTGCGGCCTCAGCTCTGCTCGGTCCTGGGCGATTGCGTGCCCTTGCTGTAACCGGCGCAACTCGATCTCCACTCCTGCCAGATATACCCACCCTTGCAGAAAGCGGCCTGCCTCGCTTCGAAAATACGGGATGGTTTGGGTTACTAGGGCCCGCAGGATTACCCAAGCCAATTGTTGAAAAAATTTACCAAGACTGTGTTCGCGCAATGAGCGACTCCCAAATCAAAGGGCGTCTGTATGTCGCGGGCATGAAACCCGTTTTAAGTAAACCCGAAGAACTTGCAGCACAAATGGACGCAGAACTTAAACGGTGGGGGCAAGTTGTGAAAAATCGCAAAATTAAGACTAGCTGATTCACAAAGTCATTCAATCCAACGAAACTGAAGCTTCCCAATTAAGAAGTATGCAGGTATAATCCGTGGTTTTGGCAAGTGCGACAGCAGCACCTCCGGGCCAGGCCAACCGTGACATCAGCGCACGACTCGCCGCTTAACCGCTAGGACTGCACACCAAATGTTCGCCCACCTCGCTTGCCCGATTTCTTGGGTTTATCCCCCATCAGCCCTATTGCGCAACAACCTCAGCGCATAAATTTTTATGTGAAGTTCAGGAGTTCTCATGCCCGTCGCCTCCAAATCCAAAAAACCAGTGCCTAAAAAAGTTGTTAAAAAGCTTGCAGCAAAAGCAGCGGCCAAGCCCCTTGCTAAAGCCAAACCTGTAGCCAAGAAAGCACCAACTAAGCCTGCTGCAAAACCTGCTGCAAAACCTGCTGCAAAACCTGTTGCGAAAACCGCTTCTAAACCAGCTGCCAAAAAAACTCCCGCAAAAACTCCAGCTAAAAAACCAGCCGTTGTTGCACACGCCCCCAAAGCTACCGGTAAAAAAGCTGCTAAATCTCCCGCGAAAGGCAAATCTAGCAAAGGCCTAGACGACACCGATTTGAGCGACATCGAAGCGGATCTAGAAGGAGAAGATGTCGCTTCTGCTGAAAAAGTTAAACCTTTGCGCATGAAAATCAGCAAGGCAAAAGAACGCGCCTTGATGAAAGAATTCGGCTTAGATGAAATCGTGCTTTCTGAAGAGGATAGACAGAAACGTCGTCAGCGCCTCAAAACCCTGATCAAACTGGGCAAGACCCGTGGCTATTTGACCCACGGCGAAATCTCTGACCACTTGCCCGACAAACTGGTCGATGCGGAAACCATGGAAGTCGTGATCTCCATGTTGAACGACATGGGTGTGGCGGTTTACGAGCACACGCCAGATGCTGAAACACTGCTTCTGAACAACAACACCCCAACAGCGGCCACCGAAGAAGAGGCCGAAGAAGAAGCCGAAGCCGCCCTCTCCACCGTGGACAGCGAATTCGGCCGCACCACCGACCCCGTGCGCATGTACATGCGCGAAATGGGTACCGTCGAGTTGCTGACCCGCGAAGGCGAGATTGAAATTGCCAAGCGCATCGAAGGCGGCTTGATGGACATGATGCAGGCGATCAGTGGCTCACCCGCCACCATCGCCGCCATCCTTGCTATGGCCGACGAGATTCGCCACGACAAAGTGGTCATCTCCACAGTCGTTGACGGATTCAACAATTTGAACGAAGCCGACGACTACGTGGCGGAAGAAGATTTCGACGAATTCGACGAAGACGACGATGACGATGGAAAAGGCGGCTCCAAAGCGCTTACTAAGAAATTGGAAGAGCTCAAAACCCAAGCCCTTGCCCATTTCGACCGCATGCAAATGCACTTTGACAAATTGCGTAAGGTCTATGACAAAGAGGGCTACGGATCCCCCACTTACCTCAAAGCCCAACAAGCTTTAACAGCTGAGCTGATGACCATTCGCTTCACCGCGAAAACAATCGAAAAACTCTGTGACATGGTGCGTGGTCAGGTCGACGAAGTGCGCAAGAAAGAACGCGAATTGCGTCGCATCATTGTCGATAAGTGCGGCATGCCCCAAGCCACTTTCATCAAAGACTTTCCGCCCAACTTGCTCAATATCAAGTGGGTTGAAAAACAAGCAGCGGCAGGCAAACCTTGGTCAGCCACCATGGGACGCAATATTCCACCTATCCAAGAGTTGCAGCAAAAATTAATCGACTTGCAAGCGCGCGTGGTCGTTCCTTTGGAACAACTCAAAGACATCAATAAGCGCATGAACGAAGGTGAACGAAGCTCGCGTTTTGCCAAGAAAGAGATGATCGAAGCCAACTTGCGTTTGGTCATCTCTATCGCCAAAAAATACACCAACCGTGGTCTGCAATTCTTAGACCTGATCCAAGAAGGCAATATCGGTTTGATGAAAGCGGTTGATAAGTTCGAATACCGCCGCGGATACAAGTTCTCCACTTACGCCACTTGGTGGATTCGCCAAGCCATCACCCGCTCCATCGCCGACCAAGCGCGCACCATCCGTATTCCTGTGCACATGATCGAGACCATCAACAAGATGAACCGCATCAGCCGCCAGCACTTGCAAGAGTTTGGTTTTGAGCCAGATGCCAGCGTCTTGGCCGAGAAGATGGAAATTCCAGAAGACAAGATCCGCAAGATCATGAAGATCGCCAAAGAGCCTATCTCCATGGAAACACCGATCGGTGACGATGACGACAGCCACTTAGGTGACTTCATCGAAGACAGCGTCAACACTGCGCCTATCGAAGCGGCCATGCAAGCCGGTTTGCGCGATGTAGTCAAAGACATCTTGGACGGTCTCACCCCACGCGAAGCCAAAGTGCTACGCATGCGTTTTGGTATCGAGATGACCAGCGACCACACTTTGGAAGAAGTTGGCAAACAATTCGACGTCACGCGCGAGCGCATCCGTCAAATTGAAGCCAAGGCTTTGCGTAAATTGAAGCATCCCAGCCGCAGCGACAAATTGCGCAGTTTTATTGACACGATCTAACAAGATCTAACCAGCAGCAAAAACCCCGCAGGTGTAAAACTTGCGGGGTTTTTCTTTTGAGCGGCGCGGAAAAGTAAAAACTATTCAATAGCTTATTTATCTTGTGCTATTGACGAAAAATGAAACGCTTTAAAACTCCTCTGTATCCACCTCAATCGCGCTTTGTGCGTTATAGCGCGCACCTTTGACTGTATGTTGATTCACCAAAGTATCTAGTTCTTGCATCTGCTGCGCAGATAAGTGCACATTGAGCGATTGCATATTCTCAGTCAAATGCGCGATATTTTGTGTGCCGGGTATGGGAATCAGAGTACTGTTTTTTTGCAGCAACCAAGCAAGCGCCAGTTGCGCTGGGGTGCAACCTACTTTAGCTGCATAGGCCAAGTAGGCTTGGCGCAATGGCAAGTTTGAAGCATAGGTTTGTTGCGCAAAACGAGGCATGCTTCGGCGAATATCTTTTTCTGCAAACTGGTCAATTGCTAGTTCACCAGCGCATAAAAAACCCCGCGCTACGGGGCTAAATGCTACAAACGTAACGCCTAATTCACTACAGGCTTGGAGCACTGCAATCTCTGGGTTTCGTGTCCACAAAGAGTATTCCGTTTGCAAGGCTGAAATGGGATGCACTGCATGCGCCTTACGCAGTGTGTTTGCGGAGACTTCACTCAAGCCAAGAGTTCTAACTTTGCCCGCACGGACCAAATCGCTCATGGCACCTACGCTCTCTTCGATAGGAATTTTTTTATCCCAGCGGTGCAGGTAATACAAGTCAATCACATCGGTACCTAATCGACTCAAACTGTCTTCACAGTTTTTGCGAATGGTCTCAGGTCTGCCATCGATCACACGCTTCACGCCATCGGGGAATTCAACCCCAGCCATGCCACCTTTGCTGCATAAGGTAATTTTTTGGCGATAGCCTTTCAAGACTTTGCCGACCAGTTTTTCATTCGCACCAAAACCATAAATCGCGGCAGTATCAAATAGCGTGACACCGATATCCACCGCCTTGTGGATCAATGCTTCTCCCACGTCTGCCGAAGGTGGCTTGCCATAGGCATGGCTCAAGTTCATACATCCCAAACCAATGGCGGAGACAGTAAAAGGACCGAGTTGACGTTGTTGCATAAAAATTAAGCCTTGTGTGGATGCGTCCAAGAAGGAAGCGGAGCAGATCGGTGCAGTACATCATTGTGCAACCAAGTGGCACTTTTTTTAGCACGCTCTGCGACAGTGCTTAAAGGCAATTGCTGGTAATCGTCGTTGAACACTTCAAAACTATAGTCACCGCGATAACCGATACGGTCTAACCGAATCACCAAATCGGCCAAGTCTTCGCTGTGCACACCTTCCCCTGGGAACACACGAAAAGTACGTGCTGTCGTCATGCGTTCTTCAAAGGTCGGGGTTTCGTTCCACATGAAGTCTGACAACTGCACCAGAAAGATTTTTTCTGGGTCTAAATCTTCGATGGCATCCAAAGATGTTTTGGCAGCAAAGATATGGAATGAATCCAAACCAATGCCTAAATTCGGACAATCTGCGCGACACACTACATCCCAAGACGTAGTGAATTCGTTGACTGATCTGCCCCACGAGAGACCTTCATAAGCTACTTTGATACCTAAAGGCAAAGCTAACATGGCCAGCTTTTTCAAGTCTCTGGCGATATGGTCTAAATCCTCCGTGGCATGGCGCGAGGTGGATGAACACACCAACAACACTTTGCTTCCTGTTGCAGCACACATCTCCAACATGGACTTGGCAATATCGACTTTGTAGCTGTGCAAATGGCCAGACAGACCTTCAAAATCGCGTAAAACTTGAAAGCCAGTAGGACGCAAGCCACTTGCTTGTATAACTTTGACGGCTTCAGGCACTCCACCGGGGTGCCCCACCAAATCTCGCGCCATCAACATCACTTGTGAAAAACCAGCTTGCTTCATGGCTAAGAGCTTGGCGTCTAATGCACCCGCCATAGTGATCGTGTCCATGCCAAAGCCATCGAGCAAATTCATGGCTACTCCTTACGCAGCAATTTTGGTTTGATGGACCAATTCAAAAGACACAGAGCCCAACATACCGCGCGTCAAAGCACCTCTGTCCTCTGGGTGCAGTTGGCTAGATTCGACAAATTCCACCCCTTGGGTTTTGAGCACTTTGACCGCTGCGCCCACGTCTGCAACACCCAAACCAATACGTTGCAAAGATTCTGGTGATTCGTCTCCATCCATCCAAGGCTCGGGTTCTATGAGTTGCCATAAGAATTGACCGCACGGACTTTTCATCAGCTTACCCTTGGGCAAAATGCCGAAACGCTGGTCATCGGGCACAAATGTGAAATCAAATATATTTTCGAAATACGCTAGCCAGTCTGCACTGCGACCACTCCCTATGTACTGCACCACACCAAAATACGCCATATCAGCGATGGCTTTGGGATGTTGATCTACTGTGGGAATGGGTTTGAAGTCGATGTCATAGATGGAGAATTCTTTCCAACGATCAACAAAATAAAACCGTGTGCTTCCAGGCCCATGAATTGCCGGTATGTGCAACTCCATCGCCTGTGCATGGCTGGGCACAGTCCAAGCGCCTAAATCGATACAACGGGTATGCGCCTTTAAAGCATCTTGCACCCGAAAAGCTACTGCAGAAATCACGGGTTCACCGTCTGCGGCACCGCTCATACGCGCATCTTCTGGATTGGCATTGACCACCAGGTTCATGCCGCCTTGACGGTACAAAGTTACCTCACGCGATCGGTGGCGCGCCACGGGTTTAAAACCCATGTTTTCTAAAACTTGTCCCAAAGCCTGGGGGTGTGAAGTGGTGTATTCGATGAACTCAATACCTTCAATACCCAAACGGTTGGGGGGGTCGGGGACATGTTCTCTGTGAAGAGGATTAGCATTCATCGACAACTCCTAGCAACAATTAATTTCAAGATTAAACCCAACGGCGCAAATTAAACAAGTTGCGCCACTTCGCGTAAATTCTCTGCATTTGTTGTAGCAAAACCAAAGTATTCCAAGTATGCGGGAATTTGCTCAAACAACATATCTGACCCTACTTGCACGCGACAGCCTCGGTCTTGGGCCGCTTTGAGAAAAGCTGTAACTTCAGTGCGCATCACAACTTCACCCACAAATGCATCTGGGGATATACGTGAAACGTCCATAGGTAATGGATCACCTTCGTTCATACCCATGGGCGTGGCATTCACTACCAAATCGTGGCCGGCAGGGTCGTTCGATCCACAGCGCACTTCGATCTCGGGATAGTGGTGTTGCAAACGGACTCCCAAGGCTTGGGCCGATGCAGTGTTGACATCAAATAGAGAAATTGCAGCAATGCCAGTCGCAGCAAGGGACGCAGCAATTGCACTGCCCACCCCACCACTGCCCACCACCAACACCCGCTTGCCCTTCAAATCAAATCCTTTGCGCTGCACCCCACGCACAAAACCTGCGCCATCGAACATATCTCCGACCAATCGACCATCGCTTGTGCGTTTCACTGCGTTACAAGCACCCGCCACTTTGACTGTAGCGGTCACCTCGTCTAGCAAAGAAACCGTACTGACTTTGTGCGGCATAGTAATGAGCGCACCGCGGATATTGGTGAGATCAAAAACGGAGTTTAGAAATGCAGGGTAATGCGCAGCTTGGCAACCCATGGGCACAACTAAAGCGTTGATACCCGCCTGCTCGAAATACGGGTTGTAAATCAGAGGAGATTTGAATGCGTGTGTGGGATATCCAATATGAGCGATGAGTTCCGTATTGCCATTGATCGTCATGTTTTATTGAGCACCCTTCACCGCTGTTATAGCCGCACGCAAAGCTAAAAGATAACTGTCAGCACCAAATCCACAAATTTGGCCTTTAACAATTTCGGCAAAAACCGACTTATGGCGGAATTCTTCACGTGCATGAATATTAGACATATGCAACTCCACAACAGGGCAAGTCAAGATCGCTAATGCATCGCGGATACCGTAGCTGTAATGCGTCCATGCTCCAGCATTGATTAACACGGCATCCACACCATTCAAAAAACCTTGGTGGATACGTTCGCACATAGCACCTTCGTGGTTGGTTTGAAAGCAGTCGACTTCAGCACCTAGTTCTTTGCCCAACTTTTTGAGACTGGCATTGATTTCATCGAGCGTAATAGTTCCATACTGAGCTGGATCGCGTTTGCCAAACATATCGTGGTTGATGCCATGCAGCATGAGAATTTTCAAAGCAATCTCCTAGTTGGTTTTAGATAGACGCGAAACCCTGATGTCACAGGGTCTCGCCTTACTAAATGGTAATGGGTATTGAATTACTTACGAAGTTTGGCTAACTCAGCTTGTAATTCATTAACCGTGGCAGAAATAGCTTCTCCGTGCTTGGCAATTACAGGCTTCATTTTTTCACGAAGAATCGCCATTTCAGAGGCTGAAAGTGTTGTTACTTCCATGCCGTTTTTCTTTAATGTCTCTAATGTGCCAGCTTCTAAAGCACGGGCAGTAGCACGTTGAAACTTTGCAGACTCTGTCACGGCATCGGTGAGTATTTTCTTTTCAGCCGCGCTCAATCCGTCCCAGAATTTTTTGCTGATAACAACAGATTGTGGGTTGTATTGGTGCCCTGTGAGAGTCAGGTGTTTTTGAACTTCAAAAAGCTTTGCGCCAAAAATAGTAGCCAAGGGATTTTCTTGACCGTCCACTGCTTTTTGCTCCAGGGCAGCATATACCTCTGGAAAAGGAAGTGGCGTGGGGTTTGCACCCAAGGCCTTGACCCAATCCACATTGACTGGGTTAGGAATCACACGTAACTTAAGTCCTTCGATATCTGTGACTTTGTTGATAGCGCGTCTACCGTTGGTCATATTACGAAAACCTAGTTCGTAATAGCCTAAGCCGACGATCCCTTTTTCTTCCAACTTAGAGTGCATTTTGTGGCCGAAATTGCCGTCAACGACGGTGTCGGCCTCTTTGCCATTTGCAAACATAAATGGGAAATCGAAAACAGCAAAGTCTTTTACTTGGCTGGCAAAAATACCCGAATTCATGGAGGCCATTTCTAATGAACCACCTTGAATAGCTGATACGTTAGCTTGGTCGCTGCCCAATGCACCACCAGCAAAAACGTTGACTTTGATCTTTCCACCTGTTTGCTTTTCAACAATCTCTTTGAATTTTTCCATGCCCTGCACAATGGGGTGGCCCACCGCGTTTTGGTTCGCAAACTTGATCGTTTTTTCTTGCGCGAACGATGTGCCCATAGCAACTAGGGCTACTGAAGCGATCACACTTTTGATAAATACACGTTTCATATCCATGTCTCCTGATGAACTCTGCGGTCGTACGCGAAAAAAACTTCCAGTGCCTTGCGTACCCGAACAGGCATTGGAATAGAAAATCAGTAGAGCCAGCGCGCTGGAACCATCACGATGGCCGGAAATAACACCATTAAAAACATAACCAAGAACTGCACAGCCATGAAAGGCAAAACGCCTCGCGTCACGTCATCCATCCGCATACGCCCTACGCCAGCGACCACATTCAAAACAGTTCCTACGGGCGGGGTCACCAATCCGATGGAGTTATTGATAATGAACAGCACCCCAAAGTAAACAGGATCGATACCCGCAGCTTTGACAATAGGCATAAGAACCGGGGTCAAGATCAAAATGGTGGGCGTCATATCCATGGCAGTACCAACCACCATGCATAAAACCATGATGGCCGCCATCAATAACTTGGGGTTATCTAACAAAGGCTGCAAAAGCGTCACCACCTGCGCCGGTAAATTGGCCACCGTAATCAACCAAGCCGACACCATAGCAGCGGCCACCAAAAACATCACCACCGAAGTTGTCTTAGCAGCCGATCTAAAGACATCAAACAATTGGTACCAAGAAAGTTCTCGGTAAATAACACCTGCAACGAACAAGGCATAAACAGCAGCGACCACCGCTGCCTCCGTGGGCGTAAAAACGCCCATACGTAAACCCACCAAAATAATTAAAGGCAGCATCAAAGCCCAGCCTGCGCTTCGCATTGCCTGAAAAACCTCTGCAGTGGATTTTCGCGGTGGAGGGGTTAAGTCTTCCTTACGCGTGCACCACCACCAAGTAGCCCATAAACCAGCAGCTAAGACAATGCCAGGAAAAATACCGGCAAGAAATAATTTACTGATCGACACATTGGCTGCAACTCCAAAAATCACAAAGCCAATGGAAGGCGGAATGATGGGGCCGATCACGCCACAAGCTGCTATCAATCCCCCGCTACGCGACTTGTCGTGACCAGCTTTGACCATCATGGGTAACAACAAAGCCGTCAACGCCGCAGCATCTGCTACAGCGGAACCAGATAGCGCTGACAAAAGACAAGCCGCAATAATCGTCACATAACCTAGGCCACCTCGTATATGCCCCACCAAGGCCATCGCGAAATCCACAATCCGTCTAGACAAGCCGCCGGTGTTCATCACTTCACCAGCCAGCATAAAAAATGGAACAGCCAGCAAAGGGAAACTATTCGAACCCTCGATCAGGTTTTGCGCCAATATTTGTGCGTCAAACATGTTCATATGCCACATCAAGGCGGTGCCACACAAGAGTAATGAAAAAGCGATAGGGATGCCGAGCGCCATAGCGGCAAGTAAAGATCCCAAAAATACTGCGATAGTCATAGTTGTATTCCTTGGTATTTATTTCAGCGGTGCCGATACATCCACGGGCTCTTCCTCCGACTCCCGCACACCAATCAATTCACTATCAGCCAATTCGCCACGAAATAAACGCAATAGATGGTCAACCAAAATCAATGCGCCTGAAATTGCAAGCACCATGCCGCAAGCATAAAAAAGTCCCATAGAAGCTTCCATCACAGCGCTCGTGGAATCCCAATTGATGATGGTCTGCTCCAGCGAACCTTTGAATAACAACCAACAAATGAACAGCATCAGAACATGGCCTGCGATTAAGAAGATTTTTTGCCACTTCTTAGACAAGCGTGAGACCAGCGTGTCTGAGCCTAAATGCGCGCCTTCTTTCATCGCAACAATGGCCCCCAAGAAAGTGACCCAAACAAATAACCACCTCGACAACTCTTCTGAAAGCGTAATGCCTGAGTTGAATGCATAACGCATCACCACATTACCGAAAACCAAAACGACCATGAGCGCTAGGGCGATAGAAATCAAGACTTCTAAAAGGCGACAGTAGTGTTCTAACAAACGGTTCAGCATTGAAAAATTCCTAGAAAAACAAGCCAATACAAAATGTACAAAATAGTTAGTTTGCAATTATTTAGTAGAAACCCTACAACTTCAAAGTAATAGCGAGATATCTGTTATGTGTTTTTTATATGACGCAAAAACGTTGCACCATCTCAATCACTCTCTGTCTTCTGACTGCAAGCGCTTTTGCGGTATGTCCATTGCGTTTAAAGATCAAGTCAAACGTATAGCGGTTAGACACATTGAAAAATGTCAATGCGGAAATAGAGGCATGGATATCGATAGGGTCTAGTCCTTGGCGAAAAACCCCCTCTTTGACCCCGCGTTCATAAAGCTCTTGGATAGAAGCGATAACCGAGACATTGAGGTCTTGTATCAATTTGCTTTGCGCTAAATATTCACCACGCTGAATGTTCTCGGACATCACCAAACGGACAAAATCTTGGTTGCCGTAATGGTGGTCAAAAGTAAAGCCCACTAATTTAGCCAAAGCCTCCACTGGAGGCAAATCAGCCAGTTGCAAATCTGACTCGGTTTGACGAATGCGGCGATATGACTCTTCTAGTACTGCCAAATAGAGCCCCTCTTTACTGCCGAAGTAGTAATAGATCATGCGCTTACTGGTGTGCGTGGCATCAGCAATCGCATCGATGCGGGCTCCAGTTAAACCCTTCGCAGCAAACTCTTGTGTCGCCACTGCCATGATGCCCGCCATCGTACGGGCAGGATCGTTGGTACGGGTCGTCACGCGTTGGCGCTTCACCATCAAACCTTTGCGCTAGCACCCAAAAACAAACGATCCATTTCAGGGTCTGCCAAGATTTGCGCTGCCGGCTGATGTAACACCAAGCGACCAGATTCCAATGCAATCGCATCATCGGAATACTTCAAAGCACTCTTGACGTTTTGCTCCACCATCAACACGGTTGTGCCCTGGTCTGCCAGTTTTCTTAACAACTTAAAGACATCTTGAACCACCATCGGTGACAGTCCAATAGAAGGCTCGTCTATCAATAAGACCTTTGGGCGCAACAACAACGCACGGCCAATCTCTAGCTGCTTTTGTTCTCCGCCAGACAAGGAAGCCGCAGCGGAGTTGATACGCTCCTTCACTCTTGGGAAAAACTCTAGCACTTCAGGGATGCGCTCATGCGTTGTCTTCATCCCGAGCGTGATACCCCCAAGTTCCAGGTTCTCATACACAGAGAGTTGCCCAAACAAATTTCGCCCTTGCGGCACGAAGGCAATACCCTTGGCTAGGAGATATTTTTGCGTTGCACCAGTTATCTCTTCGCCGTTCAAGTAAACATGTCCTTGCTTGGGCGTGAGCAACCCAAATAAAGTTTTGAGAACAGTCGACTTACCCGCACCATTGGGGCCCATTAACAAAGTGATGGAACCAGTAGACACGCTAAATGACAAGTCATTGAGGATCATGAAATCCTTGTAACCCGCTACGACATCTTTGAATTCAATGCATGGAGTGGTCATGGTTAATTTCCCAAATAGGCGTCGAGCACTTGCTTGTTGGCGCGAATTTCAGCAGGCGTGCCAATGGCGAGCACCTCACCCTCCACCATCACCATGATGCGATGGCACAACTCCATCACAAAATCCATGTTGTGCTCGATCACTACAAAGCTGCCTTTGCGCGATTGGTTGAGCTCTTTTAGTAACTTTGAAATACCTCCAACCAAGGCAGGATTCACTCCTGCGCAGGGTTCGTCTAACAACACCAAGTCGGGGTCACTCATAAAAGCCATGGCGATATCGACCAGCTTTTGTTGTCCATAACTGAGTTCACCGGCTTTTTTGTCTGCCACATGGCTGATATGGAATTGATTGATCAGCGCATCTGCTTTGTCACCTAGTCCGGAGTCTCCTGGAGCAAACATGCGACTGAATAAATTACCTTGGTGCTCTTGCGCAGCAACTATCAAGTTATCGCGCACTGTCATCTTGCCAAACACTTGCAAGGTCTGGAACGTGCGGCCAACGCCTAAACGATTGAGCTCTAGGGGACCTAGGGTCGTCACATCCTGTCCATTGAGTTCGATCTTGCCTTCGTCTGGCGTGATCTGTCCCAACATACTGTTGAACAAAGTTGTCTTACCAGAACCATTGGGGCCGATAACACCAAATATTTCACCAGGACGTACTTCAAAGGAGACGCCGCCGACAGCTTGAATTGCGCCGTAGGCTTTTTTCAGGCCAGTTACTTTCAACACGGGGAGGCTGTTTGTCAGTGTCATGCTTTTAAACCTTCCGATTTGCCAGCGGCGGCGCGCAAAGCAGATGCTTCGCGCGACTGGCGCTTGGCGCGTATACGGTCAGGAATACTCAACAAACCATCGGGTAACCAAATCATCAAAACAACCACAGCACTTCCAAATACAAACAAATACCAAGCTTGCGCAAATCGCAACCACTCGGGCAAGATCACACCCACTGCAGCACCAAGCATGGGGCCAAAGAAGTAGCCAGGACCACCGACCACCACCATGAGGTACATCATGATCGAAGCTTCAACATTGAAAGGTGCTGGGTCAATGAACTGCACCAACGATGCAAACAAGGCTCCTGCAACTCCTGCATAGGCTGCACCAATCGCAAAACTCAATAAGGTGTAGTTACGGATATCTACGCCCAAGCTTTCGGCACGGATGGGGTTATCACGCAAAGCAGTGAATGCTTTGCCCCAAGGCGATCGCAATAACCCCAACAGCAAAACTGCCAAGAATAGAGTCAAGCCTAAAACCAAATAGTAATAAGCCAAATTGCCATCAAAGCTAACGCCAAAGGCTTCAGGACGTGCGATGTTGTTGATACCGAACGTACCGCCGGTCAACCACTCTTCA
>JAGWXI010000106.1 GCA_018969975.1 Burkholderiales bacterium
TCATATTTATGTATTACTAAAAATTTAATGAAGCGATAAAAGTAACTATAAGGTGTTTTTTAGGTACTTTTGGAACAGTCCAATTTCATCAAAGTCACCTAACTGGGGCAATCCCTGCAAACCTAAACAAGATCCTGCAAATGAATAATCTCGCCAATAGGCAAACTGCATCGATTCGCCCATGGTGGTAATGAGGAATAAGTTGCACGGCCAGTGGCGCTTGCAATCACCATTGCAAAGGTTTCAGCACCAACGACCCAGCGGGCATTGGCTATCGCGTCGTTCAAATTTACGTGGTTGTCTAAATGAATCTGAAGGTTGGCATGAGACTGCATCCACGCTTCGTATTTGCCAGGGGCATCCGATGGATGTGGGCGCAGCGTGATACTTACAAACTCAGTGCCCACAATTTTTTCTAAGTTTTTCACAAAGAAATCTAAGGCCTGAAATTCACCAGGCACTCCTTTGGCCCAGTCATTACGGATTGGCTCCAGTACGTAGAGCAAATTGTTGCAGTCTTGCTGCACAGGCGGTATGCCTTTCACCAAATTTTGCAAGTAAGTATTGGGTAGTTCAACAACTGCTATGCCTTTAAATAATTTTTTCGCCATCTCCGCCGCATAAGGGTCTGAAACCCAAATTTCATCAGACAGCACAACGACACCATCGCGTTCAAATCGTTGCGTGTAATTGACCCAGTGATCAATCACAGCTATGGATGGGATTTGTGCCACAGAAGCAAGCCGCCTTGCATCGTGCTCCAAACTGCTAGCCCAACCCGTACCGGTCAGCACAGTTTGCGAATCAGTCAAGGCCTTAGTTAATTCCGTGTGCAATTGCATATAAGGCAAAGGCACAGGGTTAAGTTGCCAGATTTTTTCTGCAGGACCACTTAGGCATAGCTTGAACTCAAATTCATCTAGCTTTCCAGTTTCAGCCCATGCGCGAAGCCAGGCAAAGACTAAGTTGGTAGCGCCAGCATCGTGGCAGACCACGCATACCGGTGACTTAAATGTAGATGGCGGAAAGGCCATATTAGTCATGATTAGTAAAAGCGTTATTGAGATGAAAATTTTGCAAAATATAAAATATCGACAGGCTTTCCATCTAATAATTCTTGCCCCTTACGCGTAGCCTCCAAGGCCATTCCACACTTTTGTAGAACCTTAATCATTCCAACATTGGAAGCCATTGCCCCAGCGGTTATTTTTCGTAATTTCGCTAATATAAGCAAAGCATCTACTGCTAAACCAAACGCTTCTTGACCATATCCATTCCCCCAACGGCTCGAAGATCCAATGAGAATACCTATATCCGCAGTTTCGTGATACAAATTGATATACATGGTTAAGGTGCCGATCAACTCTCCTGAAGTGATATCTTCTATTGCCAAAAAGCGATTACTTGTTCCTTCAAAACTATCAAGATATTGCCTACAAGATTGGAGAGTGTGTTGCCTAAATCGTTGATTGCTATAACGCACAATTTCACCGTTGTTCAACCACGAAACATAATTTGCTTGAATATGTTTTATTGCAAAAGGCACCAATTGCAAACGAATACCTTTGATGACCGAGGGCAAAGATTCATTGAGTTGATTGCGATTTAGAGCCATACACATCGAGACATTTCTAGTCACTTGATGGAAGTTTCATTTGCATCTAATTTCTGAAGCTCTGAAAGGTTTTTCCATACTTTTCGAAAAGCTTGCGCAATCAAATCGACATCCGCCTCGCTCAAGTCGTGCAAGCACATGGCAAAACCCATGTAGCTTTCATCGTGGAATTGTTCTGCGACGGGGCAAATGCCTTTGGCGTAACTCACTTCACGCTGGCAAATATCTGAAGTCCAAGGAAAGCCTTTGGAGCCATAAGCAATTTTCTTTTGAAACATAGGAAGAAGGTGCACGTTTTGATAGCCACTACCAATCCCTGTCACACCTTCAGCATGTAAAGCTTTGACCACGGTTTCACGTTTAACACCTAACAATGCTGTATCTAACAGCAAAGGGTAAACATAATAAGCATGTGTACTCTCAGGCATCACATAGGGAGTGGTCAATCCGGGCAGGTCAGTTAAAGCTTGGTTGAAACGCTTAGCCACCTGTTGACGACCATCGACAAAATGCCCTAGCTTTTTGAGTTGGCTGATGCCCATAGCGCATTCAATTTCACCCAAGCGAAAGTTGTAACCCACCATATTGGTTAGATTGGTAACGCCCATACCCTCCACAACAGCCTCAGCATGGTTGCGAATCAGTTGCAAGCGTTGCGCAATCTCATCGTCGTTGGTAACCAAGATGCCACCCTCGCCCGTGTGAATGTGCTTGTGGTAATTCAAACTAAAGCCACCCACATCAGCCAAGGTGCCCGCAAACTGGCCTTTGTAAAGTGCCCCAGGCGCTTGGGCTGTGTCTGATATCACTCGCAAGCCATGGCGTTTGGCAATTGCCATGATGGCATCCATATCTGCCGATTGCCCAAAAATATCCACCGCCATGATGGCCTTGGTGTAAGGCGTGATGTTGGCTTCAATGGAGGCCGGGCTGATGCAAAAGGTGTGTGGGTCAATGTCGGCGAACACCGGAATAGCGTTCCAGTGCAATATGGCTGTGGCACTCGCGCACATAGTCCAAGGCGGCACGATGACTTCGTCGCCAGGTTGAATCCCAATAGCACCCACAGCAGCAATCAAACCACTGGTCCAAGAGTTCACTGTGATGGCGTGCTTGACACCAAAGTGCTGGGCGCACAAGGCTTCAAACTCTTTCACTTTGGGTCCACCCAAAAAGTCGGGATGCCAAGCACCAATGAACTGCGACAACACACCGCTTTCGATCACTGCTTTGGCAGCCTGCACCTCTTCCACACCAATCGGGTTGTAGTGCTTAAAACTTTGGGTGACGGTCGCGGGGCCACCGAGCAAGGCTAATTGGGAGTTCATGCGGCTTCTCGTCTGTCATGGGGTTGAGGCCACTTGGCCACAGCCTGTTGTTGAATTTGTTCACACAAGGTTTGCGCTTGCAAAGCATGAATACCGGTGCAAGCCAACGCAGCACTTCGCGTCAAAGCATCGTGCAGATTGGCCACGGCGTTGCGCAACGCAGGCGAACCTTGGGGCGTGACCCATTCACCGTCATTTAAGAAGTTGTAGCCCGGCAGTTGGGCGCTGGGTTTAGCAGTGCGAAAGCGCCAACGTGCACCGCCGTCTTCCATAGTAATGACGCCTTTTTCGGTGACGATCTGCATTTCAAACAAGGCATAGTCATGTGCATGCGCCACGTTAAGTTGAATGGGCACGCCATCAGCAGTTTGCAAACAGGCGTCCACGCTGGGGTCAGCGTCAAAGAAATCAACCACAGCTTGGCCCACATGGGTGATGTGCAGGGTGCCAAACAGGTTCAGCAACAAATCCATCATGTGGCTGCCATTGTTCAGCATGCCTTTGTTATAGACCGCCGACACAGATCGCACAGCGCCCCACTCCCCTTGGGCCAATTGTTGTTTCAACTGCTGCACTTGAGGGGACCATCGGCGGCTGTGATTAACCGCCAGTAGCACTTGCTGCCTTGCGCAGTCGCTCACGGCTTGCTGTGTTTGGACTAAATGCAGGGAGACTGGTTTTTCACAAAAAATGAGGCGAGGTTTGAGCGCCAAGGCCGCTTGAATATCTTGCGCATGCACACCTGTGGGCGAGCAAATGCTGATCACATCAAACGCGCCCACGTCTTGTGGCAAGTCTTGCCAACAGGCATAGCCGTGCGTCACTTGCCAGCGGCTTTGAAAAGCTTGGCGCTGCGCGGTGTCCGGGTCGATGCAACTGGTGAGTTCGAAGCCGCCATGCTGGCGAAACGCCTTGGCATGGCCCAGGGGCAAGGCTTCTTCAGGCTGAAGCAAGTCATAGCCGCCAGCCATATTGCCGCAGCCGATGAGTAAGACCTTTAATTTGGTTTTCATCACATCATGTCCCAACTGAGCGCCGTGCCGCGGAGCACTTGTTGCTTCACGGTTTTACCCATCACCTGCTCGAGGTATTTAGTGGGCAAACCCAAACCTGGACGAATGGCGCGCACATTGTCAGCCGTCAACTTCTCACCAGCTTGTAGGTCTTTCACCACATACAGTGAACGTCTGAAAACAATCGATTTTTCCTCTGCAGCAGTAGCGCCATAGCGGATCTGCCCCAAAGCCTGCCACGCACGTTCTGTTTCCGAAACCAGTTGTGCCATTTCAGAGGGCTCCATGGAGAAGCTGCTGTCAACACCTCCGTCAGCGCGGTTCAGAGTGAAATGTTTTTCAATCACGGTTGCACCTAAGGCAACGCTAGCCACCGAGACGCCCACACCCATGGTGTGGTCTGACAAGCCCACTTCGCAACCAAACAATTCACGCATGTGCGGAATGGTCAGGATGTTGGTGTTGTCTGCGGTAGCTGGATAAGTGCTGGTGCATTTCAACAGCACCAAGTCTTTGCAGCCCGCTTGGCGGGCGGCACGCACGGTATCGTCCAACTCGGCAATGCTGGCCATGCCGGTGGAGATGATCATGGGTTTGCCAGTGGCCGCTACTTTGCGGATCAGTGGGAGATCGGTGTTTTCAAAGGACGCGATTTTGTAGCAGGGCACATCTAATGACTCTAAAAAATCTACGGATGTGGCATCAAACGGCGTGCTGAAAGCGATGATGCCCAGTTCTTTGGCGCGTTTGAAAATGGATTCGTGCCATTCCCAAGGTGTATAAGCTTGTCCGTATAACTTGTAGAGTGACGTGCCCGACCACAGGCTTTTGGGATCGCTGATATGGAACTCACGCTCGTCCAAATCCAAGGTCATGGTGTCGGGCGTATAGGTTTGAATCTTGAGTGCATGTGCGCCGGTTTTGGCAGCGGCTTCGACAATTTCCAGTGCGCGTTCAAGGGACTGGTTGTGGTTGCCGGACATTTCGGCAATGATGAAGGGGTTGCTTGATCTACCAATAGTGCGGTTGGCAATTCTCATAGACACGCCTCTACATTTTTTACAAATTCAAATTTGGGTTGGTTAGCTGTCAATGTGTAGTTGAGCTTGGCAAACAGTTTCTTAGATGGTTCGTTGTTGGGTAAGACCTGCGCGTGCAAAGTTGCCACTCTTGGGTGATGCTTGCGCAACCAAGATTCCGATTGAATTAGCAAAGCACCACCCCAACCATTGAAACCTGATTCAGGTACCAAATAAACTGATACCGTAGCTTGGTGATTAGATATATCAAATCGCACGACACCTACTGGGTCTTCATCTAATTCACCAATTAAGATGGGGTCACCATTTTTTAAACGTTGTTCAAACCACTGGCGATGTTCATCCCAGCTAATTTCTTGGTTATTACCAGAATGGTCTTTGATCAATTGGTGGTTGCGCCACTGAAAAATAGCACTAGCATCTTGAGCCTCTGCCAAGCGCACATGTAGTGATTTAGCCCGGAGTACTGTGGCCACTTTGCTTGCACCCCGTCCGTCAACCAATTTCATGACGCGCTCAGATTGCTCATGTAGCAACTTAAACCCTGTGCCTAAGTTTTTTAAATACGAAAACAAGAACGTAATTGGGTCTTCATAATGGATCGGGCTGAACAACAAACCAGCTAATTGCAAATCTTGCAATTGATGAACTTGGTTAGATGCAGCAGCAAAGCAAACAGAAGGCAAACCTAGGCAAAACCTCTCCCAAACGGTTGTGCCACCAGCACCTATCGCCAAATCTGCCTGCGCCATTAAATCAGCCATTCGGTTGGTTTGAACATGGCAGGTGTAATTGTGTTGGGTGCACAGTTTTTGAATCGTTTCTTTTTGCGGATGCTGTTGACCTATCACCACATCCACATGAACATCTAGTTTCAAATTGATGATCACCTCTAATACTTGGCCAGTGAGGTTGTCAGCATCCACACCGCCAAAAAAAACCAGTATGTTTTTCACCTTGCCCGTTCTGGCCTTTACCTTTTCACGCATGGCTTTGAACTCAGGGCGTAACAGCGCAAATTTAGCTCCAAGCAACATGCGGCAATGCGAGGGCACTTTGCCGAGGTAACGCTGATCTTGATCTTGATAGTAATTCTGATCCAGCAACACATCGCAATCGTGCACGCGGTCGGCCAAGTCATCAATCACCATCACGTGTTTGCACACTTTTCGAAGTAGTTTTTCATAGCGATGGTCTAAAGCGTAGTGGTCAACTACCAGCCAATTCCAACTTCCTTCACCTAAAGCCGCCAGAGTTTGCTCGGCATCAATGGCTTGGCTAGTTTGCAGCCAAGACGCGTGCGCTAACTCATCTATGCTCTGTGTGGTGGTGTCGGGTTTGGGCAGAGCCAAGTACCTGACTCCGTGCTCTATCAACATTTGCTGCAAATACATTGGCAATTCTCTGGCCACAAACCAAATATCAGCAGTACTCCTGCGTATTTCATCAGCCAATGTCAAGCAACGCATGAAGTGGCCAGTGCCAATCTGCTGATTGGCATCTGTCCTGAAAACAATGCGCAACTGGTCCATGGTGGTTAATGGGTTTTCAAGCTGGCTGCCAAGCGTTCTGCGCGTTCCCAATCTGCAGGAGTGTCAATGTCAACCACGCGCCAGCTAGGTATGTCAAAACCGACACCGCTACTGTGGATGCGGTTATTGTTTTGCCACGCTTGTTTTTTTCCCCAGTAAAACTGGCCTGCATCGTAAAACGCGGCTTCTAAATCTTGGGTTCGGGTCAATTCATGCTCTGGGTAAAAAGGTGCCATCAGACCATTGCTACTGTATTTGAGTGCACGCTGAATGGCGGCAGGAAACTCTGTCACTGGAAAGCAATAGTCTGCACCGCACTCTGTGAGTT
>JAGWXI010000021.1 GCA_018969975.1 Burkholderiales bacterium
AGTCTCGCTATAATTTGCGGCTCGGCGCTTTAGCTCAGTCGGTTAGAGCGATGGAATCATAATCCACAGGTCCGCGGTTCGAATCCGTGAAGCGCCACCACTCCATACCGGTACAACCTGAAGACACTATTTACCAACTAACCCCTTCAGGACTTAAAAGCGCATCTACGCCGCCCTGTGGTTCGAAGCGTCCTTCAAAGAAGCGCAATCTTGTTGGCCCAATCATGGCTCTTGCTTGGATGGAATGTAGAGGGTCACCTGGATAGCAAATATGGCGCAAGCCGTCGGCATCGAAGGTTTCTGGCATTACTACTGCTGGCTTTCTTTGTCGTGCAGCATGCAAAACGCTTGCACAATTTATATAGGGTAGTAAGTTGACCAAAGTCATAATTTGTGGAGGCGCCATACTGATACTGCGGTCCCAGTAGCGCAGCAACGCCTCTTTGGGCGAAAGCCACATACTATCGACCGCCTCGATGTCGTCATGTAAGGGATTTTGATTTTGGGGTAGCAAGGCTACAAAAAAACGTGTGTCAAATCGCTTGCTAGTGACAGAGGGCATGCGCGGTGTTACCCATCGTGACCAAGGTGCCAAGTGTTGGGTGTCTAGTTGTAAATCACCATTTGCCAACACATTGGTAAAGGTTTCTCCAGCATGGAGTTTTTTTTGCCATTGCGCACGTTGCGCAGTGTTGTGCGCTGAGTCATCTGGGTTGCGTGCACGGGCATATAAAACACCACACTCTTCTAGCGCTTCCCGAATGGCGGCCACATAAAGCCCTGCTGCCATCTTTATTTGAATTTCTGGTTCGGCTAATGCACGGTGCAAATCTTGTGGATCACAATCCAAATGGCGCAAAACATCTTCACTACTGTCTGCTTCATCTAACTTGCCACCCGGGAAAACATAAGCCCCTCCGAGAACAGCTGAATCAGTATGACGACGCAACAAAAATACTTCTACTCCATTTTGCGGCGCATCACGTAACAACACCACCGTGGCCGAAGCACGCGGTGGTGTGGTGATAACTTCACTGTTGAGTTGCATCAACGGATGCAACAAATGGGTCTGGGCATTGTTGTGACTATTTATTTATTGGGATAGGCCAAATCGACACGGCGGTTTTGAGCCCACGCCGCTTCATCATGGCCTAAGGCTTGGGGTTTTTCTTTGCCATAACTGACGGCCTCTAGTTGCTTGTCACCAGCTCCGTAGACTTTCAAAGCGCGGACGACAGCATCAGCACGTTTTTGGCCCAAGGCCAAGTTGTACTCACGTCCACCACGCTCGTCTGCATTTCCTTCAACACGAATGGCCAAGCCTTTATTCGCGGCGAGGTATTTTCCTTGGCGCTCGATTAAGGCAGTTGATTCAGCTTTGATATCAAATTTATCGAACTCAAAATAAACGCTTCTCTCTTTCGAGATCAAGCTGTTGGGATTCAAATGGTCAGCAATCACTGCAACGACCGCTGAGCGAGGGGCCACCACCGCTGGCCCCGCTGACGAGGCTGCCGCAGTGTCTACCGGCTTTCCTTTAACTTCATTGGTATCAGCTAATTTTGTGGAACTACATGCAGACAAAACAAGCGCCGCAATGGCAAGAGTGGTTCTGAGGGTGAGATGGAGTGTCATTGGAGGGTTGGCCTTTTTTAATGGAGACCGTCGAGTTTACTGGAGGCTATTGCGTAAACTGCGAAAGAATAAACTGCTAAAAACGCAAAAAGTGTTGTTTTTTTTGACACTTTGTCAAAAACAATATAAATCAACAACTTAGCATTTATTCTTCATTAAGTTTCTTTTTCAAATTTTTTTAATACTAATTAATACTACAAACTGATTTTTATGTAGTTTTTGACGACTTAATCACAAAATTACAAATATTGACGGCAATACAACTAGCCTTTAAATTCCGTATCCCGCTTCTGCTTTATCCCTTAGTCGTAGCGAATTTGAATCTGGAGTTAGTCAATGTCTGCTTTCAAAATTTTGGTCACCAGTCAAAAAGGTGGCGTTGGTAAGAGTACGGTATCAGCCAATTTAGCCGCCTATCTTCGCCGTCAAGGTCAGAGCGTAACTTTGGTGGACTTTGACACCCATGGCTCCTCTAGCACCTGGCTAAACCGTGCACCGAATATCGGAATTGTTGTCCAACACCATATCTTGCCCCTAGACCAGGGCGGCAATCGGCCTATTCTTGACGCGCGACTGCATTTGCGTCGTGCCGCCAGCAGCTCGGACATAGTCATTTGTGATTTGACTTGGACCGATTCCATTGCAGGCGAGTTGATGTTTGAGTACGACTTGGTTGTTGTACCAACGTCGGTCTCTGAAATTGAACTCGTAGCAACATCTGGTTTTTTGAATCGCCACCGCTGGGTTTTTGATTCCGCAATTCACACACCGCCTACATTGCTGCTGTGTCCTACACGTGTTCGAAATGAACAAATGCAAGGAGATACATTCACCAAACAACGTTTCCCTGTTAGCTTTATGCTGGCACCTCCAGTTTTAGAGGCACAAAGCGCGCGTGAATCTTTTGAGCGCGGTTATCTGATGGATCTACCAGATGAGTGTGGCGCATCTTTTATTGAATTTGGCAAGGCTGTTTGCACAGCCCGTGAAATGCGCGCTAGTGCGCAAGGTATGCGACAGACAACCGCCTCCACGCGTATCAATACACTCAACGGAGTCCGCTCCAGCCATCAGTCTAATGCGCTGAATATGCCAGCTAAAAACCTTTTAGGCCGAACAAGTACGCTGTCCAACCAATATTCAGTTTTAGGGCGTCATCGTTTGCATAAGGTTGAAGAGAATGCACCTGCGCCAACTCAGGCCCCCGCCAATACGACAAAGACCGTCACCCCTGCTAATGCCCCATCAGTTCAAGAGGCAGAAAGCGTTACGTCTATGGGTATTCCACAATTTCTGAAACGGATGTCTATGGGCATGCTGAGCAAATGAGTACTGAACCGCAATTTTTATCCTTTAAAGGACTTAAACAGTATTCGCCAGACGAAGGCTGGGGGCAGGTCAATGCATTGCTGCAATCGCATGCGCGTGCGGCCGCTTCCCCTCCAGAAACGGCTGCCAGCCCTAGCACCCAATACGCACCTGAAAAAGTACCTACCCTGACCGAGACACAAGAGAGTGTTGCCTCACCTGCTAGTGCTGCTCCCATGTTTGATCCGTTGATCAGTGAATTGTTCGACCAATTGCGTGTTGCACCATCTGACGAACTCACTCAAACATGGCGCACGATTGCAGCTGAGGTCAATTTATTGACACAGCGCATGGCATTGCAACGTGAACTTCAAGATCGCGCTCGCAAGTTAGAGCTTGATTTGGTCGATCTGCGTGCATCCATCATGTCGCACCTCCAAGATGTGCAACACGTAGCGGACCAACAACTCACCTCTGCTCGTTTACGCTCCGAAGTATCAGCCTTAGCGCAATCTAAACTAGCGGCGAAGCTTAATCAAAGAAAATAGTTTTTCCACCGCCTAAGGAGTTGGTTGCATGCTGGAGAAAGTAAATGAAATCTATCCAATGCGCTACACCGCATTTTTGGCATCAGTAGTTTTATTGTTCTTCTCACTAGTAGGGGCTAGTTTTACCGGCTTAAGTGGTTGGTGGCCTGTTTTATTTTTGTTTCTTAGTTTGGTTGGACTGCACGACCTCCAGCAAAAACACCATGCGATTTTGCGCAACTACCCGGTAATTGGGCATTTACGTTTCTTGTTGGAATACATCCGGCCTGAAATTCGTCAATATTTTTTAGAGTCTGAAACTGATGCCGCCCCTTTTTCTCGTGCACAACGCAGCTTGGTCTACGCCCGCGCGAAAGGAGAAGGCGACAAACGTCCTTTTGGAACGCAACTAGATGTCAAAGCAATTGGCTATGAATGGATTAACCATTCCATTGCAACGACCGCGCTTGAAAGCCATGACTTTCGCATCAGCGTGGGTACAAGCGCTTGTACCCAACCCTACAGCATCAGTCGCTTCAATATTTCCGCGATGAGTTTTGGTGCATTGAGTGCAAACGCGGTATTGGCACTTAATTTAGGAGCAAAGCGCGGTGGTTTTGCGCATGACACAGGAGAAGGTTCGATCTCGCGCCACCATCGCACACATGGTGGTGACTTGATTTGGGAAATTGGCTCAGGCTACTTTGGCTGTCGTGATGCGCACGGCCGATTCAGTCCTGAGCATTTCACTGAGAACGTCAAGTCAGCGCAAGTCAAGATGGTTGAAATCAAGCTAAGCCAAGGTGCTAAACCCGGGCATGGTGGTGTTTTACCGGGAGCCAAAGTTACCGAAGAAATTGCACAAGCGCGCGGTGTTGGCATTGGTGAAGACTGCATTTCGCCCTCTAGCCACAGCAGTTTCACTACGCCGCTTGAATTGATGCAATTTGTTCAACAACTTCGGGAATTAAGCGAAGGCAAGCCTGTTGGAATAAAGCTATGCATAGGCCACCCTTGGGAATGGTTTGCAATCGTCAAAGCCATGATGGAGAGCAAAATTTATCCAGACTTTGTGGTGGTCGACGGTGCAGAAGGTGGCACTGGTGCAGCACCTTTAGAGTTTTCTGACCATATGGGCATGCCATTGCAAGAGGGTCTGCGCTTGGTTCAAAACACATTGGTTGGTGTTGGTCTGCGCGAACACATCCGTGTAGGTGCAAGTGGCAAGATCATCAGCGCATTTGATATGGCGCGTGCCTTTGCTTTGGGTGCAGACTGGTGCAATAGTGCCCGTGGCTTTATGTTCGCTCTAGGATGCATTCAAGCGCAAGCTTGCCATACGGGCAACTGTCCTACTGGTGTTACCACCCAAGATCCTAAGCGCCAGATGGCCTTGGTCGTTCCCAGCAAAGCTGAGCGTGTTGAAAATTTTCACCGTAAAACGATGCAAGCGCTGCAAGAATTATTGGAAGCAGCTGGCCTGCGAGACCCGAGTGAATTTTCACCACGCCACATCATGCAAAGAGTGAGTGAAACGCAAGTCTTGCACTTATCCGAACTGGTAGACACCTTGGCACCGAATGCCTTGCTACAAAAAGATATCAGTAGCCTGCCCGTCACTTACCAAGACTGGTCGCTAGCGAGTGCTAGTCGATTCAGTCTCAACGCTTAATCAGCCGGTCTTGGATATTGGATAGGTCGTTCACGCACCACGGGTGCGGGCGCTGGTGCAGGCGTAGCAGCCTGGGCGGCGGCGGCACGGGCTTTTTCGGCAGCACGTTCGGCAGCTGCAGCCCGCTCTGCTGCTAGGGCAGCTGCTTTTTCGGCGGCGGCCCTTGCTGCCGCTCTATCTGCAGCAGCCTTATCGGCAGCAGCTTTATCGGCTTGGGTTCTCTCTGGTGGTTTTTCAGCAGGTGCGAAACGCATGGCTGCGGCTTTTTCTGCTGCAGCTTTTTGTGCATTCAGGCGCTCTGCTGCCGTCGCTTTTTCTGCCGCTACTGCGCTATCAGCTGCTTTTTGTGCGGCCAAGGCGGCATTGCTAGCACTCTTGACAGCTTGTTCATAGGCGGAAGCCTGTAATTTCTCTCGGGCTTGCATGCTTTGGTTAATTTCTGTGCGCATGGCCTGCATGCTTTGGTTGGTGTCAGCACGCATTTTTTGGATTTCAGTCAACACCAGTTGAACAGGTTGCTGCTTGATTTTGTCTGCATCCATATTCGCAGCAATCTTGGCATCCATAGCCGCCAGAGATTTGTTCATAGCGAGCAACTTAGCGTCAATCAGCTTGTTGTTTTGATCGGCAACCAAATTAGGCATGTTGGCCATTACGCGGCCAATTTCGTCTAAGCGGTTTGCAACATTCTTTTGTGTGGTGTTGAGTTCTGTTTGTTTTTCTGTGATTTCAGAAAAGTCAGAATTAGTTTTGCCAATCGCACTGATACTTCCATCGATCTCAATCATGCGCTTAGACATAGCGTAAGTCATCACATCCAATTCTTTGATCGATTTAGTCATCTTCAAAGTGATGCCAAAGAAAAAGCCCATAGCCACCAACAGACTTAGGCAGATGGCGCCAAGCATGATGCGTGAATGTAGAACGTTACGGCGGTTGGTTTCTTCAATTTTTGCCACCACCATGCGCATCGAACTGCTGACATCTGCGGCAATGGATGCAGAACGCGTTGATACCTCTGCTGAATCTAAAACGACCGAGGTCAGTTCTTCAATTTGACGCGCCACTTCATTGCTATCGGCAGACAGGCCTGCAATTTCAGTCAAACGGTCAGCGGTTGCATCGATATCAATAATCGGTTCAGCTTCGCTGGTGGACTCGGCTTGGTCTACCGGACCTTCCAGCACGGCCGTGTCTTCGGTGTTTTGTTCTGCTTCTGCCATGGTTAACCCTTTGATTGTTTTTCTAAAACATCGAGCCGCACGTGCAGCGTTTTGATTTCTTCGGTTAGTTTTTCGGTACGTTTACGCAATACCTCTATCCATGTATCGACTGGAGGAGGCATCTCTTGAGCATGAATCTCATCCAATACAGGCAATGCTTCTAGCTCATCTAGCACCGAAACGCTGGGAGTTTCTTCAAGCTTGGGAGGAATAAGAGCGGCTTGCTCGGGCGCTTTGCTAGCCTCAGGATCGCGCAAGGTCGGTACCTGGGCTAAATCCTTGGCAGAAAGCCCTGTTGCGTCTTGCGGCACATTGGGTAAGTGAAGACGCGGGAGTTGTTCGGCCTCGAACGCAGGCTCGAACGTCTCATTGCCTTTATTGACGATATGGTCAGCTTCGGAACTACTCATTTGTTGGTCCTTATCTTGATCTATCAGGCCTTGGCAAGTTGCGCTTTCACAGACTTAACGCTGCGCAACCACCCCTTAGCAAGCAAGGGGTTCGATTTCATAAATTGATCCGCCTGCGTTTTGGTCTCAAACGGGCCAGCAAGAAGAATAAAGTAGCGTTTGTTGGTGTCTTTTTTTCTGACCTGCATCACACGTGCCGAGGCATAGGCCGGATGGCTGCGTTTGAAGTTAAGCATCTCTTCCTCGACATCAAATGCAGAAAGCTGCAAAACAAAACCCTCCTCGGGTAATTTACTTATCCAATCTGCATCAGATACTTTGTCGGATTGAGTTGCGTTTGTTTGAGGCTCTTTGTCGATAGATTCTCTTTTTTCTACCCTTGGAGGAATGTCCATGGCAGCAGAGGCTACCTCGTTTGCGGGCGTTGGACTTGATGCTACTTGTTCCGGTGCATCAGAGGCGACTGGCTCGGGTGAACTAGCGGCAACAGGCTCTGGCACGCTGGCCACTGGCATAGGCGCCGGGGCTGCCGCTGTACCGCGTAACAAATATTTCTTAAAGAGCTCCGCCTCTTGCAACAACATGTCCTTATACATATAGCCAAAAACAGCCATTGACATGAGCATTACCAATAAAACAATTCCCCAACGCGGCTTACTTGTGCTGCGTTTAAAGGTATTTGTTTCTGCATTCAGCGTGGATGGGTTTGCAGTGGTACTGGCGAAAGTGCCCAAAACAGGGGCACCTAGTTCAGGCTCACGCGGCGTGTGTGCATCTAAGTCGTTACCTAAAGCAACTTGCTGCGGTTGGATTGGTTGGGACGCTGGTGCTGGGGCGGGTGCCTTAGGGGGCACTGGCTCTACCACTTCAGAGGTGGGAGCTGGCTGGGCTTGGGATTTTTTTCCAAATCCTGGAATACGCCAAGATGTTTTCTTAGGCATTTGGAGTTGCTTGACGGCCTCTTGCGAGTCGTCGGGTGTCATGGATTGCAAAACAGGTGGCTGCGATGCAGGCGCAGGTTCTGGTGCGTCAGCTACCCAATCTGACAGCACCCGCTTCGGTTCTCCCGCTTTGGTTTCGACTTCCCATTGCAAAATATTTTTCCCAAACGCTTCGAGTTTTTTCTGGTAATTGCCAGCGCTGTTGATGAGCAAAATCACACTGATATTGCCTGCTGGAAATCCATTGACCAATCGCGCTAAGAGTTGCAACTCGAAGTCTTGCATCAAGATAGAGTCACGAAACAGCAAAAAGCGACGAGGCGCTAATTTCGCTTCTTTTTCAGTAGCTTGGTTGAGCGTAAGCTCTGACAAAATATCGTTGAAGGTTTGTACCAACTGTTCTGAACTCGTGGAGGTACAGAATTCAATATTCTTTTCGCCTGCTGCACGCAAACGTTCTTCAAACAAACTGCCGTAGAAATCCAGAACCAAATCATGCTGGCTGAGAACAGCTAAATTAATGCTCCCCTCCGTCAAAGACTTCAGAAGAATTTCAAACCGCAATCGGTCGCCGGGGCTTTGAAAAATATCTGTCATGCTGGCTTCATTTCCGTCTTAAGAATGCATTAAGACGCCATTGGCATCGAATTTCATTTGATCAGGAATTTTGGGGTCGGGCTTGATCACTTCTTGGCCTATTCCGTAAGACTGATTCAAACTAAACACATACGCAATAACCTGCGCCACAGCGTGGTAGAGCGCCTCGGGGATCGGATGATCCAACTTAGTCGTGAAGTATAAGGCGCGGGCTAGTAATGGCGCCTCAAAAAGATAGACCCCATGCTTGGTTGCTTCATCACGAATACGCGCTGCCAATCCGTCATCACCCTTTGCAACCAAAATAGGCGCGCCGTCGCCATGGGGGTCATACGATAGCGCTACTGCAAAGTGGGTTGGGTTGGTGATGACGACGTCAGCATCTTTGACTTTTGTCATCATCTTGTTGTTCAAAATTTCACGTTGGCGACGGCGAATCTGACCCTTGACCTCGGGGTTACCTTCGGAATTCTTCATCTCGTCTTTGACCTCTTGTTTGGTCATTTTGAGTTTTTTATTCAATTGGTGTCGTTGCAAGGGAACATCAACCAAAGCCACCAATACCAAGCCCAGACTTAGCCAAAAACAAGAGTCCACAATGATGGTGCCTGCTACCTTTACTGCCTGGCCCAAATCCATTTGGGAAATATTGGTCAAGTCGTTCAAATTGTTCATGACCGACACCAACAAAATAGCACCAACCACCAAAAACTTTGCGACCGACTTACCCAGCTGAATCAGTGCATCTGGTCCAAACATGCGCTTTAACCCACTCAGCGGGTTGAGCTTGCCGAAATTAGGCAAGGCGAGTTTGGGAGAAAAGATAAAACCGCCTGCCAACGTAGTCGATAAAGCAGCAATTACTGCCATGATGGCTATAAGAGGTAGAACAATCACAAAACCATCGACGATGGCACTACCAAAAATAGCAGGTAGAAGTTCCGCTTTATCGGTAATTTTTCGATCAAATTGCAATTGGTTTTTGAACAGATTTCCCATGCTGTTGAACAAATACTGTCCCATCATGGTGAAAAACAAGGTCGCTAAAACCATCATTGCAGCTGGCGCAAGTTCTTGTGAGCGCGCAATTTGGCCTTCCTCCCGCGCTTTATTGAGTTTTTGCGCCGTTGGTTCTTCGGTTTTGTCTTGGCCGCTTTCTTCTGCCATATTGCCTACCTTATCAACTTCCTAAAAGGGAGCGCAACATCAAAAACGCTTGCGTCCAAACCCATTGAATACGCGAAACGTTGTTGCCCATGGAGAAAATCAAAATGACAAATCCCACCAATATCAAGGCGGGAAATCCAACGGTAAAAATATTTAAAGCTGGTGCAGCCCGGGCTACAAATCCCAAGCCTATGTTGATAAAAAGTAATGTCATCATGACAGGCAGCCCAATCAGTAAGGCGCCCAAAAACATCATGGCACTCCAATTGAGCATCTTGCCCAACATGTCTTGGTTGAAAAATTCTTGTCCAATCGGTAGCAATTTAAAAGACTCCAGCACCAAGCCAAAGACAATCAAATGACCGCCAATACCCAAAAAGATCAAAGTTCCCATGATGTTGAAAAAGGCGGACAACACCGGCACGCTGCCCATATTGGGATCAATCATGTTCGCCATTGACAAGCCCATAGAAGCTGAAATGGCCTGACCCGCTACAACCAGCGTGGCAGAAGCCACTTGAAATACCAAACCCATGGTCAGACCAATCAAGATTTGGCGAAAAATCTCCATCAATCCCTCGGCCGTTATCGGGTCAATCCGCGGAATAGAAATTTGCTGCGAGACAAAAAATGCCAGCGCAAAACCTAAACACAAGCGAATACGTAAATTGACAGCGCGGATTGAAAAAATAGAGGTGAAGGCTAGAAATGCCGATAAACGCAACATCGGCCAAATAATGACCAAAAATTTCTCCAGAATATCAATCAGCGTTGCGTTCATCGCACACCATCACATGAACAAACTTGGAATACGTGTGAAGATGGCTTTGGTGTAGTCCACCATGGTGTTGATCATCCAACCGCCCATGACCGTAACAGTCAAACCAATAGCGAACACTTTGGGAATAAAGCTCAGCGTTTGCTCGTTGATGGATGTCGCGGCTTGAAAAATACCCACGACTAAACCAACGACTAAACCAACCACCAACAAGGGCGCTGAAATGAGCATGGTCATCCACAAAGCTTGGCGGGCTAAATCTACAACGGCGGCTGAATCCATAGTGGTACTTTCTTAAAAAACGAAACTGTTTGAAAGAGACGCCATCAAAAGCGTCCATCCGTCTATCAACACAAACAACATCAGTTTGATGGGCATCGAAATAATCATGGGCGAGAGCATCATCATGCCCATGGACATCAATACGCTAGCGACAATCAAGTCAATCACGACAAAAGGGATGTAAATCAAAAAGCCAATAGTGAATGCGCTTTTAATTTCAGAGGTAATAAAAGCTGGCATCAAGGTGGTGAATGGCACTTGCGTTGCATTGTCGAGTTCACGGCGATTGGCAATTTGCATAAACATAGCGATATCGTCTTCGCGTGTTTGCTTCATCATGAAATCACGAATCGGTGCTTCAGCTTTGATGAGGGCTTTGTCAAAATCCAAATTGGCATTCATATAAGGGCCTACTGCATCTTTATAGACTGTCTCAAATACAGGCGACATGATGAAGAAAGTCAAAAATAATGCGAGCCCTACCAGCACCGTGTTGGGTGGAGTTTGCGCTGTACCAAGGGCTTGACGCAAAATGGACAAAACAATGATGATGCGAACAAAGGAGGTCATCATCAGCAACATCGATGGCAACAATGTGAGGGTTGTCATCAGACCAAGCAACTGCAAGCTCATGCTGTATTGCTGACCGCCCTTGCCGCCACTGACATTGACCAACGGAATACCCTGCGCTTGCGCCATCATGGGTATCACGCTCAGCGTGATAAGCAACAGCGCCAACCAACCAACACGCGAACGGGCAGAAATACATTTACGCAACATGCGATGTCTCCTCGGTCCAAGCGTGCAAAGTTTTTACCTCCCCTGGACTGACACTGGCCAACACCATTTGCTTGTCGATTTGGATTAGCACCATCTTGTGCTTCAGACTCAAAGGAAGTGCCTCCACCAATTGAATTCGGCGCTCTCCACTTCCTTGGGGCCCCATAGTTTTATTTCGTTTGACCCACCACCATGCGGCGCCTAGCAAAAGCAAGATGCTGACAGTGCTGGCGATGAACTGAGCCCAATTAAAGCTTTGCATGGTGGATTTCCTGTACGCAATGACGATTTATTGACACATGGTGTGCCTGTATGCCTAGACTTTGCAATCAATATGCCAAGTCAAATTGGCACCGTCTGGCGATGGGCTCGCAGATATAGTTCAACGATATGGAATTAAGAGAAATTCTGAAGAACTTGGTAGATGCTGGGGGCACTGGCGGACTCAACTGGCATCTGCACGCTTTTAATTCTCAAAAGCGTTGGCAAACTACAGTTGCTTATATTGAGAACTTTTTATTGCACTGCAAGCCACGCCATTCCCATCTGCTGTTAATAGGATGCAGTGCTGGTTGGATGATGCCTAGTTCTTGGCTTAGCCAATTCGAACTTATCGATGCTTACGACATTGACCCACTTGCGCAGTACTTATTTAATTGGCGCCATGGCAGCGCACTTCGCAAAAGCGCAACGCAACTATTGCACCACCGCCAAGATGCGCTGGCGCATCTACCGGAAATCCTCTTAGAACATCCCCAAGCGAGCCTCTGGTTTGACAATGTGTTGGGCCAACATCGCTACCGTGTTCGCAATGAAGCGCAGGTTGAAAACGAACTGCGCAGACTCAAAACAACGCTTCTTGGACGCGACTGGGGAAGTGTGCATGACTTGCTCTCGGGTCCCAGCCATGCTGCGCTCGATCCCCAAGTGTGTCTCCACGATGTACGCCAACGCGTGTATCCGTATGCGCTTGATTCCGCGTACAACCAATCTTTGGTGCAGAGTTTGTATGCGCAAGGTATTTGGTTTGACCATCTGACCGGTTGCGTATTTTCAGACGACACCCCCACCACGCTGATTCCTTGGGAATTCAAACCCCGTTATTGGCATTGGTTACAAGCAGGCTGGCAGTCACCAAACTAGGGTCACCGTATTTTTTTGTTCACTTCAAATTAAACAGCATCACGCCAGTAGCATCCATCTCGCGTTGCTCGCGCTTGGCGGCTGCGTCCCGAATGCGGCGAACATCTTGTTCGTGCAGTGTTTCCATTTGGATACGTTTTTTTTCAGCTGCTAGTAAGTTGCCTTTGAGTATCTCTAACTCGAACGTAGCATGTTCAATATCCACATTGACCCGAGAAATCAAGGTTTGTATCTGTTGCAGAAACCCTCTAAAGTTCACTGTCTCTTGCATGCTGAGGGACTTCTTTTCAGCTTCTATAGAGCGGGCAAGATAGTCTGCGTATAGCGCCTCCATGCGACTGCGGCTTTGCTCTAAGCTTTTAATTTTTTCACGGCCTCTGACCAACGCTGCCATAGCTTGGTCGCATTTTTCTTTGGCTTTCTTTGCCAATATAGGCCACGCTGCGCGGGGTTTCATGACATCAATTGCTTGAGGTTACCCAACGTCACTTCATAGTCTTCGCTGATGTGCATGTCTTGACGCAAGAACATGACCATTTGTTCGCGCAAGCGTATGGCTTCATCTAATTCGGGGTTGGTGCCTGCCTCATAGGCACCAACTTGCACCAAATCAGCGTTTTGTTGGTAGACAGACCAAAGACGCCTAAACCGATTGGCTTGGTGCATAGATTCGCTGTCAACCAAGGTTTGCATCACCCGTGAGATGGAGCCATTCAAATCAATCGCAGGGTAATGCGCTTGGTCGGCTAAAGCCCGCGAAAGCATGACTTGTCCGTCCAAAGATGCGCGGGCAATGTCAACGATTGGATCGGAGGCATCGTCCCCCTCTGCCAGCACGGTATAGATCGACGTGATCGAGCCGTGCCCGTGTCGGCCAACGCCACCACGTTCAATCAAATTGGGCAACAAACCGAATACCGAAGGGGGGTAACCTTTGGCAGTGGGAGGTTCTCCAATTGCCAAACCAATCTCGCGCTGTGCATGGGCGACACGCGTCAAACTATCACACAGCATCAACACATTCATGCCTTTGTCGCGAAAATATTCTGCGACCACATGGGTCATATGCGTGGCTTTGAGTCGCAATACGGGAGAAACGTTAGCGGGTGCTGCAATCACTACCGATTTGGCCAAACCTTCATCACCCAGAGATTCACTGATAAAAGCCTGCACTTCGCGGCCTCGCTCACCGATCAAACCAATCACAACAATATCGGCCTTGGTGAAACGGGTCAACATGCCGAGCAAAATACTCTTGCCCACACCTGAGCCAGCGACTAAGCCAATGCGCTGTCCTTGACCTACCGTCAAAACTGCGTTGATCGCCTTCACGCCAACATCCAAGATAGATTGGATAGGACCACGCTCCATAGGATTGAGCGGTCGGCCCAAAAGAGTCATTTGGTCTGGCAATTCAGGCAAGGGGCGCCCATCTAAGGGTTGACCACGGCCGTCGATCACGCGTCCTAGCAAACCATCTCCTAAACGAACATGACCTGAGTTGCGCATGACACGCACCATGTCGCCTGGGCCTACACCCACAGGATCCGTAAAGGGCATCAAATACAAAGTGCGGTCGTTGAATCCAACTACCTCGGCTTCTATGCGGTGGCCGTGTCGACCCAGAACTTCGCAACACGCGCCCAAAGGCGCCATGATGCCGCGCGTCTCTAAAGTCAAGCCGACCAATCGGACCAAGGTGCCGCTGCGTTGCGGATCAGGCACGCGCAACTGCTCTAGCGTAGTTTCTACTTCTTGGGCGAAATCAAGCATGGCAGTTAGTAACCGTTATTGTGTTTGGATCATGCTACGAATGACGCTGGCAACACGGCTTTGGTCGTTTTGCACCACCATGCGCACCACGCCCACTTTGTCTTCATAGCTATTAGCGTTATTGAGGAGTTCTGGCGGAATAGTCGGCTTTTTAGTTTTTGCTTGCTCGCGTTTCATGCGTGCTTTGACATCTGCCAGCGTCTCGCCCTCCTGCATTTCAATTTCGCCACTCCCCAAAGGCGCATCTTCTGTTGCTTCTTCGTTAGAGAGGGCTGCATTTTCATCTGCTAGTGCGCCTTCTGTCGCCAATTCCTCAACCATTGCATCTGCCACAACAGGCTCTTCAATTTGCGCATCGACGCGGGCCTCGTCTGCCTCCAGATCCACCTCGGGCAAAGGCTTGGGCTTAGGTTTGTCAGGTACTTCCAAGAGCAATTGTTGGAACCGAATTTGGTCATTGCGTTGTGCCTCAGCCAGCATGCTGACGCGCATCATTTCTAGCTGCACTGCTTCGATAGCTTCTTTTTGCATATCTTCGGTCGTCATCTCACCGTTGACGATGTGCATCACAAATGGCCGAACCACGGTAACCACGATCACCATGAAAATCAAACCCATCAACAAAGTGTTGATGACGTCAGGAATAAACATCGTCGCCCTCCCGGCCATCGTGGTTATCTTCCTCTGAAGGCTCGTCATGCTTGTCAACGAATTGCTCAGAGCGAGGTGATATTTCTTGCAGCGCCAAACTTCTGGTCAAGGCCTCAAGCCTGTTTTCTATTAGATCTTCCACCACCATATCGTTTGCAATCACACGCACACTTCCCGACGCCAATTGGGGAACGGCCTCTAGGTGAATGCCTTGCAAACTGAGAGTGGTCAATTTTTCAAGTAATTTTTTGTCTTCGGGATGAAGTTCTACGACGACGGCTCCCTTGATAGGGTGGTCTAGTTCGTTCAAACAGTTTTGCACCAAGGCATCAATCGCTTGCGGTGACGTGCGCAATTCATGTTTGGCAATATGCTGCGCCATATTCAAGGCTAGGCGTTTTAAAGGATCAAAAAATCTTTGTGGATCTTGCAACAAATCGTGCAGGCCTTCCGACACCTGCGACAGCACCTCGCATTGGGTGGCGACCTCTTGCTCCATCGCTTCACGCGCTTGGCGTTCACCCTGTTCTACACCTTGCGCAATGCCTTCTTCTAGTCCTTGTGCCCTACCTTTTTCCAAAGCTTCTTGCACGGCCTCTTCTAGTCCAAGCCCCTTTCCCTCCTCTAAACCCTGGGCTTTGCCTGCTTCGAAACCGAGTGCCCTACCCTCTTCCAAGCCTTGCGTCTTGCCTTCATCAAAGCCTAGGGCCTTTCCTTGCTCGATTCCTTGCGTCAAACCCTTGGCAAACTCTGCTTGTTCGCGTTGCGCAACTTCCGCAAGCGATATGCCAGGCGCTGGTTCAATATGTTCAGGCTCGGCTTGGGGCTCTTGCTGCGTTGGTTCAGATTCTTCAAGCGCCACAGCGTCTAATGCTTCTTGCGTTGCTTCTAGGTGCGATGGCGGTGTGCTTAATTCTTCCGTATCAGAATGAAAGTTGGATTTTGTAGCCGAGAGATCATCTACAAATCGACCAGAGCTGGTTTTATCTAACAAGCCTTTGGCGAGTAACACCTTAATCCGTCTTGCAGCCGCGTAGTCATCCATTACAAAAGGCAAATGCGCATTGACAGATGCAGTGGTTTTAGCTGGAGTTAGATCGCTGTCAAAGAGGGCTTGTGCCTCTTGTTCTTGCAACAACGCCAAAGACAGCCTGGCTTGTTCAGTTAAGGTTTGCGTAACAGAGGTATAGGTATCTGTTGAAAAGCCATCTGGGTTTTCGGGGTAAGGCGCATCCGCAAAATCAGGGCGCGCGTCTTCGCCCCACGCTGTTGCGCCATATTCCAAATCTGAACGGCGCAATTGCAATTGAGAAGCGGTCTGCCACGCAGGGCCAGAGCGCTTTGCCACCACATGGTTATACATAATCGCCGCCACCTAAGACCAATTCACCCGAATCGGATAACTGTCTAGCCATTCGCATGATCTTCTTTTGGGCCTCTTCCACGTCGGACATACGTTGGGGGCCTTTGGCCTCCATGTCGTCGCGGAACATGCCGCGCGCACGCTCGGACATATTGTCGAAAAAGCGGGCTTGGCACTCTGGACTTGCGCCTTTCAAAGCCACCATCAGCATATCTGGCTCGACCGTGCGCATGAGCACCTGGATACCTTTGTTGTTCACACCTACCAAGCTCTCAAAGGTGAACATATTGTCTTGAATCTTGAGCATCAACTCGGGGTCGATTTCATTCAAGCCATTCATAATGCTCGACTCCAAGGCTGTCTTGGTCAAGTTCATGATCTTGGCGGCAGCCACCACACCACCAAAACTAGATGATTGTGAAGATGCGCTCTTGGAGAACTGCATTTTCATAATGCCTTCGAGTTCGGCCATGGCAGAGGGTTGCACGGTGTCCAAACTAGCCACACGCTGAATAACTTCCGCGCGTGAATCGGGTGGCAAAAAGTTCAACACATCCGCGGCCACTGTGGCTTCTAGTAAAGACAAGATGATGGCAACGACTTGTGGATGCTCTGCTTTGATCATGTCTGCAATGCCTCGGGCATCCATCCACGTCAAAATTTCTAATCCTTTGCTGGCTTGTCCAGGCATGATGCGGTTCAAAACAGAAGCCGCTTTGTCATCGCCTAGGGCGCGGCGCATCACGTTTTCGACATAGTCTGTGCTACCCATACTCAAAGATGACTGTCTCTTCAAATGGTCGACGAATTCATCGAGCACCACGTTGACAGCTTCTTGCGAAAAATCGGCCGCAGCCACCATGGCAGCACCTAGGGCTTGAACCTCTTTAGGATTCAAAAATTTAATGATGTCAGCTGCTTGCTCTTCCCCCAGTAACAACATCAACACGGCCGCACGTTGGGTGGAGGTAATGTTGGCCATCTCTGCACGCAGTGCTTCCGACATTCCCATATTGATATCAGCCATTTTGTAGTCCTCAAACTTAAATTGTTCAGTGTTATTGACGTATCAAATTCTTCAGTACGCCAGCCACGCGGGTTGAATCTTCAGCCACGATCATACGAATAAGCGCCACTTTGTCATCATACGAATTAGCCGTACTGAGCAAGTCAGCAGAAATAGACTGCTTCTTAGGTTTCATGGCTGCCATACGCGCTTTCACTTCTTCTAAAGACTCGCCCTCTTGTATCTCAATTTCTTCTGACGATTCACCCTCAGCTCCACTTTGTGCAGCCAAGGCATCTGCCTGTGCTTTGGCTGCTAGAGCCAGCGCTTCGGCCTCAGCCTTTGCAGCGGCTGCAAGCTGGGCTTCTTCGGCCAAGCGCGCTGCTTCTTGTGCAGCCAGCATGGCTTCTTCTGCAATGCGGGCAATCTCTGCTTCGTGTGCTTCTCGAGCTTGTTGCGCTGAGAGTTTGGCGGCAGCAGACTCTGCCGTAGCCACCTCGATCGCCATTTTGGCCTCCGCATTTGCAGCTTCGGCAGCAGCAGCAGCCACTGCAGCAGGGTCGACCTCGGGGGCTGTGAGGCGACGCACCATCGGACGCACTACTAACAACAAGACCAGTAAGAAGATGGCTCCCACTACACCAGCATTGACCATCACCTGGTAATTTTCATCACGGTACCAAGGCACGATTGAAGGGTCGTACTGGGGTTCAAATTTGGTTGCGACAACTGTCACGACGTCGCCACGTGTTTCGTTGAATCCGACAGCGCCTTTGACCAATTGGTTCAAACGCTCCAACTCTTCGGGCGTGTAAGGAATGGATGTTGGAGCTGCGGAGCCATCGGCAGGCTTTTCCACCTTGGTGCCAGCGGGAATTGGCCGCTCATTGATCAACACACCGACACCAATTTTGGTGATCGTGCCCATCGCCCCTTTGGTGTGGCGCACGGAGCGGTCGAGTTCATAGTTTTTAGTGCTGCGTGCAGTCACTTGCACGCCTTTTTCACTCACACCTTTTAAGGGATCTGAATTTGACTGGGTGGTAGCTTGTGGATTGACCTGTGCAGGTGGTGTATTGGCTAGCGAGCCCGGCAAACCAATCGCATCGCGCAAGGTGTTACGGTCTTCTACAAATAATTCAGAACGTGTCTTTGGCCCCTTGTCTTGGGAGTCAAAGTCTTCTGTCGTGATTTCGGTTTGGGTGAAGTCCAAACTCATACTAACTTGTGCACTCACATTGGACTCACCAACGATAGGGGCCAATAGTTGAATCAATCTTGTGCGATAGAGATCTTCCATCTGCTGCTTCTGTGTCAATTGCGCAGAGGTCAAACCCAAGGGCTGCTCGACCAACATTTCGTTCATCAGGCTGCCAAAGTTATCCACCACTGAAACATTTTCTGGTGCCAAATACGGCACGCTAGAGGCGACCAATTGAATAATGGCTTGCACATTGGCTGAGGAAATAGTGCGCCCGGGCAAACGGGTGATGATCACAGAAGCCTTGGTAGGTGCGCGGTCGCGCACAAACACACTTTGCTTGGGAGCGGCCAAATGCACGCGGGCAGATTTGATACCGCCAATTTGCACAATGCTGCGCGAGAGCTCTTGCTCCATCGCGTTGTTGTAGCGCACCTGCTCCATAAATTGGCTGGTGGTCATAGCAGGCATGTCTTTGAGGTTGTCCATGCCAGAGACTTCTGTACGCGGCAAACCTTTAGAAGCCAGCAACATACGGGCTTCTTGATAACGGGTAGTAGGCACTGACAACTGCCCTGTTGCGGGATCTACCTCTGGTTTGAAGTCTGCAGTCTTCAAGGTTTCAATAGCAATTTGCTTGTCTGCATCGTTGAGCATCAACACCAAAGGACGGTAAGGCGTTGGTTTCATCGAGGTGAAGAAAACCGCAACAGACATCAACAACATGAAGATCACCATGAAAGGCAATGCTTTGCGCACGCTGGGTTGGCGCAATACATCCATCACCAAAGCGCCAGGGCCTTCTTTGGAATTGATCCATGCTGGTAATTTAGAGCTATCCACTTTGAGCGCTGTACCAGAGGCATTGTTGGCGCCTGGCGTGGCGGTTGGGTTGTCAGACGCTTGGCCCGAGGGCAAGGTCATCGCGTTCATATTGAGAGTGTCTGTTGCCATATCAATCTTTCAGTCCTACATCAAACCGGCATATTCATGATTTCTTCATACGCTTTCATCACTTTGTTGCGTACTTGGAGGGTGGCTTCAAAAGCTAGCGATGCTTTTTGCATGCTCAACACCACTTCGGTGAGAGGCACTTCTTCGCCACGGTCATAGGCCTCTGTCATAGATCTGGACTTTTGTTGCGTATCGTTAACGCTGTCAATGGCGTTTTTGACAGAATCAAAAAACGTGGGTTGACCAACTTTTGCAGGTGTGGATTCGTTCGTTGCACTTGCATTGCCAGCGGCTTGGGATTGGTGGCTGCGTAAAACTTCCAGCATCGACTGGACAGTTGCACTAGAGATGCGATCGATCATGCTGCGACTCCTTGCGTCATGCCACGGCTACGCAGTTGTGCGAGCTTGTAGCGCAATGTGCGTGGGCTGATACCTAACTTGGCAGCGGCTTCTATTCGACTGTCGGTACTTTGAATAGCGGCCATGATCACCTGTTGTTCGCTCACCATCACGGCTTGCTCCAAGTTGACGGGTTGCTCTGAGGGGCGGATTTCAATCGGAGCCATCGATGCCAGATGCTGAGGCAATGCAGTGGGTATCGACTGCACAAAACTCTCCAATTGGCTTGTATAGCCAGCCTGATCGTCTAAACCTGCATCGTCAAACATCACATGGGCAGGCGTGATCACCCGACCAGAGCACAAAACCACCGCGCGTTGCACCACGTTTTCAAGTTCGCGCACATTGCCCGGCCAGGGGTAACTAGCCAACATGGCTTGTGCCTCTGGGGAAACACTAAAAGGCAGGCCACCTTGGATATGTCGCGACAGCGCTTGGTAAGCCAAAGGCATGATGTCGCCTGGGCGCTCTTTCAAGGGCTGGATGCGTAAGCGAAATGTGCTGATGCGGAAATACAAGTCTTCACGGAATTCGCGTTGCTCGATAGCAAGCTTTAAATCTTTATTGGTTGCAGCAATCACACGCACATTCAGATCGATGAGCGACTCACCGCCCAAACGATTGAGCTTTTTTTCTTGTAAGACGCGTAACAACTTGGCCTGCAAGTTCATCGGCATCTCACCAATCTCGTCCAAGAAAATCGTGCCGCCCTCGGCTTGCTCAAACAAACCCTTGTGTTCTTTCAAAGCGCCAGTGAAAGCGCCCTTCTCATGGCCGAACAACATGTCTTCGATCAAATGCTCAGGCATCGCTGCGCAGTTCAAGGCAACAAACGGGCCTCTGGCGCGTGGTGATGATTCGTGCAACACGCGGGCTAAGACTTCTTTTCCAGCACCCGTGGGTCCCACGAGCAAGGCGGTGACTTCGGTTTGAGCAACGCGCTGGGCCAAGGCCAACAAATGTTGGCTATTGGGGTCTACAAATACATAACTCTTGGTGGTGAGCTCAGGAGAATTTAAACCTTTGACAGCCTCTTGCCATACCGAGGGCGTCCATTCATCAGCGGCAAGAGCGTGTAGGGCGCCTAAACGCATCGCCTCTACTGCAACTTCCATGCGCCGGCGATCTACGCGACACAGCACAGGCACGGTGTTGCCCAACTGGCCGATGAGCGTTTGCACCTCTTGCAGCAACTCGGCGCTATCGCCCAAGCGAATGACCAACATATGCGCACGGCGCAATGCCAGGGTGAGCTCACCAAGCGTACGAACAGTTTCCACGCTGATGCCGGCGGCATCTAGCTGGGCGCGATCTGCGGTATCGATGGAACTAAAAGGGTCCAACCAAACAGCATGAATGACGTTGACAGAAGAAGCAATCACTTTAAACAGCCTAGAAATGAAGGTAAGACTGTTATGCAAGGCGCGTGCCAGCAGTAATTGAAATCTAAATTATTAAGTTAATCTGTGGAAATGGGCCGCCAGGGTCAGTATTTCGACGATTCGTCGTCTTACCGACAGACAATGTGGGTTTGGTTTTGGTGGTTGCAGCCACTGGGGCAGGCTTGGCAGTAAAACCGCTGCAAAAGCGCCCGTCATTGCGCAAAACCTCGATGGAGGGGATCACGCGTGAACGAAAACCCATCAACTTACAACTGTAGGGTGTTCGCACATCCCAAGTGATCGCCATATGGCGACAGTCCCAGCAGTTCGGGCCTTTTGTGGGGCCCGCTGCATGGTCTGCTGCTTTTGGCGTTTGACCTTGGACGGCTTTCACTTTTTATCTTTCACGTTGCAGTTAACCGCCCAAGAGTTTGAGCACAGTTTGTTGGCTGGTGTTGGCCTGAGCCAGCACAGCGGTTGCCGCTTGTTGCATGATTTGAGTTTTTGCCAACTCCGTGCTTGAAGAGGCGTAGTCTGCGTCTTCAATACCACTGCGTGACGTAGACAAGTTCATCGACACATTGGTCAAGTTGTTGATCACATGGTCGAGACGGTTCATCACCGCACCCATGGTGGCACGTGTGGCGTTGATTTTGTCCATGGCGGAGTCCAACTTGGTCAAGACATCTGACGCGCCTTCACGCGTATTGATGCGCACCGTGCGTTGTTCCACGTTCTTGTCAACGTCGCCCGTAATCTCACCCGTGATAGGGCCTTCTTGGCCAAAGTCCGCTAGGTCAATCGTTACCGTCTGATTAGCGCTAGAGCCCACTTGGAATGCTAAGCGGCCAACCTTGGGAGGATCCATATCTGAACTGGAGCGACCACCGTAGCTGCCCTCGTTAAAGCCCAAGGCAGAGAAATTGCTGTTGGTGCTAAATCCATCTGCGCCAGAGGAGACGATAAATGGCTTGGCATTGGCCAATAACAATTTATCCAACTCAGAAGGGGGCGCGCCAATGGGTTTTGGCAAACCGGGTAAGTTAGGCGGTTGCGCAATCATGCGCACAGTGCCGTACACCGTCCGTGCGGTAGAGCTGGTTGCTGTGGCATCGCGGATACCCGTAATCTGGTTATTGCCGTAACTATTAGGGGTCACTTCGTTGATTGAAATGGCAGAAGCAACAGAAGTTCCGCCCATGTTTGCGCCATTGATTTCAAACGGCGATCCGGCAACGGTTGAAGTAATAGTCAAAATATCTGTAGCCCTAGAGACGCTGATATTTTTTAAGGCTCCCGATGTAATTGCCGCATTAATAGCAGTTTCTAGAGCAGTAGCCAATGCGGTTGCAGTGGCTGTTCCAGCCGCAGCCGACGTCACTTGTACGCCGTTAATAGTTACGGACGCGGTGTCTGTAGTTGCGTAAGTACCAGAAGAACTAATTTGGACAGATTGCGCAACCGCTCCACCTTGGTCAAGGCCAAAGTTAGCAGCAGACAGGTCTTTGACGTTGGAGTCAAACCATACAGCCAGATTGCGACCGTCAGACTTCAGGCTAATGCCATTGCCGTTATTGACAGCTGTCACGCCATGCGCGCCGGTGCGCTGGTTGATAGCCTCAGCCACTTTGGTCAAACGGTCGGTGGACGATTCGTTTTGAACAAACTGGACCTTCACTTCTGTTCCATTGATGAACAAGGAATGGAAGGTTGGAACTGACAAAACAGGCAAGCTGGTGACTGTTTGTGTGCCTTTGATCTCAGCGCCATTGGCTTTTGCCAAAACGCCAGTCAAGGGGGTTTGTGAATTTATCGCCGCAGCAATGGCAATGGCGCTCGAGGCGGGGTCGCTGCTGGTGGCAATCGTGCTGGAGTCTATATCGCCTGCGCTAGAAGAAGCTGGGATTTTGACGCCGTTGATCACCAAGTCATCTAAGCCTAGGGGCTTGAAGTCGGCCTTGGCATTGGCTTTGACTGTGGTGGCCGTTACTGTGGTGGTGGCGTTGCTCTTTGAATTGGTCAAAGTAAAAGACGTACCAGCGGTGTCGGCCGTCAATAAGATCTCGCCCTTGTTCCGCCCAGCAGTCGCTGTCACAGGTAAGGTGGTGTTGGCGTTTACCAATGCAACCAAGCCGTTGCGCACCGCTTGTGTCGTCAGGCCATCGGTGGTGTTGGCGGTGTAAGTAAACGTCGTCCCGTTGAGTGTCAAGGAAAAAGTATCCCCTGCTACAGGCACCGTGCCGGTGTAGGTCACGCTCTCAACCTGAGCGACATTGGGCGCCACGATAGCGCGCGGTGCTGTGTTTGCTACCGCCTCGTTTTTGCTGAAGTTTCCAGTAATCAATCCTGCGCGCTTAATGTCTCCCGTGCTGTCTGAACTCAACACCACGGGTGCAGGAATCTTGGACTCCAGAGAAATCGTGCTCGACTGCACGCCTGTACGCAAACCAATGCGCGCCCCAAAGTCGTCTGCGTTGGCGTTTGTCTCAAAACTCACCTCAATATTGCGACCATCTGCCGCGGTGAGCGTAATGCCTTTGGCATCGACACCCGTGTCGATCGCTTTGACTCCCGTTTTGTCGCTGATCAAGTTGATGGCACGGACCACGTTGGCGCGCGTTTCACGCGAGTTGTTCAACACGGTGGTGATGTCTGCGCTGGCGTAGCCATTGATAAACACGGTGCCTTTGACAACCGAGGTTCCCGACATGGCGCGTCCGGTCATCAGGTTTTCGTTGACTTTGGCAAACACACCGGTTCCAGCCGAGGAGATGAAGTGCTCGGCCGTGGTGTCAACAATTGCTGTCAAGCCGGTAGCACCCGTCTGAATAACCGTCTCGGGCATATTGCCCTCGGTGGGCGCGTATTTGATTGTCAGGTTGGAGTTGCCCGGTATGTATGTCACTGTGCGCCCAGTGCTTGGGGCGAAGAGAGAGCTTGCTTGAAGGGCGGCAGCAATTTTGGTAGCCGCTGCAGCGGTGGTTGTGTCAAGTGCTGTCAGCGTCACGCTCACACCAGCAACTGTCATTACTCCTGGAGCAGGGGTACCGCTCAAGGTCAGCATCTGGGTCTCGCCTTGCGTCACGCCGGTGGCAACTGCCATACGGTTGATTGCCGCAGCCTTGGCGATCGCACTGCCCGCAGCATTGCCCACGGGGGAGACTTTGTCATCCGTGGCGTAGGAGGCGCCTATATCGATACTGTTGATTTTCAAGTCCCCAGCGCGCAGTGCAGGAATGCTTCCCTCGACCGAGACGCTGTAAGAAAACGCGCGACTGGTCAAAGTGGCGGCTGTGGCATCGGATTTTTTGAAGGCATAGACCAAGTCATCGGAAATGACTTTGGCGTTTGAGCCCGAGTCTTTGATGAATGTGATCGAACCAGCCGGTGCTCCTTGCGTCACCACCACACTGGGCAATGTTCCAGAGCCACTGATTGGCATATTGGTGACGTTGGTACCTGTGGATGCGCTTGTAAAGGTGACAGTACTGGTAGAGACCGCGCCTGAGGAGAATCCTGAGAGTGTTCCACTGTAAGTACCAGTAGTAATAAGAGCCTTTGTTGTTGCACCGTTAGAGAGGGACGCAAATGCCGCCGCCACCTCGGCAGCGGTGTTAGCGGCCGTAGCTGTATAGGTCAGGCCCCCCAAAGTAATCGATTGACCGGCTGTCATCGCATTGAAAGTTACGGCAGACGTTTCAGTCACTGCGCTGTTGTTCAAGATACCTTGCATCGGGATGGTCTCGCCCGTTGAAGTCTTGAATGAGGCAGTCACCACCCCAGCCGTATCGGCGCTCATGGTCAATGCGCCGCTGTTTAAAAATGCACCGTTGGCCTTAAAGCTCTCAGCGCCTTGGGTAATTGCCTCTCGTGTAGTGCTGACGGTGGAGGTGATAAGCGTTGCCGCTCTCGGGTCAAAACTCGTATTGCTTACATTGCCATCGCTGGCCGCGTAGGTGAAGGTCAAGGTCGCACCCGAGACCGTGACAGTGCGCCCAGAGCTTGCGTTAAAGGCGGCGTTGTTACTGAGGGTTTGCTGAATTTGCGTTGCCACCGTTGAAGCAGTTGCAGATGTTGCTGCATCGAGCACCACATCTACACCAGCCACGCTGATCGTCAACGTTTGTGAACCAGTCAGGGTTGGCATGGTGCCCGCTATGAGCATGGTTTGCTTCTCACCCGAATCCGTTCCAGCGACTGTGCGCGAAGTGGTGGGGTTGATAAATACCGAGCCGAATTGGTTCTCGGACGTTACTTTAAATACTGGCATCTCGCCCACGCGCTCGCCTGCGGTGCCGTTTAATACGGGGAATCCATTCCACTCGGTGTTGTTGGAGATTTGCACAATTTGCTGCTTGAGTTGTTGGAACTCAAGGTCTAGGTAGCTGCGCTGCGCGTTGTCGTTGGTGTCGTTGACTGCTTGGACGGCCAATTCACGCATGCGTTGCATCATGTCGGTGATTTCGTTGGTCGCGCCTTCTGCGGTTTGGATCAGGTTGATGGCATCGCCCGCATTACGCACAGCTTGGTTTAAGCCGCGAATTTGCTGCGTCATTCTGGTGGCAATGGCCATACCGGCAGCGTCATCTCTTGCTGAGTTGATGCGCTTGCCTGTTGACAATTGCTGCATAGCTAAGCTTTGCGCCCTACCAGAATTGGTCAGTGCGTTCTGCGAGAACAATGCTTTGACGTTGGTGTTGATTACTGCCATCTTTTTCTCCTGACCTTCTTAGGCCGAATTGACTTGCCACTGGTTAAGCACATCTTGTGCCAACTAACTTTTGCTTTTCTGAAGTAGGTTAAATACCAGTTTCAGACATTTTTTTGAGATTTTTTTTCGTAAAAAAGTATTCAGTGGCAAGCATTTGTCGGTAATACGGCAATCAGTTGCCGATTGCCGCCGTGTTTGCCGTTTAGTGTTTTTGACCAGCCGAAGCCATGGGCATCATGGACTCACTAAAGTCATCCAAGGCCAGTTTTTCAGCCATCAGTTCGAGTTGTGCGGGGTAGAGAGCGAGCCCTCTACGAACCACTTCTAAAGCGCGTGCTGGCTCAAGGTTGCAGCGAAGCGCACGCACCATCATCACAAATGTGAAGGGGGGGGTAGTGTCCTTTTGCAACTCCATCAATTCATCCATCAGCTCAACAGCCTCTTGCCAACTTTGGTTGACCATGGCGAGCAAGCTATTGATTGCCAACATGTCTTCACTGTGGGGGTAGATACTCATTCCAGCATCGCCCAAAGCGCTTGCTAAGTCGATTTGCTCTGTTGCCACCAGGGATTGGATGGTTTCACGTATCTCCGCAGGGCTGAAGCGCTTGATGGTTTGGGTATTCAATAATCCACCAACTGCGGCCTGGTTCATCAATTCTTGTATGAGTGTCATTGCAAAGCTCCTGCTTAAAGTGTCAGAAAGTTCCCGCCCATGAAGGATTTCATCGGTGGCTTGCGAAGGGTTAAGCAAGAAAAGCGCCAGGTTTTGTCTAGTTTTTTGTCGAAAACCTTGCACATCGATGATTCAAAAGTCGAGGTGTACGAGAAGTACATTTGCAACTGACTTTATTGATAATTCCAGCTTTCAAAAACTACTTACCATGCAACTAGCCGAACTCTTCACCACCTGCGAACAGCTACAACAAGCGGGCAAGGTGGATGAGGCACTCCAGACCTATAAAACTTGGTTAGAGACATCCAGCGACCCCAACCGTTTTATGGCTTGGTTCAATTACGGATCTCTATTGCAGTCCACTGGCGATACGCTGGCAGCTGAAGGCGCCTATCGGCAATGCTTGACGGTTCAACCGCGGTTTCCGCAAGCGTTGATCAATCTTGGGCTCACCCTTGAAAAACTTGGTAAGCGGGATGAGGCCCTGCAGCAATGGGCTTCATTGGTAAGCCAGCGCTACCTTCAAGATGCGCCACCCACAGACATGATCACCATGGCGTTCAACCATATTGGCCGGGTGCAAGAAGAACTCAAACAATACGATTTGGCCGAACAAGCCTTAGAGCAAAGCCTGGCGATAGACCCGAAACAAACCCCTGCCCTGCAACATTGGATCCATATTCGCCAAAAGTCATGCGCTTGGCCTGTTTACAAACCGCTACCCAACATCACGCAAAACGCCATGCTGATGGCGACTTCGCCATTGGCCATGTTGGCTTTAACGGATGACCCGGTGCAACAGTTGTTAACCGCTTTTGCTTTTGTGGAGCGCACCTACAGCTTTCAACAAGAGTTTCTGTGCCAGGGTCGGCAATACAACCATGCCAGAAAGCGCATTGGTTTTGTGTCTGGCGACTTATGTGTGCATGCAGTGGGTTTGCTTTTGGCGGAACTTATAGAAGGCATAGACCGAACCAAGAATGAGGTCGTGGCATATGACTTCAGCCCTGAAGACAGCACTGCGCATAGAGCGCGGCTAAAAAGCGCGTTTGACCATGTGCGTTCTATTCATACGCTGACTGATAGACAAGTGGCTGAACAGATTTTGGAAGATGAAATTGATGTTTTGATAGATCTTCATGGTTTGAGCTCAGGCGCACGGCCCGGCATATTTGCTTTGCACCCGGCGCCTAAGCAAGGGACTTACCTTGGGTTTATTGGCACGACTGGGATGCCTTGGTTTGATTTTGTGATTGCTGATAAATATGCTTTGCCAGAGGAGCTTACCCAATACTTCACTGAAAAACCGCTGTATGTAGACGGCAGCTTTATTCCACTCACCCGTGATGAAACGCCTGTTCGCGAGGCATCACGAAGCGAATTCGGTTTAAGCGATGAAGCGTTTGTGATGGCCGCATTTGGTAATGTTTACAAAATTACACCTGAGATGTTTGCTACTTGGATGGCCTTGCTAGATGAAATACCTAGTGCGGTGCTTTGGATCATCGACGACAACCCCACCACGACTGCCAACCTCAAAGCACATGCTGTTGCTGCTAATGCTGACTTGAATCGCATTCAATTTACTCCGCGTACTACGCATATCGAATACAAGGCCAAGTTGAAGTTGGCGGATGTCTTTCTAGACACGTTCCCCTACAACTGTGGGTCTACTACCAACGATGTGGTGCAGGCGGGAGTGCCGATTGTGACTATGAGTGGTAGGACTTTGGTGTCTAGGATGGGGGGGTCGATATTGCAAGCCACAGGTAAGTCTGCAGATCTGATTGCTCATTCATATGGTGATTACAAGGCCAAGATTACAGCTTTGTCCGAACTTGCCAAATTTTCTGATTACTACCCCACCAAAACCAATGCTTGGAAGTTTCCTTTTTAAGCATTTACATTTTTTTATTTTTAAAGGATAATTATTGATATTTAATAAAGGAGTCTAAATGTCCTCTGTCGATGACGTTTTCCACCGTCCTGATTACGCCAAGGACATGGCCAAGCAACTTCTACGGCCCACGGCTTTTCAAACAAATATCCGATCTGGGGTATTTCTTTCTGGGATTCGGCGAATTGGTAAGACTACTTTTTTGAAGCAAGATTTGATACCGGCACTTGAAGCAGAGGGTGCACTAGTACTTTATATTGATCTTTGGTCTGATCGGTCGCTCACACCCTCTGCATTGGTACACAAAGCAGTTCAACAAGCACTTGAAAAATTCAACACCCCCAGTTCTAGCTTGCTCGAGCGATTCAAAGGTTTAAATATGGGTGCTGCTGGTATTTCATTTGGATTTCAAATTGACAGTGTTGGATCGCGCGAGGGCACATCCCTTGCCCAAGCAATTTCAGAGTTGATTGACAAAACGGGCATCAATGTCGTGTTGATCGTTGATGAGATCCAACAGGCTTTGGTGACAGATGATGGAAACAACTTGTTGCATGCATTAAAAGCCGCGCGAGACGCAGTCAATGCAAAGCCTGGTGATCATGGCTATTTTTTGTTTTTAGGTACGGGCTCGCACAAGTCGCTGGTTACCGATATGGCAACGCGGCGCTCGCAACCCTTTATGGGAGCGATGACAACCACCTACAACCCCCTCTCGGAAGACTTTGTTGCGTGGAAGATAGCCCAACTTCAAGCCTCTCCCGATGTCATTTTGCCCAGTCTAGAAGTTGCATTTTCTGGTTTTCAAACTATGGGTAACCGCCCAGAAGAACTTTTAAAGGCTCTTGTTCAATTGCAATCTACGACTATCAGTGCCGATCAAGCTTTTCCTATTATTTGCGCTACTTTAGCGTCAGCTGCTGCCGATTCCGAATTACACGCCTTAGATCAATTTGGACAACTGGGAGAGGCGCTATTTACGCGAATTGCTTCTGGCCCCGCAGAAGGGGTTTCACGTTTATACGGCGCAGAGTCGCTTGAATTTTTTAGCAAGCGTGTAAATGCAAATGTTGAAGCGCCCCAAGTACAAAACTTAGTCGAGAAAATGATTGCAGCGAACCTAATCACTAGGAGTGGTCATGGGCTGTATGTTGTCGCGGACCCATTTGTTCGCGAAGTATGGCTTGGTAAACAAGTTTTACTCGCTATCTAGCGACTAGGAGCCATTACATCAACATCATCTCAACTTTGGATACTATGTGTATATTTTGAGAAATAATGTATATAATGAGCAACATTATGCCCTCTAAACTTCCACATACCAGTTCCGCAGTCGCAGAAAGAATCCAAATCCTTGGAGAAACAATTCGTGCACAACGGAAAAGTTTGCATATAAGTGCGCAATCAACTGCAGATTGCGCGCATATTTCGCGTGTCACTTTGCACCGCATAGAAAAGGGCGAGCCATCTGTCACCATGGGTGCTTATTTCACAGTATTGGATGCTCTGGGCTTGCAAATTCAAACCAAGTCAAAAGCCGGTCTTGGTGAGGAATCGCAAGCAGGTCCTAATACCTCAGTCATACCCTCTGAAATCAAACTCACTGAATATCCACAGTTAAAACAACTGGCTTGGCATATCCATGGCCTAGACACGCTCACACCTATTGAAGCTTTCGGTATTTACGATCGTAATTGGCGTCACTTGGATGAAACCAACTTGACAACCCGTGAAAAGTCTTTGATTGAAGCCTTAAAACGGGCTGATGCCGCTGGAGAACTATAGATGTTTAAAAGACCGCACCATCAGCGTATAGCCACTGTCTTGCAGTCATTGAACAGCCAGCTTCTATTAGAAAACCATTGCTACTTTGGTGGCGGTACGGCTATAACGCTTTGCTATGGAGAGTTCAGGGAATCTGTTGATATGGATTTCTTGGTATCTGATCTAGGTTGCTATAGAAACCTAAGGCAACTTTTTACAGGACCAGAAGGACGCATCGGTTTTTAGCCGAGATGTTATTGATTTAGCCATGATGTCGCCTTCTTCAGAGCTATTGAACGCCGCCATTTCTAAGGCGCAAATCGCTTATGGCAATGCAATCGTTCGCGATTTAGACAAGGCCATTGAAAAGCTCACCACGCACAATGATTGGCTTGATAGATGTATTTTGGCTATGGATATAGAGACGCCGAAAGCGTTGATCTGGAAAAATTTGCAGCGCTTACAGCAGCGTATTTAAATCATTCCTCTTTCGCTTCCCACATCACTTGAATCTGTACAAAATTCCAGACTGAGCCATTACACCGTTGGCCGTATGCCTTGAATAGCAGTTTGTCGACACTGTTACAGATCTTTTACCGTTTGACCATATTTGATGCGACGTGCTACCTTGGCGAATCAAAATGAAACCATTGCTACGCAACTGCGCAGCAACTAACTTGTAGTACCCCTTCATGCACTGGCTTGTTGAACCGTGTGCCAAATAAAGTCTGTTTGTGTTTCTGGGGCTGATTTATTTAGTGCAATTTCAAGAAGAATTTTGGAGCAACTTAGGGCTTCGTTTTTTATCTCTTCCAGTGTTTGGCCTTCGAGAACCAATCCCTCAAGGTCAGGGCTTTGAGCAACATAAACATTTGACTCAAGGTCTTGCGCTATGTAAACGCGAAGACGAACAGGCACACCCAACTTAGCAGCTAATTTCCAACCCGGAAACCCAACCCTGTACATGAAGATCCTTTTTTTAAAGAGTGGTGATTTTGACACTAAAGTTTACATAAATAGTTAGTTTTGACTCTAAATTTCTTTAGAAGAAATTAATTTAATTCCATCTGAGTTGTTACGATTTCATTATGGGTCAACCGGTTGTTTTCTTATAGGCCATGACCAGATTACATAAACAGTAATCTTTGATTTTCAGTACTTTAATTATCCTATTATCAACAATTATTTGTTTATTTGAATATAATAGAAAAATGCCAAAGAAACCACCCATTATCTTTCCCCAAGAGCAAAAACTGCTTTCCGAACTTGGAGAGCGGCTTAAGCTCGCCCGTTTACGCCGTAAATTAAGCAGTGTGGTTGTTGCTCAGCGCGCTGGCATTTCAAGATCATCCTTATATAAAGTGGAAAAAGGCGACCCAGGGGCCACTTTGGGTAGTTATGTACGCGTTCTGGCTGTGCTTGGCTTGACAGCAGACATTTCCGCTCTCGCTGCTGACGACAAAGTAGGCCGCAAATTACAAGACTTAGCCTTAGCGCACTCAAAAACATGAGTGCCAAAGAAAATAACTTGGAAGTCTGGCTTGATTGCGATTTGGCAGCAGCTTGCCTTGTCGGCAATCTGGCGCACGACCGAGGACAAATACGCTTTCGATATGACCCTACTTGGCTAGAAAACCCACGTGCATTTGCACTTGACCCGGATTTGTCATTAGATTCTCAACCGTTTTTTCCTAAGCCAGAGTTGGGGAATTTCGGCATATTTTTAGATTCATCGCCTGATCGGTGGGGGCAGACACTCATGAAACGCCGTGAATCTCTTCAGGCCAAAGATGAAGGGCGCGCACCTCGTACTTTGTACGCATGGGACTATCTCATTGGTGTTCAAGACATCACAAGACAAGGTGGTTTGCGTTTTCGTATTACAGGTACTGAAGCTTTTTTAGACAACGATAAATTCGCAGCACCACCAGTTACAACTTTGCAAGAGCTCGAGGCATTTGCGTATCAACTGAGTGACAAAAGAATTGATGACTTAGACGCCCTACGTAAATGGTTAGCTGTCTTAGTAGCACCAGGGGCGTCACTTGGAGGCGCAAGACCAAAAGCAAACTTCACAGATACAAATGGTTCACTATGGATTGGTAAATTTCCCGCACGAGATGATGTCCGCGATATGGGTGCCTGGGAATACGTATTGCACCAATTAGCCATTCAAGCCGGTATTGATGTACCCGCTGCTAAGTTGGTACGTCTAAACAATGAATTCCATACTTTTTGTGTTCAACGATTTGATCGTATCCATGGTCGGCGCAGGTTTTACGCCTCTGCCATGACATTACTGCGTAAAGAACAAAGCGAAGGAACCAGTTACCTCGAACTCGCACAATTTTTACGTTCTCAGGGAGATGGGGAGCACACTTCATCTGACTTGGAGCAATTGTTTCGCAGAGTTGTTTTCAACGTAATAGTGGGGAATAGAGATGACCACCTACGAAATCATGGATTTGTGCTCGAGGCAACAGGTTGGCGGTTAGCTCCTGCTTTTGATGTCAACCCGAATATCGACAAATCTGAGCATGTTCTCAACATTGATGACTCGGACAATAGGCCAAATCTCAAGACGGTTTTGAGTACAGCTGCGTTTTACGGGCTTAGGACGGATCAAGCTCAAAAAATTATTGACGACGTAACCGCAGTGGTCGCTAACTGGCGGCAGCTTGCGAAAAAGTTTTGTATAAGTAGTGCGGATATAGAACTTACTGCTGCTGCTTTTCAAAAGTAAAAAGTTAACTTCTTTCTCTTGAACTCCACTCAAAACGGATTCACAACAGTCACACTCTCCATCGACATACCGTTTTGCATATTTTCTGAAAACAAGGTGTCGGCCCCACACAATATGGCAGTTGCGACAATATTTGCGTCATAAAGAGAAATCTGAAACCGCTTAGCCAGTCCAACCGCTTTTTCATGAGAAGCCAGTGTTACTGGCAATACTTCGCAAGTGGATCTAAGTGTCTCTAAAACGGCGTCAACCTCTTCCCAAGTCATTTTGATTTTGCGTAGGCAGACAGATGCAACCTCATTGAGTACTTGAACGCTGATCAAACCGCCTGATTGCAAAATCGATTCGGCATGATCTGCTTTTACCGTATTGCTTGAGAACAGATACAAGACAACATTGCTGTCGATGAAAGGCTTGGCCATAGAAGTGTTAGCGGGCGTTAGCCTCAAAACGGTCAAAGTGAAAGTCTGCAGGTAGTCGACCACGGAATTGGCGCAACTGCGCAAGTAACTCTTTGGCACCGGCTTTCTTGCTCACCGCAAAAGTACGTGCGCCAATGAGGTGAAGCTCAACCTCTTCTCCCTCTTTTAAATCAAGCGCCTTAACCAAGCCAGCAGGGAATCTGACTGCCAAAGAGTTGCCCCATTTAGAAACTTGCATCGTATTTTCCTTTAAAGATATACATTTTAAATAGTATATCTTTTTTTGTCCGCCATACTGCTACCCGTTATCTTGGCCAGATTAGACCGAAGCGTTTTCATTTTTTTCTCCCACTGCACTATATAAAATAATAATTTAGTTCTATAAAACTGAAAGGGTGAACTTATGCCAAAACTCAAACTGCGCAAGTGGGACAGCGCAGAACATCTCAAGACCGAAGAGGATATGGCCCTAAACCTAGAGGCATGTTTTCAAGAGGCCGGGGACGACGCCCTCTTTATAGCGAAGGCGCTTGGCAATATTACTCGCGCTAAAGGCATGTCTCAACTTTCACGCGACACGGGGCTTGGACGTGAAAGCCTCTACAAAGCTCTATCTGGTGAAGGCAATCCAAGTTTTGCCACTATTCTTAAAGTGACTACAGCTTTAGGAATTAAGTTACATGCGCAGTCTATGCATACTGCCATTACATGAACATCAACCACAACACCTACCGAGTCACATGGTCTTCAGATGACAACAAACACGTTTGTCTTTGTGCCGAGTTCCCCTCACTGTCTTGGCTAGCGCCCTCCCCCGAAAAGACGCTCTCAGGTATTCGCAAGATAGTGGCTGATGTTGTTGAAGAAATGACCGCCTCAGTAGAAAGCGACCTGGGCTGAAAAACGCATCCCATTAGGTTATTATTTGCAAATCCGAACTTTAAACTTGGATTTGCAAAAAATGATCCCTCGTCAAGCCACCACAACGCTTCAACGCCTTGCGAAAGGTTTTCCAATCGTGGCCATCACAGGGCCACGCCAATCTGGAAAAACGACATTGTCAAGGCATGTCTTCCCAAGCAAAACCTATGTTTCGTTGGAAAACCCAGAAGAATTGGAATTTGCAAATAGCGACCCGCGTCGATTTTTGGCACGTTTTGACAATGGCGCGATCTTGGACGAAGTACAACGTTGCCCTGCTTTGCTGTCGTGGCTACAAACCCTGGTTGATGAACGCGCCGTCATGGGTGACTTTGTGCTGACCGGCTCCTCTCAGTTTGAATTGATCGCGGGTATTACCCAATCGTTGGCTGGGCGTGTCGGACGCGTCGAGCTGCTACCACTCTCAGTCCATGAATTGAGCGCATCTGGAAAACTGCCCAGCGAACTCAACACACTTTTGTTGCAGGGGGGCTACCCAAGCCTGTATGACCGTGCCATCAGCCCTCAAGATTGGTTTGGCAACTATATCGCCACATATATTGAACGAGATGTCCGACAACTCATCGCCATACGCGACTTGTTGCAGTTTCAACGCTTCGTCAAGATGTGTGCAGCCAGATCGGGCCAGTTGTTAAACCTCACAGCACTGGGGGCTGACTGCGGTTTATCCGCTACCACAGCACGCGAGTGGCTGTCTGTTTTGGAGGCCAGCTACTTGGTCATGCGCCTGCAACCGCACCATGAAAATTTTGGCAAACGATTGGTCAAAAGTCCAAAGCTTTACTTTTTAGATGTGGGCTTGATGGCGTGGCTCCTGGGCATACGGGATACCAACACTTTGGATACCCACGCATCAAGAGGCGCGTTGTTCGAAACATTTGTCGTGAGTGAACTGGTCAAGCATCGGTTCAATCAGGGCGAAGCGTCCGACTTGTATTTTTGGCGGGATAGCACCGGCAACGAGGTGGACGTGGTGTTCGATACCCCCGATGGGCTTCAAGCTATCGAAATCAAATCAGGTAGTACTTTTGCGCCGGACTGGGTCAAAGGACTCAACAAGTGGCAGTTCATCGCTGGTGTCAGCAAACGACAACCCCAGATCATTTATGGGGGTGCGACAGGCTATGAGCGAGAAAGTTGCCAAGTGGTGGGGTGGCAAATGGGGGCAGGTAAGCTCACCCCATCTTTGCAATCGAAGCCGCCGAACAAGGAGTGAGTATTAACCGATTGGTGTCTGCTAAGTTGGCGCTTT
>JAGWXI010000022.1 GCA_018969975.1 Burkholderiales bacterium
GAGATTTTGAAATAAAGAGGTAGTGCTTTGAATTTACAACCCAACTTTTACGAGACCGGTAAGCGCTATTTCCGTGACTTCACGCCGGGCGATGATTTTTATGAGGCGCTGATTGATACGCATCGCGATTTGACCGACGAGCAAAGCGCTTTGGTCAATGCCAAGTTAATTTTGTTACTCAGCAACCATATTGGCGATATCAGCGTATTGCGCGAAGCCATGGCGCTTGCGCGTGCCGATATCGTCCCAGCCACATAAACCTATTTCAGGAGATCACCATGAAAGTCAACCGCATCCACCATGTGGCCTACCGTTGCAAAGACGCCAAGCAAACGGTGGATTGGTACGTCAAACATCTGAATATGGATTTTGTGTTGGCTATCGCCGAAGATTTAGTCCCCAGCACCAAAGCGCCGGATCCCTATATGCATGTGTTTTTAGATGCAGGAAACGGAAACGTATTGGCATTCTTTGAACTACCCACTGCGCCAGAGATGGGTCGCGACACGAATACGCCTGACTGGGTGCAACACATTGCTTTCAAGGTGGACAGTTTGGACGAACTCGAGTCGGCTAAGTCCCGTTTGCAAGCCAGTGGCATTGATGTCATCGGCGTGACCGATCACACCATCTTCAAATCCATTTATTTCTTCGACCCCAACGGCCATCGCTTAGAACTCGCCTGCGACACCGCCACACCCGAAATGCAAGAAAAACTAGATGCAGTGAAATGGGACATGCTAGAAGAGTGGAGCCAAACCCGTCGCGCCCCCAAACATGCAGCGTGGATGCATGAGAAGGAATTCCATTAATTGGTTAATTGGGGTCAGATCCCAATTAATTTATAAACTTGTTTTGGGTTTGAATCCGCAAAATTCTGAAACCCCACATTCCCAGCAACGTGGCGTGCGCGCTTGGCAAACATAACGACCATGCAAGATCAGCCAGTGGTGCGCATCAACTAAATATTTTTCTGGGATGCGTTTGAGTAACTGCATCTCAACGGCGAAAGGTGTTTTGCCTTTGGCTAGCCCCGTGCGGTTTCCAACTCGAAAGATATGTGTGTCAACCGCCATTGTTGGCTCGCCATAGGCCACGTTCAACACCACATTGGCAGTCTTGCGTCCTACGCCCGGTAAAGCTTCAAGAGATTCGCGGCTTCGTGGTACTTTTCCTTCATACTGATTTACCAAAATGCGGCATGTCTCCATTAGATGGCGAGCCTTGCTTCTAAATAAACCTATAGTTTTTATATAGCTTTCAAGCCCATCAAGGCCAAGCCCAATGATTTGCTGCGGTGTATTCGCAACAGGAAACAAGCGTCGCGTTGCCTTATTTACCCCCACATCCGTCGCCTGCGCACTCAACAGCACCGCCGCCAGCAACTCAAACACGCTGGTATATTCCAACTCGGTATTGGGCTGCGGATTCGCCGCATAAAGCGTCGCAAAAAACGGCTCAATGTGTTCTTTTTTCATTTCGCTAGTTTAGGTTGGTTGAGTACAGTTAATTGGGGTCAGAACCCAATTAATTTGATTAAATTAATCGGGTTCTGACCCCAATTAACTGAACCCAATTAAACCTGACCCCAATTAAATCAACCAACTATGCAATTCGCTTACCGACTTAATAACGTTGAAACTTCTGCTATCCGTGAGCTTTTTAAGTTGCTGGGTAAGCCTGGAATTATTAGTTTTGCGGGTGGGTTTCCAGATAGCGCTATGTTTGATGTGGAGGGCATTCGCGAGGCTAGCGCGCTGGCTTTGTCTAAGGAGCCTGGCGCTGCTTTGCAATATGGTGCTACTGAAGGTTACAACCCTTTGCGCGAACAACTGGCTTTGTTCATGGCGGCTAAGGGGGTTAAGAAAATCTCTGCAGAAGGTTTGATTGTCACGACGGGAAGCCAACAAGCTTTAGACCTCGTGGCCAAGACTTTGCTCAATCCTGAAGACATTGCTTTGGTTGAAGCGCCCACTTTTTTAGCGACGATTCAGTGTTTCCGTTTGTATGGCCCCAAGGTGTTAGGCGTGCCTATTGATGCGCATGGCGTGCAGGTCGACAAGCTGGAGGCCATGATTCAGCAGCATAAGCCTAAGTTGGTCTACATCATTCCGACTTTTGGTAACCCGAGTGGTGCATTGCTGACCCAAGAGCGCCGTCTCAAAATTTTGCAACTCGCAGTGCAATACAAAACTATCGTGATTGAAGACGACCCCTATGGCGATTTGTATTTTGGTGAAGCACCGCCCCCTTCCATGTTGGCATTGAGCGACCAAGTACCCGCAAGTCGCGATTGGTTGGTGCATTGCGGTTCTTTGAGCAAAGTACTCTCGCCCGGTTTGCGTGTGGGTTGGATGGTGGCGCCGCCTGATTTGCTGGCGCGCGCAACGATGTGTAAGCAATTTAGCGATGCACACACGTCTACATTTGCACAGGCTACTGCAGCACAGTATTTGTTGTCAGGCCGTATGCCCGCCACGCTCAACACGGTGCGCCGCGTGTATGCAGAACGCGCACAAGCCATGGACAAGGCTTTGCAACGTGAGTTGGGCGATGCTTTAACTTACACAGCACCGCAAGGTGGTTTGTTTTTCTGGGCGAACCTCACTGGCGCACACGGTGCTGTGAAAAACGGCAATGCATTTGCCAAAAGTGCGATTGAAAAAGGCGTGGCCTTTGTCCCGGGCGCACCGTTCTTTGCGAATGAACCAGATCTGTCCTCGATTCGTTTGAGTTTTGCGACAGCTGATTTAGCAAAAATAGAAGAAGGAATTACAAGATTGGGCCAAGCTTTAAAAGCTTAAGACTTGTAGTCCTCCACCGGCAAACAACTACAAAACAAATTCCGATCACCATACACGTTGTCTACGCGCCCAACCGTAGGCCAATATTTTTGTTGCTTCAAGCTGGGTAGTGCAAAAGCAGCGCGTTCTCTGCTGTAGGGATGCGACCAATCATCAGCAGTCACGCTTGCAGCCGTATGAGGCGCATGCTTTAGCGGATTGTTGTCCTGCGGCCAAGTCCCGTTTTCAATCAAACGAATTTCATCGCGAATCGCAATCATGGCGTCGATAAATCTGTCGAGTTCTGCCAAGGTTTCGCTCTCGGTAGGTTCCACCATCAAAGTGCCGGGCACTGGGAAACTCAAAGTCGGTGCATGAAAGCCATAGTCCATCAAGCGCTTGGCCACATCCTCAGCAGACACACCTGTCGCATCTTTTAACGGACGCACATCCAAAATACATTCGTGTGCCACGAATCCCTCAGCGCTGGCGTACAAAGTGGGATAGTGGTCTTTCAACCGCGCACTGATGTAGTTGGCCGAAAGAATTGCTGTTTCAGTCGCATGTTGCAAACCATCAGCGCCCATCATGCGGCAATACATCCAACTGATGGGCAACACTGCCGCATTGCCTAGGGGTGCTGCAGACACTGCACCCACGCCGTTGACTGCAACACCCGCTGTCGCGTGTCCAGGCAAGTAAGGCACCAAGTCTTCCACTACGCAAACGGGGCCAACACCTGGTCCGCCGCCTCCGTGAGGAATACAAAAAGTTTTGTGCAAATTGAGGTGACTCACATCACCGCCAAATTCACCTGGTGCAGCTACCCCCACCAAGGCATTCATATTGGCGCCGTCCACATACACGCGTCCACCATGTTGATGCACCAATGTGCAGAGCGCTTTTACTTGCGTCTCGAACACGCCATGCGTGCTGGGATAGGTGATCATGACGGCCGCCAAGTTAGCGCTGTGCGCTTCGCACTTGGCTTGCATGTCGGCCATGTCCACATTGCCTTGCTCGTCACACGCGACCACCACCACCTGCATGCCCACCATTTGTGCGCTGGCAGGGTTGGTACCGTGCGCAGAGGCCGGAATCAAACAGATGTTGCGATGGCCTTGGCCTTTAGCTGCGTGGTAAGCGCGAATGACCAACAAGCCTGCATACTCACCTTGGCTGCCTGCATTGGGCTGCAAGCTAATGCCTGCATAGCCCGTGGCTTGGCATAACCAGGCACGCAATTGTTCGTCTAACAATTTGAATCCTTGCAACTGCTCTGCAGGCGCAAAAGGATGGGGTTGCGCAAACTCCGGCCAGGTGATGGGAATCATCTCGCTGGTGGCATTGAGCTTCATGGTGCAACTGCCTAGCGGAATCATGCTGCGGTCAAGCGCCAAGTCTTTGTCGCTGAGTGCGCGGATGTAGCGCAGCATGCCTGTCTCGCTATGGTGGGCGTTGAAAACAGGGTGGGTGAGATAAGCGCTGGTGCGTTGTAGATTTTTAGGAGTGAGACTGGCTAAGCCGGGCTCGAACGTTGACCACTCTGGTAACTGGGCACGAGCACCAGAACTTGCATTCGCAAAAATCTCCCAAAGCTTTGTGATGTCTGCACGGGTAGTAGTTTCATCCAATGAGATACCTAATCTATCCTTGCCAATTAAGCGCAGGTTCATCCCAGCAGCGCGCGCTTGTTGGGCAACGCTTTCGGTACGCGCACCAGATAAAACCACCAAAGTGTCAAACGCATATTCATGTTGCAACTGGCAACCCAGTTCTTTCAAGCCACGCGCCAAAACGGCCGTATAGGTGGCTACGCGTTCAGCAATAAGACGCAAACCTTGTGGGCCGTGATACACCGCATACATGCTGGCAACAACTGCTGGCAAAACTTGCGCAGTACAAATATTCGACGTGGCTTTTTCACGCCGAATGTGTTGCTCGCGTGTTTGCAATGCGAGCCGGTAAGAAGGGTTGCCATGCGTGTCAATGCTGACGCCAACTAAGCGACCGGGCATGGAGCGTTTGTACTCGTCTTTGCATGCCAAGTACGCTGCGTGAGGACCACCGGCACCCATTGGCATTCCAAAGCGTTGGGTGTTACCCACCACAATGTCCGCGCCCAATTCACCTGGCGGCGTGAGCAAGGTCAAGGCTAAAAGATCGGCCGCCATGATGACCAAACCACCTTTGGCCTTGTAAGCGCTGATCAGCTCTTGGTAAGACGCAACTCCGCCATCCACGCCGGGGTATTGCAAAAGCAGCGCAAAGCTCTCGTGTTGCAAGGCCTCAGAACTCGGCCCCACTTTGACCTGAAGACCCAAGGGCTTAGCACGTGTTTGTATGACTTCCATCGTTTGCGGCAACACATTGTCTGCAACAAATAAAACAGTGGACTCAGATTTACCCACACGCAATGCCAAGGTCATCGCTTCAGCAGCAGCGGTGGCTTCGTCAAGCATCGATGCATTGGCTATCGGCATAGCGGTGAGGTCGCACACCATGGTTTGGAAATTCACCAAAGCTTCCATACGGCCTTGGCTGATCTCGGCTTGGTAAGGGGTGTAAGCGGTGTACCAAGCAGGGTTTTCAAGAATATTGCGCAAGATGACACCAGGCGTATGCGTGCCGTAATAGCCTTGCCCGATGAAGCTTTTGAGCAATTGGTTTTTCTGTGCAATCTGCTTGAGTTCCTCCAGCGCAGCAGCCTCTGTCACGGGAGCAGGCAATTGCATAGCTTGTGCCCGTGCAATGCTGCGTGGCACGATGCTGTCGATCAACGCACGTCGCGACGCTTGCCCCAAAACGCTCAGCATATGTGCCTCATCCGCATCACTCACGCCAATATGGCGCGCTATGAATTCGCGGCTGTTTTCAAGTTCGTCCAAAGGTTTGGTGGATTGCATCAACATGGCGGGCTTGCTTGGGTGTGAGGGTTAATGGGTAAAAGAATGAATGAGCGAAAGAATGCAGCAGTCAATAAAAATCAAGCGATCAATTGCTTGTAGCTGGTCTCGTCCATCAGCGCATCTAATTGCGCTACATCAGCCAGTTTGACTTTGAAGAACCAGCCTGCACCCAGTGGGTCAGTGTTGGCAAGAGAAGGGTCATACACCAAGGCTGTATTGACTTCAGTGACTTCACCAGTGAGGGGCATATAGACATCGGCAGCTGCTTTGACAGACTCGACCACGCCAGCTACATCGCCTTGTTTAAACGTAGCACCCACTTTGGGCAGCTCGACAAACACAACATCGCCCAAAGCATCTTGTGCGTGGTGGGTGATGCCAACCGTGGCAGTAGCGCCATCGGCTTGAACCCATTCGTGTTCTTGTGTGTATTTGAGTGACATGGTGTTTCCTTTGAAAGTAAAAGTGTTGAGGCTTAACCGCGGTAATACTGGGTGGGATGAAAAGGCATAGGGCTGACCACCATCGGCACCGCTTTGCCACGCACGCTGGCAAAGACGGTGTGACCTATAACTGCATCTGCAGGAGGCAAATAGGCCATAGCGATAGGTTGGTCGACAGTGGGTGCTAACAAGCCGCTAGTCACTTCGCCAATGCGCTGGCCGCTGGCGTTGTGTATTTCTACATGCTCACGCACTGGAACGCGTTCTTGCGCGATCAGGCCAACGCGTTGTTTGGTGCGTGTTTGAGGCTTATCCAGTTGCGCCAACACCTTGTCAGCGCCTGGAAAGCCACCCGCACGTGCACCACCAGTGCGACGCACTTTTTGAATCGCCCAATTCAGTCCGGCTTCAATAGGCGTGGTGGTCGTGTCAATGTCTTGTCCATACAAACACAAGCCCGCTTCTAAGCGCAAGGAGTTGCGCGCGCCAAGGCCAATGCTTTGCACAGCAGAGTGTTCAAGCAATACGTTGGCAAGATCGGTCGCATGTGCATTGGAGACCGATATCTCGAAGCCATCTTCACCGGTGTAACCGCTGCGGGTGATGAATAGCGACACGCCTTGCCAGTCGAAGGATTGGCCTGACATGAAGACCAGCTTTTCAACGCCTGGCACCAAGTGTGAGAGTGCATCGACCGCTTGGGGGCCTTGTAAAGCAAGAAGCGCCATGTCTGGCAAGGGAATCACCTCGCAACGCTTGCCGATACGGGCTTGGATATGAGCGATGTCTGCAACTTTGCAAGCGCCATTGACGACGACAAAAATATCGTCGCCACGGTTCACAAACATCAAGTCGTCCAAGATGCCGCCTTGATCATTCAAAAGAAGTCCGTAGCGCTGTTTGCCCACTGGCAAGCCAATGACATCGACCGGCATCAAACTCTCAAAGGCAGCCGCAGCATCAGGACCCACCAATCGCAACTGCCCCATGTGTGATACATCAAACAAGCCAGCCGCATGGCGTGTGTGTTTGTGTTCTGCCATCAGCCCTAAGGGGTATTGCACAGGCATGCTGTAACCCGCAAAGGGGACCATGCGCGCGCCGAGAGAGACGTGTAAATCGTGAAGCGGTGTGTGTAGCAAGGCGGAATCAGACAAGCAGGGGCTCCAAAGCGTAACCACTTGCACCATGCAAGTGGCAGGAACCCTGTTGTCCGCTTTACCTGAGAGATTCAAAGCTACAGATGCAGCAACTTGCCCCTTCGGTGGATGCGCTGGTTGCCGCATCTCTCTCCAACAGAATTAAAAATGTCAGTCCATGTTGCCTGAGCGTTCGGCCTTCGGCGGTCTTGCTAGAAGAAATCTCTACGCGACTCTCTCCTGACACCAAAAAAATTCTAACCTAATCACATACCCGCGTAATTGGGTCCGCCACCGCCTTCAGGCGTGACCCACACAATGTTTTGCGTCGGGTCTTTGATATCGCATGTCTTGCAATGCACGCAGTTTTGCGCATTGATTTGCAAACGGTCGCTGTTGTCGTCGTTTTTCACATATTCATACACGCCAGCGGGACAGTAGCGGCTTTCTGGGCCTGCATATTTCGCCAAGTTGATAGCCACGGGAACCGAAGCATCTTTGAGCGTGAGATGCGCGGGTTGGTTTTCTTCGTGATTGGTGTTGCTGATAAACACGCTACTCAATCGGTCAAAAGTCAACTTGCCATCGGGCTTGGGGTAGTGGATTTCTGCAAACTGCGACGCGGGTTGTAGATTTACATGGTCGGGCTTGCTGCCACGCAATGTCCAAGGCGGCGAACTAATGCCTAGTTTTGGAAGCAACCATTGCTCGATACCCGTCATCAGGGTACCGACCCACATGCCTTTTTTGAACCAGAGCTTGAAGTTGCGCGATTGGTGTAACTCTTTGTAAAGCCAGCTGGCTTCAAAGGATTTTGGATAGGCGCTTAGTTCGTCGTGGGCGCGTCCTGCGGTAACGGCTTCAACGGCGGCATCGGCCGCGAGCATGCCGGTTTTGATAGCGGCATGGCTGCCTTTGATGCGGGCGGCATTGAGATAGCCAGCGTCGCAGCCGATCAACGCACCGCCAGGAAATACGGTTTTGGGCAGGGCTTGCAAGGTGCCGTTGTTGATGGCGCGCGCGCCGTAGCCAATGCGCTTGCCACCTTCTAAATGCGCGCGGATGCTGGGGTGCGTTTTCCAGCGTTGCATTTCTTCGAAAGGGCTGATCCATGGGTTTTTGTAGTCGAGACCGAGCACAAAACCCAGGGTCACTTTGTTGTCTTCCAAGTGGTACAAAAAGCCGCCGCCAAAGGTGTCGTCTTGCATGGGCCAGCCAGAGGTGTGCACCACCAATCCGGGTTGGGCTTTGGCGGGGTCAATCTCCCACAACTCTTTGACGCCGATCGCGTAGCTCTGCGGATCTTTACCTTCTGTGAGGTTGTATTGGGCGAGCAATTGTTTGCCCAGATGCCCGCGTGCACCTTCCGCAAACAAGGTGTATTTGGCGTGGAGTTCCATGCCAAGTTGAAAGTTGTCGGTGGGCTCTCCGTCTTTACCGATACCAAGATTGCCCGTTGCAATGCCTTTGACCGAGGGTTTGCCGCCGTGCGCGGCTGCGTCGTCGTTGTAGAGCACTTCCGCCGCCGTGAAACCAGGGAATATTTCTACGCCCAAACTCTCGGCATGGGCCGCCATCCACTTGACCACATTGCTCAATGAGACGACATAACAACCGTCGTTGTGGAAGTTGCGTGGCATCAGCCAGCTGGGGGTGCGTGTGGCACCGGTTTCGCTGAGCATCAGCAAGTCGTCGCCTGTGACGGCTTGGTTCAGGGGTGCACCCAACTCTTTCCAATTGGGAATGAGTTCATCCATGGCTTTCGGGTCCATTACTGCGCCAGAGAGGATGTGTGCGCCGGGTTCTGAGCCTTTTTCCAGCACTACCACCGAGACGTCTTGGCCTTTTTCAGCCGCGAGTTGCTTGATGCGGATGGCGCTGGCCAAGCCGGCCGGGCCGCCGCCGACGATCACCACGTCGTATTCCATGGCTTCGCGCGGCCCAAATTGGGTAAGTAGGTCTTGGGGTGTCATAAAAATGGGGATAACAAAGAGGTGGAGAGGAGGATTGTCCGCGTTGCGACAGATTTTATGCGGTGCCTCATGGGCTCCCCAATGGATACCTTGGGGTAGTTGCCATAATGAAGCGATTCAACTTGCGCAGGAGTAAACGATGGCTTACAGCTTAGATTTATCAGGACGTATCGCACTGGTCACCGGTGCTTCCAGTGGTTTGGGGGCACAGTTCGCCAAAACTTTGTCGCGCGCTGGCGCAGCGGTGGTGCTCGCTAGCCGACGGATCGAGAAACTCAAAGAGCTACGAGCAGAAATTGAGGCCGAAGGTGGCGACGCCCATGTCGTGGCTTTGGATGTGACGGATTTGGACAGCATCAAGTCTGCCGTGGCCCATGCCGAGACGGAGGTCGGCAGCATCGATATTTTGGTGAACAACTCTGGTGTGAGCACGACCCAGCGTGTGCAAGACGTGACCGAGGATGACTTTGATTTCATCTTCAATACCAACGTCAAGGGCTCGTTTTTTGTAGCGCAAGAGGTGGGTAAACGCATGCTGGCGCGCGCCAAAGGCTCGGCACCTGGAAGCTTCACGGGCGGGCGCATCATCAATATTGCGTCGGTGGCTGGATTGAAGGTGTTGCCCCAAATTGGCGCCTATTGCATGAGCAAGGCGGCTGTGGTGCAAATGACCAAGGTGCTGGCGATGGAGTGGGGCCGTTTTGGCATCAATGTGAACGCGATATGCCCAGGCTATATCGATACCGAAATCAATCACCACCACTGGGGCACCGAACAAGGCCAAAAGCTGGTGAATATGTTGCCGCGCAAGCGCGTGGGGCATCCCCAAGATTTAGATGCTTTGTTGGTCATGCTGGCCAGTGGAGAAAGCGGATTTATCAACGGTGCCATCGTTGCGGCAGACGATGGGTTCGCTTTATGAATAAGAAACAAAAGGCCATTGATGTGCCCGACTCGATGAGAAAGAAAGTGACACCATGAGCCGATACCCTTTTCCCGACCTCAACGCTTTGCCCGAAGACATCCGCACCAAAGTGCTGGAAGTGCAAGAAAAAGCGGGCTTTATTCCCAATGTGTTTTTGGCGCTGGCGCGCCGCCCCGCAGAATGGCGGGCGTTCTTCGCCTACCACGATGCTTTGATGCTCAAGGAAGATGGCCATCTGACCAAAGGCGACCGCGAGATGATCGTCACCGCCACCAGCGCTGCCAACAACTGCCTGTATTGCGTGGTGGCCCACGGCGCGATTTTGCGGATTTACGAAAAAAAACCGCTGGTTGCTGACCAAGTGGCGGTGAACTACCTCAAAGCCGACATCACCCCCAGACAAAAAGCCATGCTCGACTTTGCGATGAAGGTCTGCCAACACAGCGCCCAAATCCAAGACCAAGACTTTGCCGCATTACATGCCCATGGCTTTGACGACGAAGACATTTGGGACATCGCCGCCATCACGGCATTCTTTGGCTTGAGCAACCGCATGGCGAGTTTTAGCAACATGATGCCAAACCCTGAGTTTTATCTGATGGGGCGTGTCCCCAAAAAACCAGTTTCGTAGAATCGACAAGTTAACTAGTTGCACAAATTTGGAGCATTCCCTTGAACAAAATATTTCCTTCTGCCGCTGAGGCACTGAAAGACATCGTGGCCGATGGCCAATTGATGGCGGTTGGTGGCTTTGGACTGTGTGGCATTCCTGAGGCTTTGATTGACGCGTTGCGTAACAGCGGTGTGAAAAATTTAACCGTCATTTCTAACAACGCCGGTGTGGATGGCTTCGGTTTGGGCAAGTTGCTCGAAACCCATCAAATCAAAAAAATGATTTCTAGCTACGTGGGCGAGAACAAAGAGTTCGAGCGCCAGTATCTGGCAGGCGAGTTAGAACTCGAATTTACGCCCCAAGGCACTCTGGCTGAAAAGCTCCGCGCTGGCGGTGCAGGCATTCCTGCCTTTTTCACCAAAACTGGTGTGGGTACTTCGGTTGCAGAAGGTAAAGAATTGCGCGACTTCGACGGCGAAACCTATGTGATGGAGCGATCTTTGGTACCTGAAATCTCATTGATTAAAGCCGACATTGCTGATAAATCTGGTAATTTGCGCTTCAACCTGACCGCGCGCAATTTCAACCCTGCCGCAGCGACGGCCGGCAAGATTTGCATAGTCGAAGTTGAGCGCATCGTCGAGACCGGTGAGCTGGCACCAGACGACATCCATTTGCCTGGCATTTATGTTCACCGCATCGTGCACAACCCGACGCCTGAAAAACGCATCGAAAAGCGCACTATCAGCGATAGAAAAGTCTAAAAATATTTGTAAAGCGGACAGCCAAAGCTGTCGCTACTGAAAGGAAAAAACATGGCTTGGACCCAAGACGAAATGGCCGCCCGCGCGGCAAGCGAACTGCAAGACGGTTTTTATGTAAACCTAGGCATTGGCATTCCCACTTTAGTGGCGAACCACGTGCCCGACCATCTCGAGGTTTGGCTACAAAGCGAGAACGGCATGCTGGGCATTGGCCCGTTTCCCTATGAAGACGAAGTCGACGCTGACCTGATCAATGCGGGCAAGCAAACTGTCACCACCATCAAAGGCTCGGCGATTTTTGGCAGTGACCAGTCGTTCGCCATGATTCGCGGCGGCAAGATCAACTTGTCTATCTTGGGCGCCATGCAGGTCAGTGAAAAAGGCGATCTCGCCAACTGGATGATTCCCGGCAAGATGATCAAAGGCATGGGCGGGGCGATGGACTTGGTCGCTGGCGTCAAACGCGTAGTCGTATTGATGGAACACGTCGCCAAAAAGAAAGATGGCAGCGAAGATCTCAAAATCTTGCCCCAGTGCACCTTGCCACTCACAGGCGTGGGTGTGGTCGACTTGATCATCACCGACCTCGCGGTGATGGACGTGACCCCTCAGGGTCTCAAAGTAGTAGAACTCGCGCCTGGCGTGACGCGCGAGTTTTTACAAAGTAAGACGGGCGTTACGCTTCTTTAAGTACTAGCAAGCGCTTTCTAGACAACTGCGCCGCGATTGGCAAAGTTGTCTCAGGGCGTCTTCCTAGCGATTTATTTAGAAATATCTCCAATGCAGAGGTATTTCATCTCGAGGTATTCGTCCATTCCGTGGCTCGAACCCTCTCGTCCTAAGCCTGATTGTTTGACGCCGCCAAACGGCACATGTTCGGTCGCGATGATGCCCACGTTGATGCCGACCATGCCGTATTCCAAAGCCTCGCTAACACGGAAGATGCGTCCTACATCCCGGCTGTAGAAATAGCTGGCCAAGCCAAACTCGGTGTTGTTCGCAGCGTCGATGGCCTCTTGGTCTTGGTGAAAGCGAAACACGGGCGCGAAGGGGCCAAAGGTTTCTTCCTTGGCGCACAGCATGTCGGCGGTCGCATCTGCAATCACGGTCGGCTCGAAAAACTGGCCGTTTAACTTCTTACCGCCGATTACCACCTTGCCGCCTTTGGCGATGGCGTCTTGGACATGGCGTTCTACTTTGTGCACAGCTGCATCCTCGATCAGCGGGCCTTGGGCCACGCCGTCTTCAAAACCATTGCCTACTTTCAACGCTTTGACTTTGGCAGCAAATTTTTCGACAAACTGCTCGTACACCTTGTCTTGCACATAGATGCGGTTGGCACACACACAGGTTTGTCCTGCATTGCGGTATTTGCTAGCCATCGCGCCTTCTACAGCGCTGTCGATATCGGCATCGTCAAACACGATGAAAGGTGCGTTGCCACCGAGTTCAAGCGCGAGCTTTTTGATGCTGGGGGCAGACTGCGCCATCAAAATGCGTCCTACTTCGGTGGAACCGGTGAAGCTGATGTGGCGCACCGTATCGCTGGCGCAAAACACTTTGCCCACAGCAATGCTGTTGTCGCTATCTGCTGTCAAGATGTTCAATACGCCCGCAGGAATGCCCGCGCGCACTGCCAACTCTGCGGCAGCCAAGGCGGTCAGCGGTGTGAGTTCTGCAGGTTTGATCACCACAGGGCAACCTGCAGCCAAAGCGGGCGCGACTTTGCGGGTGATCATGGCGAGCGGGAAGTTCCATGGCGTGATGGCGGCACAGACGCCAATGGCTTGTTTGATCACCAGCAAGCGGCGGTTGTTGTCGAACTGGGGCAGGGTTTCGCCGTTGACGCGTTTGGCTTCTTCGGCATACCACTCAACAAAGCTCGCACCGTAGGCGACTTCGCCTTTGGCTTCGGCAAAAGGTTTGCCTTGCTCGGCTGTCATGATGCGGGCAAGATCTTCTTGGTTCGCCATCAACAAATCAAACCATTTGCGCAGAACAGCGCTGCGTTCTTTGCCAGTTTTGGTCCTCCATGGGCCCCAGGCGGTGTTGGCGTTGGCAATCGCCGCCTCTGCTTGCGCAGGTCCGAGATTGGCTACGTCGGCGAGTTTTTTACCAGTAGCGGGGTCGTGGACATCAAAACGGCTGGTACCTGCGACCCATTGGCCGTTGATGAGGGAATCGGTTTTGAGGAGTGTGGGGTCATTGAGAAGGGAGAGAGGGGAGGTTTTCATATCCATAGTGGTCTCCAAATTAGGCATAAACGCAGAGCATACCGCCAGCGTAATGCCCAGCGGGTCCTCAAGGAGACTGCGAAACCTATAATTTAGAGATGACCCAACCCCCATTCTCTGTCGCCGACATTCGGCAGTCTTTCCTCGATTTTTTTGCTTCTAAAGGCCACACGGTGGTGGCTTCTAGCCCCTTGGTTCCCGGCAATGATCCCACGCTGATGTTCACCAATTCGGGCATGGTGCAGTTCAAAGACGTGTTTTTAGGCACTGACAAACGCTCCTATGTGCGCGCCGCCTCAGTTCAGGCGTGTTTGCGCGCAGGTGGCAAGCACAACGACTTAGAAAACGTGGGCTACACCGCCCGCCACCACACCTTTTTTGAAATGCTGGGTAACTGGAGCTTTGGCGACTATTTCAAGCGCGAAAGCCTGAAATGGGCTTGGGAACTGTTGACCGAGGTCTACAAACTCCCCAAAGAGCGTTTGCTCGCCACCGTCTACGAGGAAGACGACGAGGCCTACGATATTTGGACCAAAGAAATCGGCCTACCCGCAGACCGTGTCATTCGCATTGGCGACAACAAAGGCGGGCGCTACAAAAGTGACAACTTCTGGATGATGGCCGACACCGGCCCTTGCGGTCCGTGCAGCGAGATTTTTTATGACCACGGCCCCCACATCTCTGGTGGGCCTCCCGGCAGCCCCGAAGAAGACGGCGACCGTTTCATTGAAATTTGGAACAACGTTTTTATGCAATTCAATATGGCAGAAGACGGCTCCGTCTCGCCACTGCCCGCGCCCTGTGTCGACACCGGCATGGGCTTGGAGCGCCTCGCGGCCATCTTGCAGCATGTGCACAGCAATTACGAAATCGACTTGTTCGATACTTTGATCAAAGCTGCGGCCAGAGAGACGGGTTGCAAAGATTTGAAAAACAGTTCCTTGCGCGTGATCGCCGACCACATCCGCGCCACTGCGTTTTTGGTGAGCGACGGTGTGGTGCCAAGCAACGAAGGCCGTGGCTATGTGCAACGCCGCATCGTGCGCCGCGCCATTCGCCATGGCTACAAGCTGGGCCAGAAAAAACCTTTCTTCCACAAAATCATGCCTGATCTTGTGGCGTTGATGGGTAAGGCTTATCCCAACTTGGCTTCCCAAGCCGATCGCATTGCCGCGATTTTGAAAGTCGAAGAAGAGCGTTTTTACGAGACGCTTGAAATTGGTATGCAAATCCTGGACGAAGCGCTGGGCGATAGTGCAGCCTCCCATGCAAAAGCTGGCAGCGGCCCAAGCAAAAAACTCTCTGGTGAAGTGGCCTTCAAACTGCATGACACCTATGGCTTCCCGCTCGATTTGACCAACGATGTGTGCCGCGAACGTGGCGTGACGGTGGACGAAGCGGGCTTTCACGCCGCGATGGACAAGCAGAAAAACCAAGCCCGTGCTGCTGGCAAGTTCAAGATGGACAAAGCCTTGGAATACTCAGGCGCAGGTAATACGTTTGTGGGCTACGAATCGCTCGCATTCGGCGCCAAAGTGGTCGCCTTGTATCTCGATGGCGTGGCTGTGGCCGAACTCAAACCCGGACAAACGGGCTCCGTCGTTTTAGACACCACCCCTTTCTACGCAGAAAGCGGTGGTCAGGTGGGCGATCAGGGCCTGCTGAAAAGTGGCTCAGCTACTTTTGAAGTGGCAGATACCCAAAAAATCAAAGCCGATGTGTTTGCCCACCACGGCACCAATACCCATGGCACTTTGGCTGTAGGCGACCAAGTGCAGGCGCAAGTCAACAACGCGGTTCGAGAAGCCACCGTGCGCAACCACTCTGCCACCCATTTGATGCACAAAGCCTTGCGCGAAGTGCTTGGCACCCATGTGCAACAAAAAGGCTCGCTGGTGGACGCCGACAAAACGCGTTTTGACTTCGCGCACAACGCGCCTGTCACGGCTGATGAAATTGCACAAATCGAAGCCAAAGTGAACGCTGAAATCCTGACCAACGCCCAAGCCCAAGCTAGGGTGATGGACATCGAATCTGCCCAAAAAACAGGCGCCATGATGCTGTTCGGCGAAAAGTACGGTGAGACCGTGCGCGTGCTCGACATCGGATCCAGCCGCGAGCTGTGCGGTGGCACCCATGTGCAACGCACCGGCGATATTGGTTTATTCAAGATAGTGGGTGAAAGCGGCGTGGCTGCAGGTGTACGCCGTATCGAAGCCATCACGGGCGGTAACGCATTGGCCTATTTGCAGTCCTTGGAACATTCCGTAGCGCAAGCCGCTGGCGCCTTGAAAGCGCCCACCACAGAACTGAACGCACGCATCGCCCAAGTGCTAGAACATGTCAAAGCTTTAGAGAAGGAAGTCTCCGCACTCAAAGGCAAATTGGCCTCGAGCCAAGGCGACGACTTGATAGGCCAAGCCGTCGATGTGCAAGGCGTCAAAGTGTTGGCCGCCACGCTGGAAGGCGCAGACGCCAAAACCCTGCGCGACACCATGGACAAGTTGAAAGACAAACTCAAAACCGCCGCCATTGTGTTGGCCGCTGTTGACGGCAACAAGGTGCAAATCGCTGCGGGTGTGACCGCAGACACCGTGGGTCGTGTCAAGGCGGGGGAGTTGGTGAACTTCGTAGCCCAACAAGTCGGTGGCAAAGGTGGCGGCAAAGCCGATATGGCAATGGCGGGGGGTACCGATGCTTCCGGTTTGCCTAAGGCTTTGGCTAGTGTGCAGGCTTGGGTGGCGCAGTCTTTGGGCTGATCGTCCCCTAAGAGGTTTTAATTTGGCTAGCCAAGCTTTTGTTGGCTTGCAAATTTCCTTTTTTCACCCGTGATGGGATCCGTAAAGGCAATTGTTTGCGCCAGTAGTTGCAAAGCTTGGCTGAAATCTTCAATCTCTTGCGGCCCGCGTATTACCTCGGGGTAGAACTGGTCGCCTTCTATTGGGATGCCCAAGGCACACATATGGATACGCAATTGGTGGCGTTTGCCAGTGATGGGGGTGAGTTGGTAGAGAGCCTTGGGTTTGTAAAGGCTCTGAGGCGACCTTATGGTTGATTTCTCAGTTGAAGTATCGGATGGGTGCACCGATGGGCCCGAGCTTGTATCCAGACATTTCAAAATGTCTATATGCGTTTCACTATTCGGCGCACCCTCTACCTCACGCGATAGAAAAAACTGTGCATCTTCTGCAATGCGACTTTGACGCGTCAGCGGAAAAACCAAGTCACCCCGATACAGCGCAATCGCTTGGTAAGTCTTGTGCACCCGCCGTTCTCGAAACAAGGCTTGGTAGGCGTTGCGCTCCTGCGGATTCACAGACAACACGACCAAGCCTGCCGTCTCACGGTCGATGCGGTGAATGGGACTTAAGGTGTCGATACCGAGTTCCTCTTTCAATTGCACCAACAAACTGCTGCGCACATACCGACCAGCAGGTGTCACGGGCATGAAGTGGGGTTTGTCTGCCACTACCAAATGCGCGTCTTGAAACAGCACCTGTGCTTGGAAGGGGAGTTCAGGCTCTTGGGGGATGCGTCGGTAATAGTGAATCAGTGTGTTGGGTGCGTAAGGGGTTGCCGCATCGATACATTCGCCTTGCGCATTGAGTACCAAACCATCCGCAAAACGCGCAGACCATTCTTGCGGGGGTACTGCGGGAAAGCGCTCGCAGAGGAAGTCGAAAACGGTTGGCCAGTCAGCGAGCGCATTTGAGTTGGAAGTTCTTGCCTTAGAGGGCAACGCCACCGTGCTGGCGCTCACACCATGGCGCGTTGGAAGCTTAGACCTTTTCAAACACCAAGTCCCAAACACCATGGCCTAATTTCAAACCACGGTTTTCGAATTTCGTTAAGGGGCGATAACTGGGTTTTTCGGCAAAGCCACTGGGGTTCGTTGCGGTGTTTTTGAAAAGTGGCTCAGCGGACACAACTTGCAGCATTTGCTCTGCGTAAGGCTGCCAGTCCGTGGCAAGGTGCAAATAGCCCCCGCGTTTGATATGGAGTGCTAGCCGATTCACAAAAGGGCTTTGAATCAAACGCCGTTTGTGGTGGCGACTTTTGTGCCAAGGGTCGGGAAAGAAGATATGCACGCCATCCAAACTGTTTACACCCAACATATGGTCCATCACCTCGATGGCATCGTGTTGCACGATACGGATATTGCCAATGTTTTCTTCGCCGCAACGCTTTAGCAAAGCACCCACGCCTGGCGCATGAACTTCACAGCACAGAAAGTTGTCGTTTGCACGCGTGTGGGCAATCTTGGCAGTAGCGTCGCCCATGCCGAATCCGATTTCCAGAATAAGCGGCGCTTGGCGACCGAAGGACGCTACAACGTCTAGTCGCTCGTGTTGGAAAGGCACTAAGAACTTCGCTCCAAACTGCTCAAACGCCCTCGTTTGGCCTGGGCCCATGCGACCAGCGCGCAGGACGTAGGTTTTGATGACGCGCATGAAAGGCGTGTCAGGTGTTTGGCTCAGTGTGGCCTCTGGAGAGTCTGTAGTGGACATAGAAGGTGTTTAGAGAAATCGTTGGAGATTATCGTGGGGTGCTTGCGTTGGACTCAGACTCAAATTTTTTTAGATGACCACGCCTGTGTCCATCTTTGCAAAGCCTCTCCCACAGACCCCCCGCAAGCCTCCAACCCCAACACCTGCGCCGCGCGATTCAATGCTGCAAGCGGATCTCGCACATCCAAAGCCTGCGCCCCGTTTTGCTTGCTCAGTTTTTCACCGTTCTCGCCCAGCACCAGAGGCGTATGTAAGTAGATCGGCGTGGGTAAGCCCAATGCTTTTTGCAACAACATTTGCCGTGCTGTGTTGTCGTGCAAATCTTCACCCCGCACGATGTGGCTCACACCTTGTTCGGCATCGTCTACGACTACGGCGAGTTGGTAAGCCCACAAGCCATCAGCACGTTTGAGAACAAAGTCGCCAACTTCTTTCGCCACGTCTTGTTGTTGGAGCCCCATTCGTCTGTCATGCCATTCCAAAGTCTGGGGCAGGTGCAGAGCATCGATGACAGCCTGCACATGGAGCCGCCATGCACGCGCGGGTTTGCCATTGAGTCCATCGCGGCAAGTACCTGGATAAACCGCCGCGGTATGTCTTGCTAGATCTTGGCCTTGGGTTGTATAGGCCTCTTCAACTTCTTTGCGTGAACACCCGCAAGGGTAAGCCCAGCCCTTGTCTATCAAGTGGGTGAGAGCGGCCGCATACAAATGCGAGCGCTGCGACTGCCATGTGGGTTCGCTGTCAGGGACTAAACCACATGCAGCGAGTTGTTGCAGTATGCGTTGGTCTGCGCCTTCCACACAGCGCGGTGTGTCGGTGTCTTCTATTCGAACCAGCCATTGCCCGTTGTGTGCACGGGCGTCTAACCAACTCGCTAAAGCGGCGACCAATGAACCCGCATGCAAGGGGCCTGTAGGCGAGGGCGCGAATCTTCCGAGATAGCGCACACCCAACCCCGCAAAAAATTACAGGCGATGTGCCGCATGGCAAACGGCAAGTGCGAGTTCCAAGCCCGAGACGAAGGCATCTTCTACGCGGTGGCCAATATGCCAATCCCCGCAGGTGCCAAGACCCGTGGAGGCATGGAACTGGAATGGTGCACCCAGTGGCACCAAGGTTTGTGCATAACGCCAACGATGCACTTGCGCATAACTGGGTTCAGCGCGAATACCGGTGAGCTCTGAGAAAGCCCGCAGCATCTTGGCTTGCACGCGGGGCGCATCGTCTTCTAAATGTTCTTGCGACCAAGCTGCGCTGGCTTGCACTGTCCAGCGCTCAATCTTGCCGCGTCCGGGTTTGGAGGATTCGCGGGTTAACCACGCTACGCGGTGGTGTGTACTCCGTGCGGCATTCCACTGGGGGCCGAGGTGGGGTAGGTCGGGATTGTTGGCATTTGGAAACGCGAGCATCAACGTCCAGCAAGGTGCTACTTGCACTTTGCTGATCGCCTCTATCAAATGCGCGTCGCTAACGTGGGCTCCAGAGTTGCGGAGTAACTGTTCGGCTTGTATGGAAGGTACCGCCAACAAAACACGGTCAAAACCAGAATGTGTTTCTGGAATTTCAGCGCGGCTGCTGGTGTTGATGCTGTGCAAAGTCCATTGGCCTTTGGCTTTGCGTTCCATGCGTTGCACTTGGTTGTGTAGGAGCAATGCTTTGCCAAGAGGTTGGGCCCAGTGACGTACCAAGGCGTTCATTCCTGGGCTTGCTACAAAGTGAGCATCGCGATTTTGCTTGGCTGCTTCGAACACGTGCCCTAATGGGTCTAAGACGCGAACCGCGCTGGCGCTCCAAGGACGGCAAATTTCTTTGGTACCAGCGACGGTTTGCAGCGCCAAGGAAAATCTGGAGTCGCGCACGGTGAAGTACTGGGTGCCGTGGTCGAAGGTGCCAAATACGGTTTCGCGTGTGGACATGCGTCCTGCTGCGCCTCGGCTTTTTTCGAAGACTTGCACGCGGTGTCCGGCTTGGACTAAGGTGCGTGCAGCGGTGATGCCAGCCATGCCGGCGCCGATGATGGCGATGTTGAGTGTCATGGCTTGGACTCTACACGCTGTATGGGGCTTTAGGGGTTCGGGAAAACGCAATGCTTCTGCTCGCCTTGCTTCTTGGTTGAAGGTTTGTCTTTTTGTTAACCTCATTCGAGTACCATGCCGCCTGCAAAGTGGCACACCCCTCATCAAAAGTTTCGCATCCCATGATCACCATTCGTAAATCCCTCGATCGCGGTTACGCCGACCACGGTTGGTTGAAGTCATTCCACAGTTTTTCATTTGCTGGCTACCACGATCCGCAATTTATGGGGTGGGGTAATTTGCGGGTGATCAATGAGGATCGTATTGCGCCGGGCACGGGGTTTGGCACCCATGGACATCGGGATATGGAGATCATTAGTTATGTGTTGCAAGGTGAGTTGGCGCATCAAGACAGTATGGGCAATGTGGAAGGTATTCCGCCCGGGGACGTGCAACGCATGAGTGCAGGCTCAGGTGTGATGCACAGTGAGTTCAACCATGCGCCTAATGCGACTACACATTTCTTTCAAATTTGGATTGAACCCAATGTGCGTGGCATAGCCCCTGGATATGAACAAAAAACGGTTCCGCCTGCTTCCAAACGCGGTGCTTTGAGTCAAATTGCAGGGCCTCAGGATGCATTGGTGAAGATCCATGCTGATGCGTCTTTGTATGCGGGGCTTTTTGATGGCGATGAGAGTGCCACGCTCTCTTTAAAGTCAGGTCGCAAGGCTTATGTGCATTTGGTACGCGGTGAGGTGCAAGTTAATGGACATGCATTGAAAGCCGGAGATGCCGCTATGTTGGACCAAGAAACCCAAATTGCAATCTCGCATGGTGTGGATGCGGAAGTATTGGTTTTTGATTTAGCACCCTAATTTTTTTTCAACCTTTAAGGAGTTTCTATGACTAAAACAGTCGTTATTTATCACTCAGGCTACGGCCATACCCAGCGCGTGGCGCAGTTTGTGGCGGAAGGTGCTAAGGCGCAAGTGATTGCGATTGATGCGGACGGCAACATCACGGATGCAGACTGGACCAGTTTGGATGCCGCAGATGCGATTATTTTTGGCTCACCCACTTATATGGGCATGGCCTCTTGGCAGTTCAAAAAATTTGCAGATGCCACTTCTAAGCGTTGGTTTTCTAGTGCTTGGAAAGACAAAGTTGCTGGCGGGTTCACGATTTCTGCTAGCCCCAGCGGTGACAAGCTCTCGACTATTCAGTACTTCATCACGTTGGCTATGCAACAAGGCATGGTTTGGGTGGGGCAGCCTTCTTTGAATGACGGCACGATCAACCGTATTGGCTCTAATTCTGGTTTGATGGCGCAAGTGGGTGCTACCAGCCCCGCTGCTGACATTCCACAGGGCGATTTAGACACCGCCAAGGCCTACGGCGAGCGTGTCGCGCAGGTTGCGGCCAAGCTGCGCGGGTAATTCAAATTTAGTGAATGCTTTTATTGGCGTAGTCCATTAGTGCTCATGCACGCATAAGGGCTACGCAATCGCTCGGGGTGGGCAGGTGGTGTGCCTACAATCAAGTTTATGTTTGTTCATTTACGCCTGCACTCTGAGTTTTCCGTGGTCGATGGGACCAACCGAATCGATGACGCGGTGCAGGTAGCCGCCGATGACCAACAACCTGCGTTGGCACTGACCGACCTCAATAATTTATTTGGCACCATTAAGTTTTACAAGCAAGCCCGCAGCAAGGGCGTGAAGCCTTTGTTGGGTGCTGAGATTTATCTGGAGAGCTTGACCCAAGACGCGAATCATCTCTCTAAGATGATTTTGTTGGTGCAAAGCCAACAAGGTTACTTAAATCTTTGTGAACTTCTGAGTCGTGGCTGGACACAAAACGTTTACAAAGCGGTGGGCGTGATCAAGTTGGCTTGGTTGAAAGAGTTGTCCCAAGGCTTGATTGCGCTCTCTGGTGCGCAAAGTGGGCCAGTTGGTCAAGCTTTGGTGCAAGGCGATTTATCAAGGGCTAGTGAGTTGGCTCTGCAAATTGCAGGCATCTTTCCGCACCGTTTTTATATAGAGCTGCAACGCGCGGGTCGGGCGGATGATGAATCACATGTAGTGGCTGCGGTGCAGTTAGCTTCGCATTTGAATTTGCCGGTGGTGGCTACACATCCCGTGCAATTTACCAAACCAGACGATTACGAAGCGCACGAAGCACGCGTATGTATTTCGGAAGGCGAAATACTAGGCAATCAGCGGCGTGTGCGTAAATTCACCCGTGAACAATATTTCAAATCTAGCGCGCAAATGCTGGAGCTGTTTGCAGATATTCCATCTGCAGTCGCCAACACCTTAGAAATTGCCAAGCGTTGCAATGTGTCTTTGGCGTTGGGCAAGCCCCAGTTACCCGATTACCCCACGCCAAATGGCATGGCGATTGATGAATATTTCCGGTTTGCATCGCACGCAGGTTTGAAAGAACGCTTGGTGCATCTTTATCCAGATGCGGCAAAACGTGAGCTTGAGCGCTCGCGCTATGAAGAACGCTTGGAGTTTGAGATCAATACGATTTTGAAAATGGGTTTCCCCGGTTACTTCTTGATCGTGGGGGACTTCATCAACTGGGCTAAAAACAATGGCTGTCCTGTGGGGCCGGGTCGTGGTTCTGGGGCTGGTTCTTTGGTTGCGTACTCATTGAAGATCACCGATCTGGACCCCTTGCAATACAACTTGCTGTTCGAGCGTTTTTTAAATCCTGAGCGGGTCTCGATGCCCGACTTTGATATTGACTTTTGCCAAACCAACCGCGACCGTGTGATTGATTACGTGAAAGACAAATACGGGCGTAATGCGGTGAGTCAAATTGCCACTTTCGGCACTATGGCGGCTCGTGCAGCGATCCGCGACGTAGGGCGTGTGCTCGATATGAGTTACACCTTTTGCGACGGCATCAGCAAACTCATTCCCAACAAACCGGGACAGCACATCACGATTGAGGGTGCGATCAAGGTAGAGCCCATTTTGGCGGAGCGTTTGGAAAAAGAGGACGAAGTCAAAACATTATTGGCTTTGGCGCAAAAGTTAGAAGGCATGACACGCAATGTGGGCATGCATGCTGGCGGAGTGTTGATTGCACCGGGCAAGCTCACAGACTTTTGTCCGCTGTACCAGCAACCCGGAAGCGCATCCGCTGTCAGCCAATTTGACAAAGACGATGTCGAGGCCGCAGGTCTGGTGAAGTTTGACTTCTTGGGTCTAGCAACCCTCACGATTTTAGAAATTGCACGCCAATTTATTCAATCACGTCACAAAGGCCAAGAAAATTTTGCGTTTGAAGATATAGCGCTGGATGATGCGGCAACCTACCGTTTGTTTCAAGACGGAAAAACAGAGGCGGTTTTCCAGTTTGAAAGCCGTGGCATGCAAGGTATGTTGCGTGATGCACGTCCGACGCGCCTCGAAGACTTGATTGCTTTGAACGCGCTGTATCGACCAGGCCCCATGGATTTGATTCCCAGTTTTGTTGCGCGTAAACATGGTCGAGAAAGAGTTGAATATCCCCACCCTTTAGTCGAAGGTATGTTGTCTGAGACATACGGCATCATGGTCTACCAAGAGCAAGTGATGCAAACGGCGCAAATATTGGGCGGTTATTCACTCGGTGGTGCAGACTTGTTGCGTCGCGCTATGGGTAAAAAGAAGGCCGAAGAAATGGCCGAGCACCGTGAAATCTTCCGCAAAGGTGCTGCGGGTAACAACATTCCCGCGCACAAAGCAGACGAAATTTTCGACTTGATGGAGCGCTTTGCGGGCTACGGTTTCAATAAATCCCATGCAGCCGCTTATTCTTTGTTGGCCTATCACACAGCTTGGGTGAAGGTGCATTACACCGCTGAGTTCTTCTGCGCCAATATGACGGTGGAGATGGACGATACCGACAAGCTCAAGGTTTTGTATGAAGATGCGCTCAAGATGGGGATGACCTTTGAGGCACCCAATATCAACCGCGGTACCCATCGCTTCGAGCCTATTTCTGACAACACAATTCGCTATGGTTTGGGTGCTATCAAGGGTTCTGGAGAGCAAGCGATCGAAGCCATCGTCGCGGCCCGTGAGAGTGGTGGTGCATTTACCAGCTTGTATGACTTTGTGCGTCGTGTCGATCGTTCGCGCTTGAACAAGCGCACGGTTGAAGCTTTGATCAAAGCAGGCGCATTCGATTGCCTTCAATTAAATCGCGCCTCTTTATTGGCGAGTGTGGACCGTGCATTTGAATTTGCCGCCGCCAGTCAAGCCAATGCCAACCAAGGTGGATTGTTCGATTCGGGTGAAGACACCCATGGCTCTAGCCAACAAGAACCTGATTTCGTCGATGCTATGCCTTGGGGTGTTCGCGATCGATTGATGCAAGAAAAAACTGCATTAGGTTTTTATTTATCTGGGCACCTATTTGATGCGGTAGAGCGCGAGGTGCGTAGTTTTATCAAAACTCGCATAGACGATTTGTTGGATTCGCGCGATGTGCAATTGCTTGCAGGCATTGTCAGCGATATAAAGTTAATCAATGGACAACGCGGCAAGTTAGTGATTTTTAAGTTAGACGATAAATCTGCAACGATAGAGGCCACAGCTGATGAGGCTACGATGAATACTTATCGGCAAATATTGCGAGATGAAGAATTGGTTGTCGTGATGGGGAAAGTCCAGCATGACCGCTTCTCAGGCGGTTTGCGCTTATCGATTAGCCAAGCATGGGACCTGAACCAAGCGCGTTGTCGTTTTGGTAAATATTTACGGATTGCAGTCAACGGCACCGTACCTGATATTGCACGAATTGTGCGCGAACATCCAGCCCGGGTCGAGACGACAGAACAGGGCAATTTGGTGCGAGGTTTGGGCGTTCGCCTTCAGGTCCTGCGTGAAGGAGCGCATGCAGAAATAGAACTCGGCGATAACGCTAAATTTTTCCCCACCGATGCTGCATTGGCGAGTTGGATGGCGCAGTCCCACCAAGGACAAGCGCAGATTGTTTACGATTAATCCTTTATGTGGACTATCCCAACCCTTTTGACTTTGACGCGCATTGCTGCGATTCCTTTGATTGCAGGTTTGTTTTATTTGCCTATCGACAACGCATTACGCAATCTTTTAGCAACCGTTATGTTTGTGGTGTTTGCGTTGACCGATTGGTTGGACGGTTACTTGGCACGCAAGCTAAACCAAACATCTGCTTTTGGTGCTTTTTTGGATCCTGTAGCAGATAAATTTTTAGTCTGTGCCAGCTTGTTGGTGTTGGTGCACTTGGGGCGTGTTGATGTGTTGGTCTCACTCATCATCATTGGCCGCGAAATAGCCATATCTGCATTACGAGAATGGATGGCACAAATTGGCGCGAACCGAAGCGTCGCAGTACATATGCTTGGCAAACTGAAAACTACCATGCAAATGGTGGCGATTCCGTTTTTACTCTACGACGGAGTTTTGTTTGGCGTGATTGATACCGCTGCTTGGGGCTTTGTATTGATATGGATTGCTGGCATCTTGACGGTGTGGTCGATGGTGTACTACTTGCAAAAAGCGTGGCCTGATATTTTGGACCACGCCAAGTAATGGCGAGTTCTTCTCAGCTTTCATGGCTGCGTGCCATGCCGATAGTCTTTGTGGGAATATGGAGCACTGGCTTTATCGTGGCGCGTTATGGCATGCCCCATTCGCCCCCGTTTGCTTTTCTTTGGTTGCGTTTTGCTTTTTCTATCCTTTGTTTTTTACTTTGGATACATCTTGCTAAAGTGCCATGGCCTAGCGATAGGCGTCAATGGCTGCATTTGGCAATGACGGGAATTTTTATGCAGGCTGGCTATTTGGGAGGCGTGTGGTCTGCTGTCAAAGGCGGTATGGGCGCTGGCTTATCTGCCTTGATAGTTGGTTTACAACCCGTTCTGACTGCAATCTGGATATCTTTTCAAGGTGGACTCATCACACGCAGGCAATGGCAGGGTTTGTTGTTGGGTTTCGCAGGACTAGCTATGGTGGTTGCGTATAAATTTGAAAGTGGTATGGAAGTCACGCCATTTAGTTTGAGTATGGCTTTTATGGCTCTAGCCTCGATCACTGCGGGCACGCTTTATCAAAAGAAATTTGTAAAAGCCTGCGATGTGCGAACTGCTAGTAGCGTACAACTCATGGCTGCTTGGGTGGTTACTTTGCCCTTGGCCATGATGGAGACGCAATCTATTGAATGGAACCGCGAGATGCTCTGCGCTATGGCTTGGTCGGTATTGTTTTTAACCTTAGGCGGCAGCTCTTTGCTCTATCTCTTGATTCAACGTGGCGCAGCAACCTCTGTAACGAGTCTGATGTATTTGGTGCCGCCTACCACTGCAGTGCTGGCATGGGTGCTTTTTGGCGAAGCCGTGACATGGCTCACTTTGTTGGGCATCGTGCTAACAGCCATAGGGGTTAGTTTGGTGGTGCGCCCATCTAAAATCAGCAGTTAATTTTTCAATTCATTACTACCAACACTACGGAAAAAATCAATATGTCTAAAAAGCGAATTGCAGTAATTGCAGGAGACGGTATCGGTAAGGAAGTCATGCCAGAAGGTATTCGCGTGATGGATGCAGCTGCCAGAAAATTTGGTATTGACTTAGCTTTTGACCATTTCGACTTTTCTAGCTGGGATTATTTTGAAAAGCACGGCAAGATGATGCCCGACGATTGGAAAGACCAAATCGGTGGGCACGATGCTATTTACTTCGGGGCGGTAGGCTGGCCTGACAAGATTGCTGACCATGTCTCATTGTGGGGCTCTTTGTTGTTATTCAGACGCGAATTTGACCAATACATCAATTTGCGTCCTGCGCGGTTGATGCCTGGCATCATTGCCCCCGTGGTGCGCAAAGATGGGACACCACGTGCGCCTGGCGAAATCGACATGTATATCGTTCGCGAAAACACCGAGGGTGAATATTCCAGCATTGGTGGTCGTATGTATCCCGGCACGGAGCGTGAAATCGTGATGCAGGAAACGGTGATGTCACGCATTGGCGTGGACCGCGTGTTGAAATTTGCCTTTGAACTGGCCATGTCGCGCCCTAAAAAGCATTTGACCAGCGCTACCAAATCAAATGGAATCGCCATCACCATGCCTTACTGGGATGAACGGGTGACAGAAATGGCGAAAGCTTATCCGGCTATTCGCCAAGATAAATTCCATATCGACATCTTGACGGCACATTTTGTGCAACGCCCTGATTTCTTTGATGTGGTGGTTGCCAGTAATTTATTTGGTGACATCTTGAGCGATTTAGGACCCGCGTGCACTGGAACCATTGGAATTGCGCCCAGTGCCAACCTCAATCCGGATCGTCAATTCCCATCCCTTTTTGAACCTGTGCATGGATCTGCGCCAGATATTGCAGGACAAGGTTTAGCTAACCCAATTGGTCAAATTTGGTGTGGCGCCATGATGCTGGAGTTTCTTGGTTACAAAAATGCGCACGATGCTGTGCTCGCTGCGATTGAAAAAGTATTAGATCCGAGCAGTCAAGCACCTAGAACGCCTGACATTGGCGGAAAAGCGCAGACCTCTGATCTAGGGAAAGCGATTGCGCAAGCTCTGTGATTTTCCTGTTTCGCGTGCGAATTCATATCAAAAAGCGTCTAGAATCTCGAACGCTTCGTTGCAATGCGTAGTGTTTCTCTAGTTGACACACCACGCATGCATGGCTCTAATAGCCAACAGCAACGTATTTGCAAGAGCGCCTAGTTTGTAAAAATTAGCGCAAATAAATTTAACCAACAACACATCTCATTGAGAGGGAATATCTGTGAACAAGACTGAACTCATCGAGCACATTGCCAAGCATGCCGACATTTCTAAGGCTGCTGCCACTCGCGCATTGGAATCTACCATCGGCGCTGTTAAAACCACCCTCAAAAAAGGCGGTACCGTTTCTTTGGTTGGTTTTGGTACTTTCGCAGTTGGCAAGCGCGCTGCTCGCACTGGTCGTAACCCACGTACTGGCGCTGCTATCAAAATCAAGGCAGCTAAGGTGCCTAAGTTCCGCCCAGGTAAAGGTCTGAAGGACGCGCTGAATTAATCAGCACTCCAGTCGGGTGCTTAGCTCAGTTGGTAGAGCAGCGCCCTTACACGGCGTAGGTCGGCGGTTCGAGCCCGTCAGCACCCACCACTCGACAGACAAGGCGAACCTTTTGTGTTCGCCTTTTTCTTTTAATCTCCAAGTGAAAAATCTCTATGTTTGATTTCGTTCGCAAACACACCAAGATCATGCAGTTTTTGCTGTTCTTGCTTATTTTTCCGTCCTTTGTATTGTTTGGGCTAGAGGGCTATAGCAGCATGCGCGAAAAGGGTGCAGTTGTTGCCAGTGTGAATGGGGCTGACATATTGCAACCGGAATTAGATAACGCGCACAAAATTCAAGTCGATCGCATGCGTGCTGCCATGCCAAACCTCGATGCCAAGATGTTTGACTCATCCATTGCCAAGCAAGCTACCTTGGACCGATTGGTGCGTGAGCGCGTACTTCAAGTGGCGGCGCAAAAAATGCATTTGAATGTGAGTGACCAAAGACTTGCCAATGAACTCCAACAAAATCCCAATATTGCAGGCTTGCGTCGCCCAGATGGTTCGCTAGATATGGAGCGTTATCGGCAATTACTTGGTACGCAAGGCCTAACCCCTGAGTCTTTTGAAGCACAGGTGCGTGCGGATTTATCTACGCGACAAGTTATGGCGGGGTTGGGTATTACCAGTTTTGCAACTGCAGCATTGGCAGACTTGACTTTGAATGCTTTTTATGAAAAGAGACAAATACAAGTAGCCAAATTTTCTCCATCGGACTTTGCTACGCAAATTAAGCCCACAGATGCGCAACTAGAAGACTATTACAAGGTAAATAGCGACAAGTTCAAGTCGCCTGAGCGGGCAGATGTCGAATTTGTCATTCTCGATTTAGCGTCAATTCAAAAAACAATCACCGTACCTGAATCAGAGCTCAAAACCTTCTACGAACAAAATATGGCGCGCCTAGCCAATCTCGAGGAACGTCGTGCTAGCCATATTTTGATCAATGCAGACAAAGCAGCTCCTGCTGCAGAGCGCGAAAAAGCTCGTGCCAAGGCGCTAGAACTATTGGCTACTTTGAAACAGTCGCCTGATAAATTTTCCGAACTCGCCAAAAAATTCTCACAAGATACAGGCTCTGCTAACAAAGGCGGTGACTTAGATTTCTTTGCCCGTGGCGCGATGGTCAAGCCTTTTGAAGATGCGACGTTCGCATTGAAAAAGGGTGATACCAGCGATATCGTGGAGACTGAATTTGGCTACCACATCATCCGATTAACAGATATCAAGCAGCCTAAGCAAAAATCTTTTGAAGAATCGCGTGCCAGTTTAGAAGTTGACGCGAGGCGCCAACTAGCACAACGTAAATTTGCGGAGGCTGCAGACCAATTCACCAATTTGGTCTACGAACAGTCAGATAGCCTGAAACCAGCAGCTGAAAAGTTGAAGCTAGAAATTCAGCAAGCCAAAGGCGTAGGTACTGAGCCCACCCCCGCTGCGAGCGGTACAGCTATGAATAACCCCAAATTTTTAGCTGCTATTTTTTCAAGTGATTCCATCGAAAAGAAACGTAATACCGAAGCCATTGAATTGGCTCCTAATGTATTGGCTTCAGCACGCGTAACCCATTACCAGCCTGCACGTGTCTTGCCCTTGGTGGAAGTCAAAGATCGTGTTCGCCAGCAGGTGATTTCGCAACTTGCACTAGAGCGTGCCAAGCAAGAGGGGCAGAGTAGTTTGGCGCAATGGAAGACGGCTCCAGACAAAGCCAAGTTAGCTTACTCTGTAGTGGTTTCACGGGAACAGAAACAGCAAATCCCCGATGCAGTGATTGAGGCAGCTCTTCGTGCCAATACCCAAACACTCCCTGCATGGCTAGGTGTTGATTTGGGTGGTGGCGGTTACGCTGTGATCAAGGTTGAAAAAATATTGCCCCGTGAGTCAATAAATGCGCAACAGCAGATGCGCGAGCGCCTGCAATATATGCAATGGTGGGCTGGTGCAGAGGAGGCCTCTTACTACCGCTGGCTCCAAGACAAGTTCAAAGTAGAAATAAAATCCTCTCGGTTATAATTTTTTTTCGAGGTGGCTGTAGCTCAGTTGGTAGAGTCCAGGATTGTGATTCCTGTTGTCGTGGGTTCGAGCCCCATCAGCCACCCCAACTTATCTTGGTACAACCTGCCATATCCTGTCGAAGCTTTTGAACTTCTTACAAAGCTCGGCGAACAGGCAAGGTTATTTTGAATACAGATCCAACGCCAACAGAGCTTGAAGCGGTCAGGGTGCCTGCGTGATCTTGGATAATTTTTTGAGAAACCGAGAGCCCTAGTCCAGTACCTTTACCCGCTTCTTTTGTAGTAAAAAATGGATCAAATATCTTGTGCAATATTTCATCCGGCATGCCTTCTCCGTTGTCTTCCACTTCAATGCTGATAAATGATCCATCGCTGTAAGTGCGAATAGTGATTAAACCTTCTTTATCAACTGGCACGGCTTGCGCTGCATTGACTAGTAAGTTCAGAAACACTTGGTTAATTTGTGAAGGAACGCATTCGACTAGCGGTAGATTTCCGAACTCGAGTTTTAATTGGGCACGATTTTTTATTTGGTTATGGGCAATATTCAAAGTAGATTTCAATCCAACATGGATATCCGATGGCAAGTAGTTAGAGGCGGTATTGGTGCGTGCAAAGTCTTTCAAGTCCTTAATGATGGTTTTAACGCGCTCAATTCCCTCTTGCGATTCATTGACTAGATTTCGTACATCACTGCGTATGAACGCGTAATTAACCCGTTTTTTTATTGCAGCTAATCCTTCGGCATCACCTGCAGGCGCATCCAATACCTCTTCATAAAATCCTAAATATTTTTGGAGTGTTGCTAGATTGGAAGAAACATAGCCTACGGGATTATTGATTTCGTGAGCAACGCCTGCAGCCATCTCACCTAAGGATGCGAGTTTTTCCGATTGCATTAAACGCTTGGTGGTCTCATCCAGTTTGGCTTCAACAATATGTTCACGTTTGATTACAGAAAAATAAGCACGCCACAAAAAAATACCTAAAACAAGCAGTCCAGAAACTATCGATAAACCAGATAGTAGAAAATTTTCTTTACGCAGACTTGCCAACTCTGCTGAATCGAGGAAGTTAAAAGTCTGAAGTCGAATCCAGCCTAAATGCATACCCAGCTTAACTGGAGCCCATGTTGTGATGTATGCATCGTCTCTGGATTGCAATGATGTTTGACCTAATTCGGGTGTTTGAATCCAATCGGAATCAAATGCCAAGTGCGGTTTTTGACCGATATCACGTTGCAGGGCTGATATGACTTTGCCAGTGGTATCCGTTAGAACAACGGACGCCACTTCAGCGTTAGACATAGTTTGAAGAATGCGCGATTCGATGGATCCGTAGTCTTTGGTCACGATTTGATCGACCACGGAAACAATTAGACCTTTCGTGAGATTTTGGGCAGTTTGGTATTTGCTATCCCACAATAAATTTTTGGATTGGTAATAGGCCGCGATACCTGAAAAAATTTGTAATGTCGCTAGCGCCAAAGCAATCAATAGAGCTGGTTTTAAGCTATCCCACTCAGAAGAACTTCGGCTCAAAGGCATGTTATTGGCCAGAAAGTACTAAAAATTTTTCGAGTTGCAATGACTCTAATAATTTGTAATGTTTGGTGTAACTGACAGCCTGTGGTTTTTGTAGATTAACGCCATCTAGAAGTGTTCGGCCTTCATCGTCTTGGGTTAGTTTGATCATTGCCTTGAGAAAACGGTCACGCACTTCGGCGCTGACTAAGGGGTGGGTGGAAATTGGGTGAGGTGTATATGCAGGTGTTTCGTACAAAACCCGCAACTGCTGGCGTACCTCAGGAGCTTCATTGTCAAGTGTGTTGTTGACACCGCCACCAGCCAAGGCGTCTTTATTAATGACGGAGCGATACACATTGCTATGTGTTTTAACAAATATTGGATTGATATCTATTTTTTGTTTCGCTAATTCAGAACGAATGAGCAAGGAGGCTGCAAATGCGTTAGGTGCGGGAAACATAACGTTTTTTCCCTTGAGGTCAGTTAGATTTTTGATCGGATTGTCAGATCGCACTACTAATATGCCAGTCAATAGATCTTGAGAATCCGCTATGAGGGGTTGATACTTTTTCTTTTGATAGGCAAGTACTGCGTGATAGGGATTGAGGAATGTGAAATCAGATTCACCTTTAAGAAATTTTTGCTCAAATTCCGGTATGGATGTGGATACTCTGAGCTCAAAACAAAGCCCAGCATCTTGGCCAATTCTTTGCAACAAGGGCGACCATGTGGCGTAAATCTTTGCCGCAGCAAATTGAGGAACTACATCGAATGTATATACCTTAGGGCTGAGTTGCGAACCTAAACATGCAGAATAGGATGTGCCAATGGATAAAAAAATAAAACAAACTAACCGAATAAGGGTTTGAAATATGGAAATTTTTGTAGTCATAGTTTTTTAATCTATCATAGTTTGCAATTATTTATATGACTTTACCAAAGTAATAAATTGGAAAATTCTCCTCCTAATTCTCAAGATCAAATGGATACATTGGACGTATCCAATTACAAGATTTTGTGCGTAGATGATGAGCCCAATATTTTGTCAGCCCTGCGTCGCATGTTCATGCTCTCAGGCTTTGTTGTGGAAGAAGCTTCTAACGCTTCAGAGGCCTTGCAAAAACTCGAAACCAATGCGTACCAGTTAGTCTTATCCGATATGCAGATGCCAGGTATGAATGGCGCTGAATTTCTTGCACAAGTTAAATTACGCTGGCCCAAAGTCATGCGCCTCATGCTTACTGGAACTGCCGATCTAAAAGCAGCTATTTCTGCCATCAACCAAGGTGAGATATATAGATATTTAACTAAGCCTTGGAACGATGATGAGCTTGTTGCTACTGTCCGATCTGCTCTTGAGAGATACGCATTGGTTTGCGAGCGTGATGATTTAATTGAACTGACAAAGCAGCAAAATAAAAGTCTTACTGAATTAGTCAATACTTTAGAAGAAAAGGTAAAAGAAAGAACCAGTGAATTAAGTAATTCATACGATGAATTAAGAGGTTCTTATATCGCCTCTGTTAAAGCCTATTCCACACTTATTGGCCTACGTGACAGTGGTTTGTTGATCCATTCCAAGTCGGTAGCAGACTTAGGCGCTCGCATGGCAAAAATCGCTAACTGTTCACAAAATGACACGCAAGATATTTATATCGCAGGTTTGTTACATGACATTGGAAAAATCGGTCTCTCTGACGAAACCTTGGCCAATTTAAGCAAAGGCATAGGGGGTTACAGCAGAAAGCTTTACGAAGCACATGCAAAAGCGGGCCAAGATTGTCTCTCGGGACTCTATGAAATGGATCGCATTGCTTTGTACATCGGCACCCATCATGAAAGATTCGACGGATCTGGGTTTCCTAAAGGACTCAAGGGTGATGCGATACCACTTGGTGGAAGAATACTAGCCGTGGTGGAGGCTTATGAAGAAGTGCAAATAAAGAAAAAAGACGCTGAAGAACTCTCATCTAGAGACGCAGCCTTACTGATCAATGATTATTCTGGCACAGCATTTTGTCCCTTCGCTTGTCAATTGTTGCTCAAGGCACTTGGCATATCAGTTGTCCGAAATAGAACGCAGCAAGTAAGCGCTCCTTCCATTGATCCACCAGCAGAAACTCAAAACGAATTAAAAAATACTGCAATAGCTAAGACAGAAACCACTGCTAAGGTAAATGTTTCTAAAAAAAGCGAAGTATTAGTCAAGAACTTGCTCACTTATTCTGAACTACTCGCTGTTGTAGCTAAATATCCAGGCGCTCAAATATTTGATGAAAGAGATCAGGCCAACGGGTATTTATGGGTTCGCCAAGCAGGTGGCATTGACAACGCTAATCCTAATTTGGTGAAGTGGTTAGGGGAACATAAGTTTTTAGTCAAAGCTGAAAAAGGCTGGTTTTTGCCCGTACTTTGAAAATTAACTGATATTTTGTGTCCCTGTAAATCAGCATTAAGGCTGATTCAAAAACTGATTAGCGTTTAGCTCTGGGGGTAAGAAACCAGCTACAGGCCTGGTTGCAAAATTATTTGTCACGACAGGAGATGTCCTTGCACTGTCTTGGATGAAATTGAGAAGCGTGATCAACTGATTCAAATTCGAGCTATCTAAATTTGCCATTTGCGTATCGGTTACTGCTAAAAGTTGCCGTGAATTCATCCGATTGAGAAGCGGTGCAATTTGGTTTGGAGTCAAGTTTGCAATTTGCTGGGGCGATAGTGGAACAGTCGCAACAGGAGCTGGCGCTGCACCTGCAAGTTGTGGGGGAGGCGGTTGGTCATTCATCAACGATGCGGCAGCGATACGAGACACGGGTTGGTTGATATAGATCGTAGTGGTAGTGTTGGAATTCAGAGCCCTTTGTTGCACAAAGTTCATCAAAATATTCAACTGATTAATTGACTGCGTATCAAGTCGTGCCATTTGCGTATTGGTAATGGCCATCAACTGGTTGGCGTTGAGTTGGCTAATCAACGGTGACAACTGTGTAGGATCAAGTTCTGAAACTTGTCTTGGCGTTAAATTGACTGTAATGTTGGTTTGTGCAAATGACTGGTTTCCTACTGGCTCATTGGACTTTGGTTGCTCATTAAGCAGTGCATTACTGGCGAGTCTAGAAACAGGTTGATTCACAAATACATTGATATTCGCAGTATTTCCTCCGCTAGCAGGGTTATTGCCATTTGCAGGGCCGTTGTTACTTGCAGTTCTCTGCTGCACAAAGTTCATCAATATCGTGAGTTGGTTAAGTGCTCGTCCGTCCATTCTTGCCATTTGTGTATCGGTAATGGCCATTAACTGGTTGGCATTAAACTGATTGATCAACGCAGCGAGTTGGGCTGGATCTAGCTCAGACACTTGCTTGGGAGTTAATGACACGCTGGCCAGTGTTGCAGTAGGTGCAGGAATAGGTGGGGTGAGAGGTGCAACATTAGGCTGATCGGCCAACAATGCTGCGCCGGCAAGTTTCGCGACAGGCTGGTTGATAAAAATATTCGTGTTGTTTATACGATTGCCAGGAGTGGTAGGTCCCGCATTAGCAATAGGGTTAGTGGCTCTGTCTTGGACAAAGTTCAACAGTACCGTCAATTGATTGAG
>JAGWXI010000107.1 GCA_018969975.1 Burkholderiales bacterium
ATAAGCAAAAACACCCACAAGATCACCATGACCAATGGGATGGAACGCATACCGTTGACATAAATCTGTGCAGGCCATACCAAAACCGAACGACCAGACAAACGCATAAGCGCCAAGATCGTGCCAAACACAATGCCGCCAATTGTTGCGACCACGGTTAACTCGATACTGAATAACAAGCCTTTGAGGACAAACTTGCTGAAGATATCCCAATCTAGGAAAGCAAAATCTAGAGCACTCACACTCAGTGCCCCCCGCCGCTTTGACGCGCAACCACGACGCCGGGGATTTGTAATCGTTTTTCAACAAAGGCCATCACACGGTTCACTGTTAGAGCGGAGATCGCATAAAGCGCAGTCACGACCAAATAGACTTCAATACCTCGAGATGTTTCTTCTTGTACCTGCATGGCATACATGGTGAGTTCGGCAATAGAGACTGCAAACGCTACCGAAGAGTTTTTTAGCAAATTCATGGACTCGCTAGTCAATGGCGGCCACACCATGCGGTAGGCCATCGGCCAAAGAATGTAGCGGTAACTTTGAAAAGTCGTCAGCCCCATGGCCATTGCCGCATATCGCTGACCACGGGGTAAGGCTTGAATACCCGCACGCACTTGTTCAGCAATACGGGCAGAGGTAAAGAAACCGAGCGCCAGAACCACCAGCGTGAACCCAGGTAGTTGCTGCATGGCGGGAAAAACCTTGGGCACGACGAAATACCATAAGAAAATTTGCACCAACACTGGAATGTTGCGAAACAACTCCACCCAAGCATTAGCAAAATGAATAAGAAAACGGTTTAACGGCTTATCAGTTGGTAATGTGCGAAGCGTGCCCATCAGCGAGCCAAACACCATCGCTACAACCCAAGCACAAGCAGCCACCGAGAGGGTCCAGCCCCAAGCCTCGAACATCCACTCCAAGTAGGTTCTTCCGCCGCCGTCGTCTTCTAAAAATACCTGCCAGTCGAGTGCCATTCTTTGACCCTAAGGTGAGCCCTACTTATTTACTTACGAATTTGATGAGGTTAATTTGCAAAACGCAAAAGTTTATTCTATTTTCTTAATTTTTTTAAGCTGCGTTTTCGAATCAGCGACTACAGGCTCAATGGAACCGGGTAACCACACCCAAACATAAGCTTTTGAATAAATGGAGTGGAATTCAGAAGTCATCCTTACCCCCAACAATGCCCGACCTTACAGCCTTGGGTAACAAGGCCATTTTTTCTCCATGACGAGTCAACTCGTAACTCAGCTGCTGTTTCCCTTGCTCAAAGAGAGAAACTCCGCATATTGTGGCTACCTCGAAAACCACTCCGATAGAGCATCCGGGATCTCCCCGCTCAATGCGCTGCAATAAAGCGCGTGAAATTCCGGCGCGAGACGCGAGATGTAGTTGTCATTGCCTTTGTGATTCTTGATTCACGCACGAGTTGGCCCAACAATGCGAGGGCGTCTAAGCTGTACTGTGAAAATGGACGTGAGAGAGGCTTAACCATAGAAATGGATCATTAATAGAGCATTAATAAATCATCCTATCAATAGATTACTTTATTAGCTTATCCTTTAGTTACCTTCAAAAGTAAGTTATACTGGCATAACCACTTTGGAGCTTATCTTTGCGAGTCGTTTTAGACACATCAGTTTTGGTTTCAGCTTCTAAGTCTAGGCTTGGAGCAAGTTTCCACCTATTGTCTTTGCTACCACACCAAGATTTTGAATTTGCCATATCCGTAGCCCTCTACACAGAATGGCAAGCGGTTTTAACGCGACCTGAGCACATACCCCCCAATTCGACAGCAGAAAAAGCTCTAGCATTTCTTCGGTACTTGGCTTCTGTAGCGCATTTGCAGGATGTCCATTTTTTATGGAGACCTTTTTTGCGAGATCCAGACGATGACATGGTTCTGGAATGCGCTGTAGCCTCTGGAAGCCAATTCATTGTGACGCATAACGTAAAAGACTTTAAACGTGCGCCAGAACTAAAGGTTCGGGCCGTAACACCTTCAGAATTTTTAACTTTACTTAGGAGAAAGCAATGTCAGCTCTAACCGTTCGACTACCAAATTCAGTCCATCAAAAAGTCCGCGAATTAGCAGAACGCGAAGAAATCTCGGTAAATCAATTCATTGCCAGCGCGGTATCTGAAAAAATGGCGTCTGTTTTGACCATTGATTACCTTAAAGCTGAATCAGCTAAAGGCAATCGCAGCGACTTCGATTATTTTCTAAGTATGGTGCCAAATAATGCCCCACTAGCTGGGGATGAATTACCGTCGCTTTAATTGCTGCATAAGAAAACTTACAAGTCACCTGCACAGATTGTGCAGGTGACTTGCATACATCATTACTTCTTAGCGTATTCCTCAACCGGCTTGTCATTAGGCGCAGCCCAAGCAGCCTTGGTGAAGTCGCTGGCTGGCAAACCTACGCGGGTATTTTTGGGAGGAATGGGTTGTACAAACCACTTGTCGTAGAGCCTAGCGAGTTCGCCAGACTTGGCCATTGCGTTGACTGTATCGTCTGCTAATTTTTTGAACGCTGGATCATCCTTGCGGATCATGATGGCGATGGGCTCTACGCTCAGCACTTCGCCCACAATTTTGTAGTCGGCGGGGGACTTAGACAGCGCAATATTGCCAGCCAAAATTTGACCGTCCATCACAAAAGCCTCTGCACGGCCTGACTCAAGCAACAAAAAGCTGTCCGCATGGTCTTTACCAAAAACTTCCTTGAAATCCACACCGTTTGCACGCTCGTGCTTACGCAAAAGTTGGACAGAAGTAGTTCCTGTGGTAGTAGCCACGTTTTTACCGTTCAACTGTGCGATAGACGAAATGCCTGAGTTCGCTTTAACGGCAATGCGTACTTCTTCTACATATGTCGTATTGACAAAGGCCACGTCTTTTTGGCGTGCTGTGTTGTTAGTGGTGGAGCCGCACTCGATATCGACGGTACCGTTTTGCGTGAGTGGAATGCGGTTTTGTGAGGTAACGGAAATGTATTTCACCTCAGACTTCTTGCCAATGGCTTTGTCAAGGTTGTCGATGATGCGCTGGCAAACCTCCACATGGAAACCTGCATATTTGCCGTCGCCCAAGGTGTAGGACAGTGCACCTGATGAATCACGTACACCCATGGTGATAGAGCCTGCGGCTTTGACTTTAGCGATGGTGTCGTTCGCCTGCCCAAAGGCAAGGCTTGCAAAGCTTGTTGCAATGACTAAGGCAAGAAAATGTTTTTTCATAAAGCGCTCCAGTTGGTTTAAAAAGACGAAACATCGACTTGCATTCTAATTTATTACTTTCTCTTTCTAGCGAGTCGTGGGGCTTTAGACTTTTAAATGTTATCGGTAAATCTCACGACGATTGCCCACCCTCAGCACTAGCACAATCATTTTGTCATCTTGAATGCTGGCAATGATTCGAAAATCGCCAACTCTGTATTTCCAGAATTCGCCAAGCTAAGTTATGACTTCATTAAAGCCACGCTAAATGTTTTACTCTTTCCGTTGCGTGTCTTAATTAAACGCTTTTCTGCAAGGTAGAGGTCTTCCAAGTCAGCAATGTGTTCAACGATTGCTTCTCGGGCGTAGAAACTTTTGGTACGTCCCGTAGATTTGGCTAGCTTTTCTAGCCTGTTCTCAACCTCTTCAGGTAATCTTAATGCCAGCATGAGATCTCCTTTTTGCTATACGCGTATGGTGTATATAAATCTAGCTTTTTAACCACTATCTTCTAGGAGACGATTACCGTTCCCTTGACGACTTGAGGGAGTTTCCTGCAGCAGTCAAAATTGAGGCAGGCTACCAATTGGAAAGAGTGCAAAGTGGACTTGAACCACTGGACTTTAAACCTATGCCTACCATTAGGACACATACTATGAAACCCGTACTATATGAAAGCGTTTGGGACGCCATAGCTGACACCGGGGATTAGAAAAATTGCTTGGCAAAGTTGGCGATGGCTATTGCAATGAGGATGCCTATCATCCATGACAGTTTGTCGAATTTAGCTTCGAATTTGGCATCCATCAAAGCAATTTCATTCTTAATTCCGTTTATGTCTGCACGAGTAGCCAGCGATGTGTCGAGCGCTTGGGAAAGTATTTCTTGCTGTGCACGAACAAATGCCTCAGCTTGGAGTTCGGGAACTCCAGCGTCACGAAGGTCTTTGACGAACTTATGTGTGTCAAAAGTAACTGTTGTCATACGTCCATGCTATCACAGCCATTAAAAAAGCCTCACCACTCTCGCGAAATGATAAGCAGTCCATGTCAGAGCAGTCAACTCTTATTTCCTAAAATAAAACTCACCCACGACTTGGTCGTATATCGCTGGCACTTGATCGCGCTACAAAAGCGACTCTACTAACACCTATGGATCGCTTGCAGTCCATGGAGACAGCGACCCGCAATTGGGAGACCACTGAGTTGGCGGCTTCAAACAAGCGCAAATACTCGATCATGACTGAGGCCTATGCCTACTACTTGACCATGAAAGCTGACCCCATCAAGGAAACCCGCGCTCAGTATGCGGCTGACCTAGAGAAGTTCATTGAGCAGCGCAAATATGTGTTTGCTCCTAGTTCCCATGACATGACCCGCGTGGTCAAGTGCGTGTTTGGCACGGACCGTCGCCGCGTCAGCGCCTACAGCATCGCACTGCGCGAGGCATTGAATCAAAAAGTCTCTGCCAAGGATCTGGTTGACTTCATTGAGCAAAACGGGGGCGTGGAACAAATTCGCTTAGGGGGCACTAAACCACTGTCTGCCACGTTGCGGGCGGGCAAGGTCAAGGCAGAGGTCACGGCTGCGCAGTTGGGCATGATCAAGTTTGACGCTCGCTTTGTGCGTGCTAATGCTGACTGGGCAGACAGACAAGTGGTCATTGTTGCCACCTACCTTCCCACGGGGGAGTTTCAAGCCAACGCTGTGATTCGACACGACAGCGCTGTGAATGCAGCTCTTGCTGCCTACTACAGCCAACAGCAAGCTGCGGCTCGTGCAGTTGCAAAGGCTGAGCGCGATGCTGAGACACAGCGAGTGGCAGATTTGAAGAAAAACACTGCAAAGGTCAAGGCCGCTGTTGCCAAGAATGTGCCCAAGCTCACCAAAGAGGAAAAGCAGACCAAGCAAAAGGCCAAGGTTGCAGTAGAGCGTAAACAAGCAGAACGTGTTGCAGCGAACATGGCGCATGCAAATTCGCTGTTTGAGGAAGCACTTGCTTAAAAGTGCACTGGCGAGGGCTAAGTCCCTCGTCATCAACCTATAAATCAACTATCTGGAGAGTTTATGAACGCACTTACACCAAACTGCTTGGATGACTTTTTGTTCTCCAACGCTGCTGAACGCAAAACGCTTGAATTGATTCTTTCTCGCAAACTGCCGTTCCCCTTCAGCGGCAAGACTGGAATCTTGCTGCACGGCACATGGGGAACTGGCAAAACAACGCTGGCTGAACTGTTGCCAGAGTTGCTTGAAGCCGCCTACGGCGGTGATTGGAATATGGCATTGGGAGTTGGACAAATGACTGCGCCCATTCCCAGTCATACTCAAACAGAGCTGTTTCGCTGTGGTGGAGGACTCAGCAGCACCACGATCATTCAAACGGTTAACAACTTCAACAGTCGCATGCCAGTGTGGCACTTTTCTCAGCACGATTATTTTGTGTTGGATGAAGTGGAACGTTTAACGATTGGGGCACAACAATCATTGCGCTCACCCATGGGGCTCAAGCGGTGTATGTTTTTCTTGACCACCAACTACCTCAGCAAGGTAGATCAAGGAATCGTGAATCGTTGCCACTTGATTGAAATGAATCAAATCACAACGCCAAGTGCTTATGTGCCAATGGGACAGGCAATTCTGGTGAGTATGGGACTCAAGCCAAACACTGTGCCCACCAAGCAGTTGCAACAGATGGCAAACCATGCTCGCGGTTCCATACGCGACTTTAAGAATGATGTTGTGCTTGAAGCCATTCGCTGTGGTGGCGTCATTTCATAACACCCACTGTCGTGTTAAACGACACCTCTTTGACCCGCCTAGTGCGGGTTTTTTATTGCCTAGACCTGTCGTTTTAAACGACACCGCACACGCAACACCAAGTAATAAGCCCCACCACTCTCGCGAGCAGTGGGGCCTTAGACTTTTAAATCCTTTACTGGCTAGGCCCAAAAGCAGGGGGGATTAGAAAAATTGCTTGGCAAAGTTGGCGATGGCTATTGCAATGAGGATGCCCATCATCCATGATAGTTTGTCAACTTTGGCATCCATCAATGCAATTTCAGTCTTAATTCCGTTTATGTCTGCACGGGTGGCAAGCGTCGTGTCCAAGGCTTGCGACAGTATTTCTTGCTGTGCACGAACAAATGCCTCGGCTTGGAGTTCGGGAACTCCAGCATCACGGAGTTCTTTGACGAACTTATGCGTGTCAAAAGTAACTGTTGTCATATGTTTATGCTATCACAATTAGCTTTAAAGCCCTCGCTTTTCCACACAGGCGAATTAGCAAGCAGTCAATTCTCATTTCCTCATTTCCTAAAATAAAACTCACTAACTACTTGGTCGTATATCGCTGACACTTGTTCATAACCAATCGATTTGGCTGAAATTACTACATCATTGCGCACATTTCTAAATAGAGGAAGCACTTGCTTAAAAGTGCACTGGCGAGGGCTAAGTCCCTCGTCATCAACCTATAAATCAACTATCTGGAGAGTTTAT
>JAGWXI010000023.1 GCA_018969975.1 Burkholderiales bacterium
GTGCAGGAGGGAAAGCCTTATCTGATTTTTGGAGATGGCAAACAAACAGCATGTAAACCTATCAGCGATCATGATGTAGCTGATTACTTAGCGGGATGCTTAGAGATAGAGATCCGACACAACCGCATATTGCCTATTGGTGGCCCCGGGCCTGCCATCACGCCTTATGAACAAGGTGAATATTTATTCCAATTACTTGGTAAACCGTCGCGCTTTACAAGTGTTCCACTAGGTCTATTGCGTGGCATCGCCCTTGTATTGGGCGCATTGGGAAAACTAATTCCGCCACTAGCAGTGAAAGCTGAATTAGCCCGTATAGGCCATTACTACGCTAGTGAATCCATGTTGGTATGGGATGCACACGCACAGCGCTACGATGCAGACGCCACCCCTTCATATGGAGAGCAAACACTGCTCGATGCTTATGGCAAGTGGGTCAAAGGCGAGGCGATTCCTGAGCGTGGCGACCACGCAGTGTTTTAAGTTTGGAATGCCGACTATTTAACTGCGCGCTCTTAGTGCACGCGAGTGGCTATGCACCGCATCTACCAACACCGCAACACTCTCTGGCGGTGTGAACTGGCTTATGCCGTGGCCTAAGTTAAAAATGTGTGTAGGCCCTGTGGTGTTGCGGTCTGTATGGGGCGTTCCAAAGCTGTCCAACACTTTGTGCGCTTCTTTTTCAATCGCTGATGCGTGCGCAAACAACACATTGGGATCTAAATTGCCTTGCAGTGCTTTGCCGGGATTTCCAGCTGTACCGCCAACAGCTCGTCTTGCTTTGCCAAGATTGACCGTCCAATCTAAACCTAAGACGTTGCAGTCGAGCGTGTTCATTTCTTCCAACCACAAGCCGCCACCTTTGGTAAACACAATGCTGGGAATAGTCTGGCCATCATGGCTGCGAATTAACTGGTCTAGTACCCGCTTGGTATAGGCTAAGCTGAATTCTTGGAATGCACCATCTGCCAGCACGCCGCCCCAGCTGTCAAACACCATCACCGCTTGCGCGCCGGCTTTGATTTGTGTGTTCAAGTAAAGCGCCACCGCATCGGCATTGATTTGCAAAATGCGGTGCATCAAATCAGGGCGGCTGTACATCAGGCTTTTGACATGGCGGTAATCGTCTGAGCCAGCACCTTCGACCATATAGCAAGCCAATGTCCAAGGGCTGCCAGAAAAACCAATCAAGGGTACACGCCCGTTCAAGGCTTTACGAATCGATGTGACCGCGTCAAACACATAGCGCAGTTTGTCCATATCGGGGACTGCGAGTTCGGTAACGGCGGCCTCATCCCGCACATTCTTTGCAAAGCGGGGGCCTTCACCTTGCGCAAAGCTCAAACCCAATCCCATGGCATCCGGCACGGTCAAGATGTCGCTGAACAAAATAGCAGCGTCAAGCGGATAGCGATCTAAAGGCTGCAGGGTGACTTCGGTGGCGTAGTCCACATTGGTGGCCAGCCCCATAAAACTGCCGGCCTTAGCACGCGTGGCGCAGTATTCAGGCAAGTAACGTCCTGCTTGTCGCATCAACCACACTGGTGTGTGGTCTGTCGCTTGGCGAAGGCAAGCTTTTAAAAAGGTGTCGTTTTGAAGTGGAGCGTACATGCGAGATTAAACAATTAGTGAGGTGGTGCGTTGAGCGGTGCGCTGGGTTGTGTGCTGGGCACAGCACCTTGCGCAATGAGTTTGCGGGCCACTGAGTCGCCCAATGCACTGGCGAGAGAAAGCACGTGCGGGTCTTGCAAGTCGATGGACTTTTGGTCATGGGCATGTATCAAAGCAGTGCCTGCTTTGAGATGATCACCCCACGCCGCATGAATAGACAAAGTTCCTTGATGGATCGTGGCGTGCGCAGCCAACGGCATGGAGCAACTACCGCCCATCGCGCGACTCACGCCGCGCTCTGCATAGACCGCGACTGCAGTAGTGATGTCGTTCAAGCTGGCTAAGGTTTGCACCAAGTCCATGCGGCTAGAACTAATCTCAATACCAATCGCTCCTTGGCCAGCAGCAGGAATCATTTTGTTGAGGTCAAAGATATGGCGAATGCGGTCTTTCAAACCCAGTCGTTTCAAACCAGCAGCTGCGAGAACGATGCCCGCATATTGGCCTTCATCGAGTTTTTTCAAACGCGTATCTAAATTGCCGCGCAGAGGTTCAATTTTTAAATCAGGACGAAGTGCTTGTAATAAGACTGTTCTTCGCAAACTCGAGGTTCCCACCACAGCACCGTGTGGAAGGCTCTCCAGACTCTCGAAGTTCGGCGATACCCAGGCATCGCGGGGGTCTTCTCGCGCCATGATGCAGGCCAGATGAAAACCTTCTGGCAAATCCATCGGCACATCTTTGAGCGAATGCACCGCAATATGCGCGGAGCCATTCGCAATCGCCACTTCTAGTTCTTTGATGAACAAACCTTTGCCACCCACTTTGCTCAATGGCTGGTCCAAAATTTGATCACCCATGGTGGTCATGCCCATCAAAGTGACGTGATGGCCAAGGCCCTCCAAAAGTTGCTTGACGTGGTTGGCTTGCCAAAGGGCAAGACGGCTTTCGCGTGTAGCAATGGTCAGTTGTAGTGACATCAAGTTGCTCACATCACTGGTTTAACTTTTTGGCTGCATCCAGGGCGAAGTAAGTCAATATGCCGTCTGCACCAGCGCGTTTGAAAGCGAGTAGGCTTTCCATCATCACCGCATCGTGGTCGAGCCAACCGTTTTGTGCGGCGGCTTTGAGCATGGCGTATTCGCCAGAAACTTGGTAGGCAAAGGTTGGCACTTTGAATTCGTCTTTGACACGGCGCACCACATCGAGATACGGCATACCGGGTTTGACCATCACCATGTCCGCACCTTCAGCGATGTCGAGTCCGACTTCGCGCAATGCCTCGTCGGTGTTACCTGGATCCATTTGGTAAGTCTTTTTATCGCTCTTGCCGAGGTTTGCAGCTGAGCCAACCGCATCGCGGAACGGCCCATAAAACGCGCTGGCATATTTAGCGCTGTAAGCCATGATGCGTGTGTGGATGTGGCCGTTTGCTTCTAGGGCATTGCGAATTGCGCCAATGCGTCCGTCCATCATGTCGCTAGGCGCCACGATGTCAACGCCTGCATTGGCTTGAGTAAGCGCTTGTTGTTTCAGCACCTCGACAGTGATGTCGTTGAGGATGTAACCCGTCTCATCTAACAAACCGTCTTGGCCGTGGCTGGTGTAGGGATCAAGCGCAACGTCGGTCATGATGCCCAAATTGGGGAAGTGTTTTTTCAGGGTGGAGACCACATGGGGAATCAATCCCTTGGGGTTAGTAGCTTCTTTGCCATCGGGTGTTTTAAGGTTTGCGCTGATGACTGGAAAGAGTGCCATCACAGGAATGCCCAGTTGCACACATTCTTCGGCGACGTGCAATAAGAGGTCCAAACTCACGCGGTCTACCCCTGGCATAGACGCCACAGATTCACGACGTTTTTCACCTTCGAGCACGAAGACGGGGTAGATCAAATCGTTGACGCTCAAGGCGTTTTCGCGGACCAAGCGACGGGTGAAGTCATCACGGCGCAAGCGGCGAGGGCGGCTGAGTGGAAATGGTGTTGTCATGGTGAGGGGACTTGAGGTGGTGAGTTAGCTCGAAGAGTTTGTAGGAATGAGGATAAGCGGCAAAGGATTACAGCCATTCTCGTCGGACGAGAAAGTGTTGCATGAGTTCGTGTTCTGGACTGCCACTGGGTGCTTGTCGCTGGTAGGACCAACTTACCAAAGGGGGCATTGACAACAAAATGGACTCGGTTCGACCACCAGACTGCAAGCCAAAGTGGGTACCTCTGTCCCAGACCAAATTGAATTCAACATACCTCCCGCGGCGATATAGCTGGTGTGCACGCTCGCGTTCACCATAAGGCGTATCTTTGCGCTTTTGAACAATTGGTAGGTAGGCGGTTAACAAAGCGTCTCCCACGCTTTGCAGCATGGCGAAACTTTGTTCATTGCCAAGCTCAGCAAAGTCATCAAAGAAGATCCCACCAATGCCACGTTGCTCGTTGCGGTGTTTGAGGTAGAAATAGTCGTCACACCATTTTTTAAAGCGCGGGTAGAGCGCGTCCCCAAAGGGGGCCAATGCGTCTTTGCAGGTTTGGTGAAAGTGCACTGCGTCTTCTTCAAAGCCGTAGTAAGGGGTCAAGTCCATGCCGCCGCCAAACCAAGCGACCTTCTCCCCATGCGCAGGGGTAGCTGACAACATGCGAACATTCATATGTACGGTGGGCACATAAGGGTTGCGTGGATGAAATACCAGCGAAACCCCCATCGCCTCAAAAGGTGCTCCCGATAGTTCTGGCCGATTGTGGGTTGCGGAGGGGGGAAGTTGTGGTCCCGATACATGCGAGAAGCCACAACCCGCGCGCTCAAATACGGACCCGTTTTCCAAAATTTGGGTAATTCCTTGACCTTGAAGAACTTCGCCAGCTGGCTTTTCCCACTGGTCCGCCAGAAAGTTGCCACCATCCATCTGCGCAATGACGGAGGTAATTCGACTTTGTAATCCGATCAAATAGTTTCGGACTGAACCTGAATCCATATTTTGCCTGTTGTCAATTTAGGTTTACATGTGTTAATGTAGCAACAATTTAACTAATTTCTCACAAAATGGCTGTTTGGGCTCTAGGGCTAAACCACAATACTGCTCCGCTAGATATTCGAGGTAAGTTTGCCTTTGCGGTCGACCAAATGGGACTTGCCCTTTCGACTCTACGTGCTAACTTGCAGGGGCAAAACGAGGCCACGATTTTGTCCACCTGTAATCGGACCGAAATTTATTGCTCCGGCACCGATGCGCAACTTCCCCAAACTTTGGAGTGGCTTGCGCGCCAAGGAGCGGTAGCCACTCAATCCTTGAACCAGCATCTCTACTGCCTGCAGGACCAAGATGTAACGAGACATGCTTTTCGTGTGGCCAGTGGCTTGGACTCCATGGTTTTGGGCGAGCCTCAAATATTGGGGCAAATGAAAGATGCAGTGCGGATCGCCTCTAGCGCCGGCGCCTTGGGCACAACGCTCAACCAACTCTTTCAGCGCTCGTTTTCAGTAGCCAAAGAGGTGCGCTCCACCACCGAAATCGGCGCGCATTCGATCAGCATGGCCGCTGCTGCTGTGCGGCTGGCTGGACAGTTGTTCGAAGACCTCAGCAAAACCAAAGTGCTTTTTGTAGGCGCTGGTGAGATGATTGAGTTGTGTATTCAACATTTCGGTGCCAAGAGGCCCCTCAGCATGACGATCGCCAACCGCACCCTAGAAAAAGGCGATAGGTTAGCCCAAGAGATGGGCGCCACGGTGATGCAGTTATCGCTCTTGCCAGAGCGCTTGCATGAATTTGACGTTGTAGTCAGTTGCACTGCCAGTACCCTTCCTTTGATCGGTCTTGGCGCTGTCGAGCGCGCTGTCAAGCGCCGGAAAAAGAAGCCCATGTTTATGCTGGATTTGGCCGTACCCAGGGATATAGAGCCAGAAGTAAAGTCACTCAGTGATGTCTACCTCTACAACGTCGACGATCTCTCTGGTGTGGTGCAAGTTGGTCAAGCAAGTAGACAGGCCGCCGTCGGACATGCCGAGACCATCATTGAAAAAGGCGTGCAAAACTTCCACCGTTGGATGGATCAGCGCTCTAGCGTGCCCCTCATTCAAAGGCTCAACAGCACGGCGGATGAATGGCGTCAAGCAGAGCTACTTAAAGCCCGAAAAATGCTGGCACGCGGTGAGAATTTGGACGCGGTGCTTGAAACTCTATCGCGCGGCTTGGTTAAAAAGATGATGCACGGCACCATGACAGAGTTGCATGCTGCAAACAGCCATGAATTAGAGGCCGTTCACGCGCATATAGAAAAGCTTTTTTTGCGTAACAGCAACTAGCTTTAATTAATCATTGGGTTGCAAGGAAAGTGCCAATGAAACCGCCTCTTTGGCGTTGGTGCAGATGCCACCAGCTCCAAAATCAGCAGCTTGTAAATCGCGAATCGTAAAAATCGGACCGCCTAGCAAAACTGCAACCCTGGGGTTGCGAGAGAAACGTTTAATTTGAGCTACCAGCGTGGAAAGGTCGGTAAGTTGTTGCTCAATACTCACGGATAAACCCACCGTATCAAACCATTCGTTACCCACTGCCTGAACTAATTCATGGGCCGAGGGTGAAATCTCCACCACCACTTGCCAACCTTCTTTGCGGAAAAACTCAGCCACGATGGTGGGCCCAAGCAAATGCTCTGACCCTGGGGCAGATGCAATCATCACGCGTTTGATTTCACCCTTGATCAAGGGCCCGTCCTGGTAGGCAAAACCAATTTCATGGGCAATTGCGTGTAAGCGCACCAAGCCATGGGTGACTTGTGAAAAGTCCATGCGGTCGGTTTCCCATTGCGTACCTAGGTAGCGGGCCGCAGGCGTGATGAGTTGCAAAAAGATGTGCTCGGTGTTGAGGCCTTCAGCCAATAAACGGTTCACAAATGCTTGCGCAACATGCGGGTCTTGGGAAATACAAAGCGTGACAAAGGTTTCGATTTCCTTCTCGGAGGGCATGGCCCTAGAAGGTGGGACCAAACTCAGATGAGAACTGTCTACCCGTTCTGCCTTGAGGAGGCGGGGAATGATTTCTGACTCGATGATGGACAAAATGGAGGATTGGCATTCGGCGGGGTTACCCTTGAAGTCCCTAGAAAAATCTTCGTTAGATGCAGACGTATTTTTGGAGAACATGGACATCGCCGTCCACGTAATTTTCGAGAGAGGGGTCAGCCAATGGAGCTTTTGCAAAACAGCATTTGAATTCATAGGGGTTGGTGCTCGGTAGGCCATGGACAATGGCGAGATAGCCATTTCTACCACCAATTTATCCCCCTATCGCTCTTTTCGCAAGCACATATACGACTTCAAGGGAAATCCCTATAAAAAAAGGATTTTCCTCTATCAGTTTTTGAACACGCGTTTGTGTATGCGGTGAATCGCCCACCACACCATAGCAACGACAAATGGCAGGCTAATGGCTGAGGCGAGTTCAGGGGAGTGGATCCAACCCAGCTTTTCTCCAGCCCGGGTTAAATGGTCGATAAGTCCCATGATGTAGTAAGTGATGGCGGCCACGGAAAGCCCTTCGACAGTTGCTTGCAGTTGTAACTGCAAGCCTTGGCGCTTGTTCATATTGCTTAAAAACAGTTGGCTATTTTGTTGTTGCTCGAACGTCACTCGGGTACGCAACAGATTACTCATGCGAGAGACCCGCTCTGACAGTGCAGTTTGTCGACGTGAAGCCCATTCGCAGGTACTGCGCGCTGGGGTTAACCGTCTATCCATAAAGTCGGCAATAGTTTGCAGGCCTTGTATCCGACTCTCGGCAATATCACCAATTCTTCGGTCAACTAATTCAAAGTAAGCCTTGCTTGCTGAAAAACGGGAGTGGGTGGACGCGTATTGCCCCTCTACCATTCCAGCCAGACGGGTTAGCCGATCTAGCAATGAGGCCTCGTCTTGCACGCTCGCGGACTGAATAGACTTTGCCAATTCGGCCAGTTCTTTTTCAGCATCCAGTAAGACCGATCCGGCTGAGCGAGCGGCAGGCAGTCCTAAAAGAGCAGCCATTCGGTAGGTCTCAATCTCTAGTAGCTGTTGAACCAAACGGCCTTGGCGCCTTGCAGTGATGGAGCCTGCCAGCAGCAGCATCCGAGAAAATCCATCTGGATGGATTTGAAAGTCGGTGTAGACCTCACCGTGGCCATCAGCCAAAGTCGAGGCAACCAGGGAGTCTTCGTACAAGACCTCAGCTACTACGGAATGGTGGGCAAACCCTTTGGAAGGAATGAGCCAGAGATGAATCTTTGAGAGGGTCTCCCCTGGTAAATTCTCCAGCCACTTCTGGGGTACTTCCTCTATGGCAGTTTGCGCTCGGGCATTGGACTCCAACATCTTATCGTTACAGGCCCGCATGAATGTCCAGCTGGTGAACTCAGTATGGAGTTCCCAGCGCAAACGAAACATCCCGATATCAACGCTTATATGGTTGGTCTCACTATCGGGGAGTGGCAGTTGGTGGCTACTGAGCAGTTGTTGCAAATGGTTGCGACTTGATTGCTTGCTGCTATCGGCATAAAGCATGACTAAGTGGGAAATTGCCATGGGGCCGACGATAGGTTCGGGGGGGCGCGCATGCACCTCGTTGTGCAAGATGTGTCGAAGTGCGTGGTCTTTCATGGAGATCCCCATTTTTTAAGCAGATAGTGTTGCATTATGTGGGCCGTTTGCGATCCATTTTTTGCCCTAGTTAAACACGGTTGACAAATCCTTATGTCTTGATACATTTACATAAAGAAGTGTCAATTTATCCTTACGAATCGAATTTTAGGGGCAACGCATGAATCTTCACCAAATGGCTGAAAAAGCTTTGGCTCTTCACTTTGAAAAAGCTTTGGGGCCATCCGCCCCTCCAAGGTTAATTGCAGCAATGCGGCACGCGCTATTTTCTGGTGGTGCACGAATTCGTCCGCAACTTTGTATGGCGGTTGCCCACGCATGTGGCACCCAAGCCCCCGAATTAACGCAGGCTGCAGGAGTGGCCATAGAGATGATGCATTGCGCATCATTGGTGCACGACGACATGCCAGCATTTGACAACGCTGACACACGAAGGGGACGCCCAAGCGTGCACAAAGCCTATGGCGAAGCCCTTGCATTGCTCACTGGTGACGGCTTAATTGTCATGGCATACCAAGTGTTACTTCAGGCTGGTAAGGCCCATCCTGAGCGACTCATTGCACTAATGCAGACCGTCTCGGATGGTGTGGGTGTCCCAGACGGTATCGTTGCAGGACAGGCTTGGGAGTGTGAAACGCGCGCTGATTTGGCGCAATACCAAAGAGCCAAAACAGGTGCCTTGTTCGTGGCGGCTACCTGTGCTGGCGCACAGTCTGCTGGTGCTGACCCGCTACCTTGGCGGGCTCTTGGCGAGTGCTTGGGTGAGGCCTACCAAGTTGCAGACGATATCCGTGATGTAGTGGGTCAAGCGCAAGAGCTAGGAAAACCAACCGGCCAGGATGCGCAACACGGTAGGCCTAGTGTGGCACACGAATTAGGTCTCGGTGGAGCGATCTCTTACTTTGAAAACCTGATTGATTGCGCTGTTGATTCAGTGCCCCCAGTTGCAAGCGCAGAGACCCTCAGAAATATTGTGCGCTCGGAGTCTGAGCGTTTGGTGCCCAGCAGCATTTCAAAGAAATACGCCCATGCGACACCTTGATCTTGCAGACGTTGGTCTGACCCACCGCGAACGCGCACATTGGCGCGATGTGCTCTCTATGTGGCGGGATCGGATGTTGACCCGACCCGATATCTATCGTTGGGCGCTATCTAATCCTGTTACGCGATGGTTTACCCAGTACAGGACCCGTCAGGTGTTTGATCTTATGGCGGGCTTTGTGCATACCCAAGTGCTGCTGGGATGTGTGCGACTCAAAATACTAGAAAACCTGATGGAATCGCCTAAAACATTGGCCGAGTTATCGGCCTTTTCGCGCGTACCCGAGGCAGGTTTGCAACGCTTAATCCAATCTGCGGTTACTTTGCGTTTACTGGAGCGACGAGGCCAGCACCGATTTGGTCTTGGACCTTTGGGCGCTCCTATCGTCAGCCACCCTGGAATTCGCGCCATGATCGAGCACAACCAATTGCTCTACCAAGATATGACCGACCCTGTCGCAATCTTGCATGAATCATGGTCTGGTGAGATGAGCGAATACTGGCCTTATGCCCAAGCTGGCGAAGCGCAAGAAGCCCGCAAATCAGGTGCAGCAGATGCAGCGCAAACTTTTGCCCGATATTCGGAGTTAATGGCAGCCTCGCAAACATTTGTAATCGAAGAGATTCTTTCCTCCTATCCCTTCCAAGACTGTCACTGCGTATTAGATGTTGGAGGTGGCCAGGGCCGTTTTGCCAGCGAATTGGCACAAACTTACCCCCATTTGCGGATTACCTTGTTCGACCTTCCTGATGTTTGCAAGGTCAGTTCGCAAAGCGTCGCGCGCAAAGGCTTATCCGAGCGAATTCAAGTTGTGCCCGGAGATTTCACCCAAGATGCCCTGCCAAAGGGGGCAGATCTTGTGACATTGGTTCGCATTGCGCATGACCATTGCGACGCGGTGGTGCTCGCGCTTTTGAAGTCCATCTATGAGAGCTTGCCAGCAGGTGGTAGTTTGTTGATTGCTGAACCAATGGCTAATGAACCCGGCGAAAAGTCTGACGGGGAGGCCTATTTCCATTTTTATTTGCTTGCAATGGGCTCTGGACGGTTGCGGACCCCCATGGAATTAATGCAGCTCATGCACCAAGCGGGGTTTAGTCACATAGAGCAAATTCCCAATCCCATGCCGGTACATGCAAAGTTGTTATTGGGGCGTAAATCTAAGTGTTTGCCCTAGTTTCATCGTAATTAATGTAAATATAAATTGACACACATCAATGTAAGTAAAAAAATACACTCATGCACGCACACACCGTGGTTTTCAAAAACCCACAACAACTAGCGCTAGAGAAGTTGTCTCTACCCTCTGTTGGTGAGGAAGATATCCAAATAGCTGTGGAATACAGCGGTATCAGCACCGGAACCGAGCGATTGCTCTGGGATGGCAGCATGCCACCCTTCCCTGGAATGGGATATCCGCTGGTTCCTGGTTACGAGACTGTTGGGCGTGTTACCCATGCTGGTAGCAAATCCTCCATAAAAGAGGGGCAACGTGTGTTTGTTCCTGGCGCTAATTGTTTTCAGGGCGTGCGCAGCTTATTCGGTGCTTCAGCCTCGCATTTGGTTACTAACCATGCGCGGGTGATGCCTGTAAGTGAATCCTTGGGCGCGCAAGCAGTTTTATTAGCTTTGGCCGCTACGGCTTATCACGCTGTATCCATGGGTGGTAAGCGGGAAAAAATTATTGCTCCTGATTTGATTATTGGCCACGGTGTCATGGGGCGTTTGTTGGCGCGTATGACCGTGGCATCAGGCGCGCGAGCGCCCACAGTATGGGAAACACAAGACGCGCGGCGCGCTGGCGCTGAGGGCTACAACGTGATCCACCCCGATGAGGATGATCGCCGTGATTACGAATCCATTTACGAGGTAAGCGGCGACGCCAGCATTTTGGATAAATTGATCTTGCGTCTTAAGCCAATGGGGGAAATCGTATTAGCTGGCTTTTACAAAGAAAAACTCGCTTTTGATTACGCCCCTGCATTCATGCGGGAAGCGCAAATTCGTACAGCGGCTGAATGGAAGCGCGCTGACCTTCAAGCAGTAACGGAGTTAGTCAATACAGGGCGGCTCTCGCTGCAAGGATTGATCACGCACCACGAAAACCCCTCGCATGCCAGGCAGGCGTATGAGGTTGCTTTTGGTGATGCTATGTGCCTAAAAATGGTTTTGGATTGGAGCTCGAACGCATGACACAGCAATTAGATGGAAACAGCCAGCCGATTCAATTCGTGGAGCGACTGCGTCAAGAGGCCGCGCAACAAGTAGACCCTGTACACACAGGAGCGCCTACCAAAGAGACCCAAATCATTGCCATTTATGGAAAGGGAGGAATCGGCAAAAGCTTTACGTTGGCCAACCTCAGTTACATGATGGCGCAGCAGGGCAAAAAAGTTCTTTTGATTGGTTGTGATCCTAAGAGCGATACAACCAGTTTGTTATTTGGTGGTAAGGCTTGTCCCACCATCATTGAGACGTCTTCTCGCATGAAGTTAGCGGGTGAGGCAATCAGTATCAGTGATGTGTGTTTTAAGCGCGACGGCGTTTTTGCAATGGAACTCGGAGGACCTGAAGTTGGTCGCGGTTGCGGCGGAAGAGGAATTATTCATGGTTTTGAAACGCTTGAAAAACTAGGTTTCCATGATTGGGGGTTTGACTACGTTTTGCTCGACTTTTTAGGCGATGTGGTTTGTGGTGGATTTGGTCTGCCTATTGCACGCGATATGTGCCAAAAAGTCATTGTGGTGGCTAGTAATGATTTGCAGTCTTTGTATGTTGCCAACAACGTTTGTTCTGCAGTGGAGTATTTCCGAAAGCTCGGCGGCAATGTGGGTGTAGCGGGCATGGTCATTAACAAAGATGATGGAACGGGTGAGGCCCAAGCATTTGCAACGAAGGTGGGAATTCCTGTTTTAGCGGCTATTCCAGCAGACGAAGATATTCGGCGAAAAAGTGCGAGCTACGAAATCATTGGAATTCCAGGTACCCAATGGGGACCGCTATTTGAGGAGCTGGCTACCAATGTGGGTGAAGCGCCCCCGGTGCGGCCGCATCCGCAGACGCAAGACCAATTGCTAGGCTTGTTTAGTGCGGACACTGTGGGCCGCAATGTAGTGCTAGAGCCAGCAACGCAAATGGATATGTGTGGACGGGTTGAAGACATCAAGCCATCGTTAGAAGTTGTCTACGACGAAGCCTAAAAATAGATTGCCACTAGTTCATGCCTAAAACCATCCCTATTGTCAGTTCTCCCACTAGCCCTTCAATCGAGGGCGATGGCATGGGTTGCCATTCAGGTGGAGAGAAATTGTTGGCCGCTGCAAAAGTTGCTGGCAAGTCGGAGGTTTTAGAGAAATATGCGAAGGACTATCCGCTAGACAACGCTTCTGGGCCACACAGTCAACCACAAAGCATGTGTCCAGCTTTTGGATCACTCAGAGTTGGACTGCGTATGCGACGCACGGCAACTATTTTGTCGGGTTCTGCCTGCTGTGTGTATGGCTTGACCTTCACCTCCCATTTTTATGGGGCAAAACGCAGTGTTGGTTATGTTCCATTCAATTCAGAGTCACTCGTTACCGGGAAATTATTCGAAGATATCCGTGAGTCTGTCTATGACCAAGCGGATCCGACCAAATACGATGCAATAGTCATCATTAATTTATGTGTACCAACGGCAAGTGGCGTTCCTTTGCAGCTGCTACCGCAAGAGATAAATGGCGTTCGCATTATTGGCATTGACGTACCAGGCTTTGGTGTGCCCACGCATGCGGAGGCAAAAGATATCTTGGCTGGAGCAATGCTGAAATATGCCAGACAAGAGATTGATGCAGGTCCAGTACAAGCGCCACGCAGTGGTCGCTCCGATAAGCCTACTGTGACTTTATTAGGTGAAATGTTTCCAGCTGACCCGATGATCATCGCCAGCATGCTGGGCCCTATGGGGCTCGCCATTGGGCCCGTTGTGCCGACCAGAGAGTGGCGCGAACTTTATGCAGCCTTAGACTGTGTTGCAGTTGCTGCTATTCACCCTTTTTATACGGCTAGTATTCGCGAATTTGTAGCCGCTGGAAGGCCTATTGTTGGCTCTGCGCCTGTTGGCTATGAAGGGACGCAATCATGGTTACAGGCAGTTGGCAGTGCAGCCAATGTGCCACAAAAAAGTATTGATGCGGCTAAAAATATTATTTTGCCAGTTATCAAAAATGGAATTGCCAATACGCCAATTAAGGGGCGCATCACTTTGAGTGGTTATGAAGGATCGGAGCTTCTTGTAGCTCGGTTATTGCTAGAGAGTGGCGCAGATCTCCGTTATGTAGGAACTGCTTGTCCTCGTACTGATTGGAGTGATGAAGATTACCAATGGCTCAAAGCCAAAGGGGTCCACGTTCAATTCCGTGCTTCTCTTGAACAAGATATAGCAGCAATGCACGAATGGCAGCCTGATTTAGTGGTTGGCACAACGCCAGTTGTGCAAGCAGGCAAAGAGCTCAGTATTCCTGGTCTGTATTTCACTAATTTGATATCTGCTCGACCATTGATGGGGCCAGCAGGTGCGGGTTCATTGGCGCAAGTGATTAACACCACTATTGCAAACAAACATCGATTTGCAGCCATGAAATCCTTTTTTGCTGAAACAGGAACAGGAGCGAGTGCAGGTGTTTGGGAGAGTGCACATGGAATTCCCCTTGAGCGTCCAGAATTCAGGAATGAGACACGCCGACTGTTAGAGAAAAAACTCAAGAAACAAAAATCGGAGGCAATGATCTGATGTTGGTTCTTGACCATGATCGCGCAGGAGGCTACTGGGGGGCGGTGTACGTTTTTTCTGCCATCAAGGGCCTTCAAGTGGTGATTGATGGCCCAGTAGGTTGCGAGAACTTGCCAGTGACCTCGGTCTTGCATTACACGGATGCACTGCCGCCGCACGAACTACCAATTGTTGTCACTGGACTGGCTGAAGAGCAACTTGGACGAGAGGGAACTGAAGGTGCTATGCGCCGCGCTAATGCAGTTCTTGATCCAGATCTGCCCTCTGTTGTTGTAACGGGCTCTATAGCTGAAATGATTGGTGGGGGTGTAACGCCAGAGGGCACCAATTTACAGCGCTTTTTGCCTCGAACTATTGATGAAGATCAATGGCAGTGTGCTAATCGCGCCATGTATTGGCTTTGGCAGCAATATGGATTAAAAAAAATACCCCAACGTACGCGCAAGGAAGGGGAGCGTCCCCGCGTCAACATCATTGGCCCTAGCTACGGTACGTTCAACTCTCCCAGTGATTTGGCTGAAATTCGCAGGTTGGTGCAGGGCATTGGTGCGGAAGTGAATATGGTTTTTCCGCTAGGTAGCCACTTGGCCGATGTGTCACGTTTGGTGGAAGCGGATGTCAATATTTGTATGTACCGAGAATTCGGTCGAATGCTTTGTGAAGCCCTTGAGCGTCCTTACTTGCAGGCTCCTATAGGACTTCACAGCACAACCAAGTTTTTGCGTTCGCTAGGTGCTTTACTAGGTTTGGATCCAGAGCCATTCATAGAGCGTGAAAAGCACAGCACCATCAAGCCAATTTGGGATTTGTGGCGCTCGGTAACGCAAGATTTTTTTGGCACTGCCAACTTTGGGGTAGTTGCTAATGAAACTTATACACGCGGGATTAGACATTTCTTAGAAGATGAGATGGGCATGCCTTGCAACTTTGCTATCGCTAGGCTGGCAGGCGCTAAAACAAACAATGAAGAAGTGCGCAAACTGGTGACTGAAAAAACACCGATGGTGCTCTATGGCAGCTATAACGAAAAAATCTATCTAGCGGAATGTGAAGGCCAGAAGATGATGAGAACTAGTTTTATACCTGCTAGTTTTCCTCTGCCACTGATTCGCCGCCATACGGGTACCCCTTTCATGGGATATGCAGGGGCTACCTACATCATTCAAGAATTTTGTAATGCTCTATTTGATGCCCTTTTCCATATCCTTCCCTTGGGTACAGAGATGGACAAAATTGAAGGGAGTTTGAGTCGGATGGCCCCAGATCAATCTATTCCTTGGGAGCCAGAAGCACAAAAATTGCTCGAGGAATTACTCGAACAGCAACCTATTTTGATTCGCATCTCAGCTGCGAAAAGAATGCGTGACCAGGCTGAACGTGACGCCAGAGAGAGCGGAAGTTCCCAAGTTTTTGCACAAAGATTTACTGAATTGTTCGGGCAAGCCAAGGATGAGGTGCATGCATGAAAGATGCATCTCAAAGTTTGCTAGCCCGACCAATCCTTCGACTTGTTCGGAGGTCAAGCTGTTGTGGCGCAGCTGCTGCAACAGTCCGTCCTGCACCCCTTGTGGGTCAGGGATTCGCTGAAAGGCATTTTGAAAGAGGAGCAAAGTATGACTCATGCAGCTAACCCTACCGGGCTGACTGATTCGGAAGCCCAAGAGTTCCACAGCTATTTCATACAGGGTTACCTGTTATGGGCTGTTGGTGCTTTTGTCGCCCACAGTCTAGTGTGGATTTGGCGGCCTTGGTTTTAAAAAACTAACGTAACGGAGATAAGTATGACGCACACAAACATGGCAATAAAAACCAATAACCATTTAGCTGGTTATTGGTTAATTTTTGTAATGCTTTTTTTAGTGTTTATGTTTTTAGCTTTGGCTGGAAAGTTGATGGCACTTAATTGGCGCGACTGGCTTCCCGGTGCAGAGGGATCAACTAGCACTTTGAATGGAGTGAAGTCATCTGTCTATACCGTTATTTCTCAATTGAATTAAGAAAGGAAATTACTATGTGGCGTATATGGCGTGTGATAGATCCTCGCAAGGCAGTAGTTCTTGTTGGACTTTTGATTGCGTTTGTTTCAACGTCGATTCATCTGATTCAAATCAGTGGCGATCGTTACAACATCAACAGTTGGCATCCAGATACAGCGAAAGCTGCAGCAGCGATGGCAAAACCACAAAACGCGGCTTTGCCGCAAAAGTAAGGACTATTGGTCTTTATTTGGCAGACGCAGCTCGATCCCATGGAACGATGCGTCTGTCCTTTTCGCCTATTTTTTAATTCCAAAAGACCTCAATAAAAATCAATCGGTTGGAGGGTACAACTATGTCTATGCTCAGTTTTGAAGCCAAATATCGTGTAAGGGGTGGCACTCTTTTTGGGGGTGATCTATTCGATTTTTGGGTTGGTCCTTTTTATGTAGGGTTTTTTGGAATTACAACCATTTTCTTTACCCTAACTGGGACAGCAATGATTTTGTGGGGAGCAGCTATGGGGCCTACTTGGAACCTGTGGCAAATCAATATTGCGCCTCCCGATATTTCCTACGGATTGCGTTTTGCTCCGATGATGGAGGGAGGTTTATGGCAACTCATAACGGTGTGCGCAATTGGCTCTTTTGTTTCTTGGGCACTGAGAGAAGTGGAAATTTGCCGAAAACTTGGTATGGGTCTTCATGTTCCAGTTGCTTTTAGTATGGCAATACTGGCCTACGTGAGTCTGCAAGTCATCAGACCCGTTCTCATGGGCGCATGGGGGCATGCGTTTCCTTATGGCATCTTCAGTCATTTAGATTGGGTTAGCAATACCGCCTATCAGTACTTGCATTTCCACTACAACCCGTGGCACATGATTGCAGTAACTTTCTTCTTTGCTACGGTTTTAGCGCTTTCAATGCATGGGGGCTTGGTTTTGTCTGCTACCAATCCGGGTAAAGGCAAGACAGTTAAGTCACCAGAACATGAAGATACTTTTTTTAGAGACTTGATCGGATATTCCGTGGGCACGCTCGGTATCCACAGATTAGGTTTATTTTTAGCTTTAGCGGGAGTTTGGTTTGGGATTGTTTGTATTGTGATTAGTGGCCCATTTTGGACAGGATCTTGGCCAGAGTGGTGGGGTTGGTGGCTCAACATGCCAATTTGGCGTACTTGATCAAAAAGGAAATTGAACATGGCACAGTATCAAAATCTCTTTACCTCAGTACAGCCCGTTGGGCCCTTGCATGATGGCGTTGCTTTGCCCCGCGGGGACGACAAGCGAACAGGCAATCCCTTTCTATTTCACTTATTGGGAAGGCTTGGCAACGCACAGATCGGGCCTGTTTATTTAGGTACGCTTGGCGTTGCCTCGCTTGTTTTTGGCATAGCTGCCTTCAACATCATTGGCTTTAATATGCTGGCCTCGGTTGACTGGAATCCTATTCAGCTATTGCGTCAATTATTTTGGTTGGCGCTTGAGCCCCCACCTCCAGCCTATGGATTGGGTATTCCTCCTCTGGCCCAAGGGGGTTGGTGGTTAATTGTTGGATTCCTTCTAACAGTATCCATTCTGCTGTGGTGGGTGCGTACTTACCGAAGGGCTATACAACTTGGTTTGGGCACGCATATCGCCTGGGCCTTTGCCGCTGCAATATGGCTTTATCTGGTTTGCGGTTTCTTTCGTCCCATCATGATGGGAAGTTGGTCAGAGGCTGTGCCTTTTGGAGTTTTCCCGCATCTCGATTGGGTTTCTGCCTTATCGCTTCGATATGGAAATTTGTTCTACAACCCTTTTCACTCTTTGTCTATTGTTTTCCTCTATGGCTCGGTTCTTTTGTTTGCCATGCATGGAGCAACAATTTTGGCGGTCAGCCGCTATGGAGGCGAGCGTGAGATTGAACAAATCGTAGACCGAGGCACTGCCTCGGAGCGGGCGGCATTATTTTGGCGATGGACGATGGGCTTTAATGCAACTATGGAGTCCATACACCGGTGGGCATGGTGGTTTGCCGTACTGTGTCCTTTAGTAGGCGGTATTGGTATTTTGTTGACAGGTACCGTCGTGGACAACTGGTATCTGTGGTCGGCTAAACACCATGTGGTGCCTATGTATCCAATCAGTGGTCCGGCAGTTGTCGATCCAGCCATCTTGGGAGTAAAACCATGAGACTTATTTTTAAATTCTTACTTTTACTCATCACTGTAAGTTCTATAACGGGATGTGAGCGCCCCCCCATTGAAACTGTGCAAACCGGTTTTCGAGGGACTGGCATGGAGCAAATTTACAACCCACGAACGCTGATCAAGCAAGCTTCGCTGAATCAAGCGCCAGTTGCACTCGATGCTGCGTCTGAAGAGGGGCCTAAAGCCAAGCAGGTTTATCAGAACGTACAAGTATTGGGAGACTTGAGTGTTTCACAATTTACGCGTCACATGCTTTCGATTACGCAATGGGTGGCACCTGAGGCCGGTTGCGCTTACTGCCACAATTTAGAAAATCTTGCAGATGACTCTAAGTACACCAAGGTTGTTGCGAGAAGAATGATTCAAATGACGCAACGTGTGAACCAAGACTGGAAGTCGCATGTTGCTGAAACTGGAGTGACTTGCTATACATGCCATCGCGGAAACAACATCCCAGCCAATGTTTGGTTTGAACCAAAAGATCGTAAGTACGCCAATAGTGTGATGGGTAATCCAGCAGATCAAAACATAGCAACTCAGACCGTGGGTTTGACTTCATTGCCAATTGATCCTTACACCCCTTTCTTAAAAGACGATGCATCTATTAGGCTCAACGGCAATCAGGCCATGGCAGGAGTTGGCGCGAATGCCAATCGCGTATCTCTCAAACAAGCTGACTACACCTATTCACTGATGGTGCATATGTCTGAGTCATTAGGTGTCAACTGCACCTACTGCCACAACACAAGAAATTTTCAGTCTTGGGAGGAGTCTCGACCACAGCGCGTAACCGCTTGGCACGGAATACGTATGGCTAGAGATTTGAATAATGACTACATTATTCCGTTGACTGAAAAATTTCCTGCTAGCAGGTTAGGACCTAAAGGTGATGTGGCCAAGGTCAATTGCACTACTTGCCACCAAGGCGCATACAAGCCACTGTATGGTGCTCCTATGGCAAAAGACCATCCAGAATTACAGGCCTTAGTGAAACCTTAAAGTTTGCAATACAAAATGTCTGCACCTCTAAAAGTGCAGACATTTTTGTATTGAAAGTAGCGTTTGATGACTTTAATTGCAGGCCAAGATCAACAAGTAGTTGTAGTGTTGTTAGCTGATATTGCACAAGAATTTAGATTATGGGGTTGGTCTTTAATTGCAAAAGGTTCAAAACCTTTCCAAGCTATTCGCGGACTTCGGTTTTTAAAAGTACTCGGTAGTGGCCATGAGGGTGGCTTTAGTCTGCGGCCTAGTGGTTCAAGACAGGGGCTTTTTGCGGTTTTTGATAACGCACACCATGCTGATGACTTTCTCGCGCATGCTGAAATCATGAAGTCTTATTTCGCCAGGGCTAATGAAATATGTCTGGTAAAAATGCAAACTTGGTCTTGCAAGGGAGCTTGGGACGGCACGTCACTTCTAATTACATCTCCTACACCAAGCACTGGTCCGGTGGCAGCGCTTACACGAGGATCGATCAGAATCAATAAAGCAGCAGCTTTTTGGAGGCACGCACCAGCTACGCAAACTGCCCTAGAAAACGCAGATGGTTGCCAATTAGCCGTTGGTTTGGGGGAGGCGCCTTTTTTAAGACAGGCAACATTTACCTTGTGGGACAGCGTTGCTGCTATGGATGCCTATGCACGAACCGGTGCGCATTTAAAGGCTATTGGTGCTGCGACACAACATGGCTATTTCTCGGAGTCCATGTTTGCAAGATTTACGCCCCAGGTTATAAAAGGTCGATGGAAAGACCGCTTGTATGGGTAATGCATTGCATAGCCCCAAGGTAGCTGTAATTGGAGCAGGCATTGGAGGTTTAGTAAGCGCATTACTTCTGGCGCACAAAGGATTGGATGTCACACTATTTGAGGCGTCTGATACGCCTGGGGGCAAAATTCGACAGGTGCATGTAGACGGTGTCGGCATTGATTCGGGACCTACTGTATTCACAATGCGTTGGATTTTTGACCAAATGCTCGCTGAGCTAGGAAGCTCATTAGAGAGCTTATTAGAGCTCGAGCCTTTAGGGATTTTGGCGCGACATGCCTGGGTTGGGACCGATGGGTATTTGGACTTGCATTCCGACAAAACGCTTTCTTTTGAATCAATTGCGCAATTTACTAACAAGCAAGAAGCAGTCAGATTTCTAGAATTTTGTAAGCAAACCCAAACCCTCTACAACACATTAGAGAAGCCTTACATCAGAAGTGAAAAGCCAGATGTCATTTCTATGGTGAAAGACTTAGGTTTAGGGGGCCTGAGTGCTTTAGGAGGATTAGGTCCCTTTTCAAGCTTATGGCAGAGTTTAGGAAAGCATTTTCACGACCCCCGTCTACAACAACTTTTTGGTCGCTATGCGACCTATTGCGGATCATCACCGTGGTTAGCCCCTGCAACATTGATGCTGATTGCGCAAGTTGAAATGGATGGCGTCTGGTCGGTCCGAGGAGGGATGTTTGAAGTCGCCCGAGCATTAGCGGCCATGGGCCAGACCTATGGCGTAACACTGCGCTATGGCAGCACATGTGAACGGATCATGTTGAAAAACGGCCAAGTGACTGGAGTTTGTCTTAAAGGTGGTGAAGTCTTTGCATCAGACTACGTAGTCTTTAATGGCGATGTCAACGCACTTTCACAAGGTTTGCTGGGTGAAGAATTGCGCCCTTCTTTTCAAATTCCAGCCCTTCGGGAACGTTCTCTTTCAGCCTACACCTTATCTATGCACGCGCAATCAAGTGGGTTTCCATTGGTTCGACACAATGTCTTCTTTGACAATGATTACAAAAGTGAATTCACTGATATTTTTCAAAATCGACGACTGCCTCAGTCAGGAACTGTCTATTTATGTGCGCAAGACCGTGACGATAGTGGCTTGCAGCAAACACCGCATGAACGTATTTTGTGTTTAATCAATGCTCCATCCGATGATGGTTTCAATACCTTGGCACAACCGGAGATCGAAAAATGCGAACTCAGTCGTCTACAACATTTGCGTCAATGTGGCCTAGAGATACAGGCAAAGCCGCACCAAATAATTCGAACACTGCCGCAGGACTTTGCCCGTCTATTTCCGGGCAGTCAGGGCGCCCTTTATGGTCAGGCAACCCATGGATGGACATCGGCATTCCATCGGCCCTCAGCGAAAACCATGATTCCAGGACTCTATCTCACGGGGGGCAGCGTTCATCCGGGCCCTGGCGTTCCGATGGCAGCTATGTCGGGACGAATAGCGGCAGCGAGACTCATGGCAGACCGCGATTCAACCAGCAGGTCAAGCCGGGTGGTTATCTCTGGTGGTATATCGATGCATTGAGTGACGATGGTGCGCATGGTCTCTCTTTGATAGCTTTTGTAGGTAGTGTTTTTTCTCCCTACTACGCCTTAGCACGAAAATTAAATGGAGGTGTAGCAGATCCCGAGAACTTTTGTGCATTAAATATTGCGCTATACGGAAAAGCAGGTAAGCGCTGGACGATGACTGAGCGAGGTGCAGGCCAAGTCAGTCGCGCAGCCGATTATTTTCAAATTGGACCCAGCAATATGCAGTGGCATGGCCAAGAATTAGTATTCAGTTGCGATGAGATAGGTGCGCCCATTCCCAGGCGCGTGCGTGGCCGTGTAACAGTCCAGCCCAATGGCTTTGCTAACTTCACAACTTCCATTGACAACACCGGACTCCATCGCTGGAGACCGATTGCGCCTTGCGCGAGAGTGCAGGTCGAGTTTGAAAGTCCGAAAGTAAGTTGGAGTGGGCACGCGTACATGGATTCCAATGAAGGTGACGAGCCTATAGACCAAGCTTTCCGTCAATGGGATTGGGCACGCGCCACCATGGCCAATGGTGATACCTGCGTTATCTACGATACGGCACCGCAAGATGGTGACAGAAGATTAGTGGCTCAAAGATTCGCTCCCAGCGGTGAATCCTTTGGGTTTGAAACTCCTAAAAAATATTCCCTGAAACCATCGGCATGGAGGGTGGGGCGGAATTTTTACAGTGAATCCATTGATGCGCCCCAAATCATCAGTACGCTTGAAGATACGCCTTTTTATGTGCGTTCATTAATTGATACAGAACTTTTAGGTGAAAAACTCAGGGCAGTTCACGAGTCATTAGACATACCTCGCTTAGTTTCGCTACCTGTCAGATTAATGCTGCCATGGAGAATGCCGCGCAGGTGGTAGGTTGCGTTGTTAATCGTTTTTAGGATCTTTCATATGCGCCAAAAGTCTAGCGTGCTCCCTGGGTCCTACGCAGGAGGCTAGAGCCCCATCGCTTGCAAGGCCGGCTAAATAAATATTTTCAATCTCTGGAGTCACTTTGCGTAATGGGTATTCAGCTATTTTTAGGTGGAGTAATGAACGAAATACAAATAAATATTTCACCCACCCAGGCAACCAAATGCGTACCATCCTTTTCTCCATTCCGTTGGCGATTGATGCGGCTGCTGTTTCGGGCGTAATTTCTTTATTCAAAAGTCGTGGCATGGTGTTGCGTAATTTGATAAAACCAGGGTGTAGCGACCCTTCAGTAACTAGCGGCGTGCTTACCCAACTGGCATAAAAAACACCAACATCGACACCGTGCGCTGACATCTCAATGCGGCACGAATTAGCTATAGCCTCCACCGCTGATTTACTTGCAGCATAGGCAGACATGAGCGGAGGGTGGGCAAACGAAGAAACCGAAGCGTTTATCAAAACATATCCACGATGTTGAATAAGCTCGGGTAGGGCAACATGCAAGGTATTGAATAAGCCCATGACATTGACTTCAACACACCGCTTCCATGCCAATGGATCCATATGGGCTAAAGGTCCAAATGCAGCGATTCCAGCATTTGCAAAAACAATGTCAATACGCCCATAGTGGAGGATGGTTTGTCTTACTGCATCTTGGAGGGCATTGAGATCGGTGATGTCAGCAACAAAAGATGTCGTGCTATTGCCGCACTTTTGAGCCACACGAGCAAGTGGTGCACTGTCACAATCCACCAACACGGTAATGGCGCCTCTAGACATTACCTCTAAGGCAGTTGCTTCTCCTATGCCAGAGGCTGCACCTGTAATCAACACCACCTTACCTGTGAGGGAGGACAAAATAAATTACCTGTTTATTGAAGTATTTAAATTGATTTTCTAACCATGAAATACAGTATTGGTAGCAAAAGTAAAGTGGCACAAGCACCCGCTATTTGCCAAATACGCGAGAGCCTCCAATAGTCATCACCGATAACATCACTGGCTTTAAGTAATTTGCGTTGTTTGAGTTGTATGGGAACCAAGATAAATAACCAAATTAATCCAGAAATGGATACCAATATATTGGACCAGTGAATCCATGGGTGGGCTTCTGCAAGGCCTAGATTTGATGACATTTGGTAACCAGACCAAACAAGCCCTAGCGATCCTAGAAAAGTGAATAAAACATCCGTTATGAGCACCATACGATTACTGAACTCGATAACAGCATGATTTCTAGTGCGTTCAGCCATCAATGCCCAAACTCCGCTTACCACCACATTACCTAAAAAAAAACAGGCACAAAGTAAGTGAAGGAGTTTTAGATTACCTTCCATCGTTAGTCCCAGGTGTGTGCGCAGTTTTGGCGTTATGGTTTGAATCTAGCGGGGTAGTTTCATGTGACTGGACTTGTTTTTGTGTCTCTTCACGTGATTTTTTTAAATCTCGAAATTGCCAATAAAAGAAAGCAACGCCAGCGGCAAGAATAATGAGAACCTCAACAAACTTCAAAGAAAAAGACATTTATCGTGCAGTCCGCTCACGTTGTTCCAGCCGAGAAAATAAATCAACCATCCATTCAACCCGTTCGTCAAAATTTCTATTGGGAATTTTCCAAGGCTTTTGAATAGGAAACAGTTCATGGTCCCGCTGGACAATATCGACTAAAAAAGTAATCGCTGGTACGGGGCTCAGCGGCACGGCAGGGATGGAAGGCGTTTTTAACAATATGGCAGTTGCACGTGCAATCAAGAATAGTTTTCGCGACCCTGATACAACTGTGCGCCGATCCACAGAGTTCAACCCTTCGTGTTCGAGTTGTTTTCCAATTTCAGCATAGACCAAGCGGGCAGCTTGAATTGCAGGACGGCAGTCTCTGGGTAATTCGGTGAGCCCAAATTCTCCTCTCCAATAAAGTACTTCAGCGCGCATCAATAAGCGCTTTGTGAAACTTGCGATTCGTGCGTCAAATACGGGTTCAGCAAGCCACTGATCTGGATCCATACCAATTTCGCGAAACCAAGAGCGAGGAATGTATAGCCTGGCGTTTCTTGCATCCTCACCAATATCTCTGGCAATGTTGGTAAGTTGCATTGCAACGCCTAACTCACAAGCGCGTGAGATAGCCGTTTCAGATGAGGCTCCCATTACCAAGGACATCATGGCGCCTACAGTTCCTGCAACTCTAGCTCCGTAGGCTTCGACATCTGCTAAGGTTTCATATTTTCTTCCCTGCGAATCCCACAAAAACCCATCTATCAAGGCTTCTATCAATCCGGCGGGTATTCCGTATCGGTGCACCACATAGTTCAAGGCTTGGTCAACATTGATGTCACTAGGACGTCCGGCATAAATTTTCACAATGCGTTGCTTTAATTGGGCAACTGCAAGCAAAGGATCGATTCCGTTATCAATTGCATCGTCTGCTAGACGGCAAAACGCGTAAAGAGCTGTTGCTGGTGCGCGCAGTCGGATGGGTAGTAGCTTTGAGGCAGCAAAAAAAGATTTTGATCCGCCGCGCATCAATTCCACACAAGCATTTAGATCGAAGGTCTCTTCAACTGCAGTGGGGTTACGCGTTGTATCAATGGAAAGATTGGACATGGGGAACCACCTCTTCTAGCATTTTTGCTGACATCAACACACTAGGAACACCTGCACCAGGCTGGCTGCCAGCACCGACAAAATAAAGGCCTTGGATATCTTGACTACGGTTATGGGGTCGAAACCATGCGCTTTGCAAAAGAATGGGTTCAAGCCCAAATCCAGCGCCCTTATAGGACCACAAGCGGTCTTGAAAATCTTGCGGCGTGGTGACTTTAGACGTCACAACATGCTGTTTTAAATTCGGCAACACACTATCTTGCAAAACTGATGCGATAGCGTCTTGGTATTGATCTTTGACAGCATTCCAATCCGTACCACTACTGAGATTGGGCACAACGGAGAGCGCATAAAAACTATCACAACCTTCGGGTGCAAGAGAGGGGTCTGTTGCAGTAGGGCGGTAAAGATAAAGACTGAAATCTTTGGCTAGCTTATGGTTTTTAAAAATATCCTGCAATAGTCCTTTGTACCTTGGACCGAGAACCATCATGTGGTGTGGTACGTCTTGGTATTGCCTATTTGTACCAAAGTACCAAACAAATAATCCAGACGAATATTTACCATTTTCAATTCGTTTATCCGTCCAGTGCTTACGGAATTTTGAATCTACCAGATGTCGGTAAGTCCAAGCAGGATCTGCATTACTTACCACTATATCTGCAGGTATGAATTCCCCGCTTGCTAATTCAACCCCTTTGGCATGACTTTCTTCCACCCGTATTTTGGTTACCGCTGCGTTATAGCGAATGGGGACAGATCGTTGCGCAAGCAATTTAACTAATTCAGTAACAATGGCACCGGTTCCACCAATCGCTGAATGAACGCCCCATTTTTTCTCTAACGAATGGATGAGCGAATAAATACAGGTTACTGAAAACGGATTTCCTCCAATTAAAAGGGGATGAAAACTCATGACGATGCGTAACTTTGGATGCTTGATATAACTGGCAACCATAGAATGGATAGACCGCCAAGCTTTCATTCTTGCCAAATTAGGGAGTGCTTTGATGACATCCCCAACGGTTTCGAATGGAATCATTCCGAGCTCAACAAATCCAAGCTGAAAACATTTTTCAGAAGCTTGCATCAGTTGTTTAAATCCTGCAACATCACTTGGACTGATACTGGCTATTTGATGGAGCATTTCTGCTTCGTTATTGCTGTAATCAAAATGTGTTCCATCATCGAAACGTATCCGATAAAAAGGCGACATCAGGCGAAGGTCAATATGGTCTTTCATATCCTTGCCACACAAGGTAAAAAGCTCCTCAATCAGAAAAGGCAACGTGATAATGGTGGGGCCCGCATCGAAAGTAAATCCATCTTGTCGATGGACATAAGCTCTTCCCCCTGGGGCGTCAAGCTTCTCTAACATTTGAACTTGATAACCTTTAAAGCTAAGTCGCAAAGCTGCCGCAAGGCCGCCAAAACCTGTACCAATAACAATGGCGATAGGCGATTTTTTTCTATCAGCCAAATCAGCTGAACCTGTGCCGTGCACAAGTGCATCACCACCAACAAGCGTATCAATAGATTTGAAGAGACTTGTCATGCTGTTGTCTTAATGCCCATTTCCAAAGAGCGGTTGAGTCAAAGGGTAGAACCAATAAAAGATGCTCCAAAATCGCGAGTGCTAATAAAGTGCTTACTAAAAACGCGCCTACAGACTGGGACACACTGCGCAATGGGTGAAGGGCGTAGTCAATTAAAAGCCAATAGAACAAAAATGCACCTAAAACAGAAATTGGAAAAAAAGCATTAAACCGTCTACGCTTAAAAAAACTCTCCAAATACGATAGATGTGCAGGAAGTAATTTCTCGCTTAAGTTGGGAACTCCAAAAAAAAGATTGAGCTTTGCACTAGTTCTCATCACCCATAGAACAAGAAAAGTCCAAGTGCCGATTTGGTTAGGTGCTTCCCAAGTGATAGCAATGATTGCGCATCCAACTACCACGATGGCGAATTCGTGCCAAATAATCGCACGCAAAGATTCAACAAAACGGCTCCAGCCTATTACTTCACGCGATAGCGCTAATTTACGAGGACCTGTAATCCAGCCAGTGAGAAAGGTCAACTCAATCCAACTCCAGGCCAACAAAGCACACGTAAAGGAACAATAAGCGCTGATGATTTCAGTTTGATACGCAGTATGCGCCAGACCCATTAGTGCAGCAATTGCGAGCAGTGAGGAAGTAAATAAACTCCAAGCAATGGTTAATCGCGACATTCGTATTAAAGCGATCAATATGCCGGTACTGAACCACCAAATGACGATCGTGAAAACCACAGCGGTTGTGAGAGCAGTCATTTTGGTTGTTTCTATAAAAGTTTTTTACTGCAAATCACCAGGCTGGAGCCATACGAACTTCGGTGGGAAGTGCGTGGTGTTTGATGGGTAAGAAGTACAGTTGTACAAAAGTCTTTGCACCTACTAGTGCCCAGCCCGCTTGTTGAAATTTCCCGATAAGTCCCCCTCGCGCTTTCGCCATATCCAACTGCTTTTGAATATGCAAGAGCTTGTCTAGTCCTTGGCGAAAGAGGGGGCTATCAATATCTAAGCTGACGGGAAATACTTGGCGTGTAATGTCGTTAGTAATTTGAAAAACCGTGTAGTCGTAGGTGGTTGAATCAAGCCCCATTTCTTCATGAAGCATTGGTCTGCAGTGGTCTCTTACATACATAGTTGCATAGACAGCTAAAAGAAAAAAACGAATCCAATAAATATTGACGCCGCGCAATAAATGTGGATTCGCGCGCATGATGAGAGCAAAGGATTCACCATGTCTGAATTCGTCATTACACCAACGCTCAAACCATTTGAAGATGGGGTGAAAACGTTTCTCAGGGTGTTTCTCAAGCTGTCTAAAAATCGTGATGTAGCGTGCATAACCTATCTTTTCTGAGAGGTAAGTTGCATAAAAAATATACTTTGGCTTGAAATAGGTGTAGGGCTTATTACGTTTGAGATCACCGAGGTCAATTCCAAGACCAAAGTCTTTGAGTGATTGATTGATGAAGCTGGCGTGCCTTGATTCATCACGAGCCATATACCGCATCAGATTTTTAATATCTGGATTTTGAGATTTTTTATAAATCTCGTTGTACAGAATGCAACCAGAGAATTCAGACGTCAGTGAGGAAATTAGAAAATCTAAAAATTCCTGTCGCATCTCTGGACTTACTTGTGAAAATCGTTCTGCTACTTCTTTAGAGAATTCGGGTGTGCGCTGAAAGTGGTCATGGTTGTTGTCCCCCTCATACTCATCCATCATCTTGTCCCATTCAGACCTTAGGGAGGAAACATCAACCCGATCCATTTCAGCAAAATTGGTGGTGTAAAACCGTGGACTGAGCATGGTGTTCATCAAGGCTATTTCAGACGCTTTTTCTGCTGAATCGATTGTTAAAGTCTCTTGCATATCAATTTCTCCGCTTTGGAATTCAATTTGTAGGGGATGCGCTATTGCGGTTTCATCGTCAAGAAACGAGAAAATTCCGCTGCATTTGTAGGCCCAAAGGACTCTAGTCCTATGCGTTGCCCTGTAGCTGAATCCAACAAAGTCGTACGACCATCTACATGGGCTATTACTTCGAAAGGTAGTTCAGAGCCTATGCCTCTTGCATATCTTTCACGAGCTAATGCGCGGAGTGCACCGCGAACAAATCCTTGCTCTCCACGCAGTTCAGTTAACGTATCTCCGTTAGCGCCATCGATAACGCGAATACCACCATCTGCTAAATCTTGAAAGACCAGCGGCCGCTTTGCTACTACAGCAGCCGCAAGTTGGTCAGGCCCATTACCAGTAATTCTCACCAAACCCACACCTAGCAATGAAATAGCTAGTAATGCTCCTGCGCAAAGCAGCACCCATCGTGGAAAGCTGTCTTTTCCATTTCCAAGAGGTTTTGCGTGTACAAGAGTGGTTTGGTTCATATTGGCTTGATCTGTAAGCTCGACATATCCACTTCAAATGATGAAGCAGCCTGTATCGGTTGGGTTTCGACGCCATTTGCCTGCGCCCATACCTGCTGTAATTGATTTGCCAGTTCTTCCACATTTGCGATAGCCCGCAAGGTTGGCTCAGGCTTGCTTATACGCCATGGCCGCACGCTTGGCCACAAGTTCAGCCATGCAATCCGGTCAGATCCTTTCAAGGCCAAGCTGATATTGCCAAACCCCTCCTCCAGCAGAAGAATATTGGCTGCTGCTATTTGTTTCAACGGTAAATTGAATGTGACTGTTAAAACAATACCAAGACGCATCACCAGACGTTTGTTGGTCAAGGTGTAGACCGTGGTTTGTGTAGTTAACCAGCATAGCCCCCACACAGTGGACATGCATATGAACGAGATGAGTACCACCCATTTGGTGGAATCTAAGATCGCCAGTAGGCCTTGATTTGCAGCCAAAGGAGCCCATGCTGCACCAAGCAGTAAACAGGCAAAGTACAGCATTAATTTTTTGAAATGAAATGCAGAACTGGCTAGCAAACCAAGGTTTGGTGATCCCTGCCAAATAATGTGCTCTCCGAATGGAAGCCGCTCAGGCAAGCCATAAGTAGGCTCAAATTCGTGTTCGTGCATAGGATGTGATTGCGACATTTTTTAGAGCTGTTGTCTTACCAAATGATTCGGGCTTCAGATCAATGGCTCACTACGCTTTGCGTCAGCGTAAAGAGTTCCACCGCCAAAGTAAGCGCTGATTTTTTCTTCTTCAAGCTTGGTGATTTGGTTTGGATTTTGCAAACTGGGAACGCCAGAGAAGTGTGCGGCATATAGGGCGTGCACCTCTACTTGGTTTCTCCTTACTAATGCAAAAGTCATCGGAAGCAAAACAGTTTGTCCATGGTCAAGCGCAACTTCAAGGTAGCGAAATGTCATCTCCGCAGCGTCAATCCAAATATCTTTAACGCTACCGGCTTGGTGACCGTCACCTGCCATGACTGGCAGTCCACGGGGATCAACATCTTGGGGAGCAACGCTATATTGGTTAGCAACACGCAAGGGTTGGATCAGAGGCGTACCGTCCGAATTCAACTCAGGGACATCCTCACGTAGAACATATGCACCAGCACCCACACCAGATTTCATCGGATCACCTTCTGGAACGATAGGAAATCCAGTTGCTAAGCCACTGATATTTCCGTGGATAGGGGGCTCTTTGCGGGTTAAATCTGGAACGGTAATTTTTCGACCGCCCTCGAGCAAGTAGGTCTTGGGTTCAGGGATCGGAAAACCAGTGACAACAACGCGCCCATTGCTACTGGTGTCCATGGGATATCCCTCGCGATGATTTTCTCGTACGAGGTAATAGATAACACCCGCAAAAAATATCCAAAACGCATACAGCAGTAATTGGGCTATATCAACATATCCAGTTATGTTTCCAACAGTTTCCATCATTACCTCTCCTTTAAAAATACTTAGTTGTGACACTTGGTTGAAATCAGTGGTTGCGCAGCAACCGGCCATAAATGGGGGTGACGTTTTACTAAGGGACCAATGGCTATAAGGGTTACAAATAAAAGAGCCATTTCAATGTGGTAAACAAAGCTATAGCCAACAGAAGGGTCCGTCATTGCCGACCCCAGTAGCCCTTGAGACGCAATGCTGGTGGTCAGGTCGCGAAGTGCACCCCCTATGAACATAGAAGCACCTGCAGCTGCAGATTGCACTGCACCCCAAGCGCCTATAGCTAAGCCAACAAAATTGGCTTCCATTCGCATGGCTGTGAACAAGGTGCCAACGGCAAATAATCCTCCGCCAAATCCAATACCTAATGCCCCCAACCTAAAGAGCCAACCAGCATCGAGCGGTGCAGAAAAAATGACTGCTGAAAATGCTGGCAATCCTGTGAGTGCGCCATAGGCGGCAAGACGCATGGGATCAATCCCCTTGGCCAGCCATCTACCTGAAGCGTAAAAACCCACCAAACCACCGCCTGCAAGCATGGCAGTTAATGCACTGGTTGCACTCACGCTTAAGTGAAGAATTTCACCTCCATAGGGCTCCAAAATAATGTCTTGCATATTGAATGCAAAGGTTCCTATTGCGGTAGTCCATAGAAAACGACGTGTTTGGGGTAGGCCGATAAATTTTTGCCAAACTTCCTGAAAGCTGGGTTGTTTAGCAGTTTTGAGAGCAGCAAAGCGTTGAGGATTTCTGGGTTCTTGTTTCCACAAGGCAACTAAGTTGAGAATCAACACTGCCATCGCAGTACCTTGGACTACTTGTACCAGTCGCTCTGGTGAAAAATCAGAAAGTAGCAAGCTAAAAACAAGACTACCGCTAACTGCACCTACCAACAGCATGGTGTAGAGCAAGGCAACAACTTGTGGCCGAGTCGCATCATTCGCTTGATCGGTTGCGAGCGCTAAACCAGCGGTTTGTGAAGTTTGTAGGCCAGCGCCTACCATTAAAAAGGCCATCCCAGCTGCTGCTTGGCCAAACCAATCAGGCACTGGAACTTGTCCTTGCCCGGATAAAACCAACAAAGCAAAAGGCATAACAGCAAGGCCTAAAAACTGTATGAGTGTTCCTCCCCACATATAGGGCACACGACGCCAACCAAAAGCAGAAACATGCACATCGGATTGATAACCCGTAACGGCGCGAAAGGGCGCAACCAGCAAGGGCAAAGCCAGCATGAGAGAGACAAGCCATGCATGAACGCTCAATTCAACAATCATGACGCGATTGAGGGTTCCAATAATCAAGGCAGTGGTGATGCCCATCGTTAACTTGAAAAGGGAAAGCCTCAGTAAACGCGGCAGTGGCAAATTGTCACTTGCCACATCGGCAAAGGGCAGCCAGGTAAGGGGTAACCTTTTTGCGTATTCGGTAAATGTTGTAGCTCTCATGCGCGCACCCATTCCCACACTTGAGATTTATAAAAACCACTGTTGATACGGACCGTTTGACCAGCCTTCCAGTCGCTTGCGTGGGGTAATGCCATCAATTGGTGCAAGAGTTCAGATTGCAATACTGGTTCGAGCGAAGGGGATCGTTCGCTTTTAGGAAATAGTCTTCCCAGGCGGTGCATAACTGCTAATAAAGGTGTCCGAGGAGCAAAAGTAAATATGACGGACTTACGGGTTCTTTGGGCTAAATTGGAAAATGCTTTCACAATATCTGGCGTGTCGTAATGAATCAAAGAGTCCATAGCGATCACATAGTCAAATTGCCCCACGCTTGTGTCGAGCATGTCGCCTGCTAAAAATTCAATGTGTCCATAACCGTTTTGGTAATCATTGATACTGCGCTCACGGGCAAGTTGAATTAAGGTGGGCGACAAATCAATGGCTACTACATCGGCGCCTCGACGCATGGCCTCTGTAGCAAGTGCGCCCGTTCCACAACCTGCATCAAGCAACCGTATGCCCCGCATATCCTGAGGCAACCACGACAAAATAGTTGCACGCATCTGGTCGCGGCCTTCACGAACGGTTCTGCGAATACGCCCGACGGGCGCATTGGAAGTCAATACCTCCCATGCTTTGGCCGCAGTGCGGTCAAAGTAATGTTCGATTTGTTCGCGACGTTCGAGATAGCTGGTGTGTTCCATCAATCAAATCCGAGTAAATCAAAAATGTCACGGTCTTTCATGGGCACCGCAGGCAAGGGGTCACCACCTAACCATAAAGCTGCTGCCAAACGCATGTACTCGTCTTGTACGGCTTTCACAGCAGGTGTGGCTTCGAGTTCAAACAAAGTAGATTTAGACAATCTGCTGCGACGGATCTCATCGAGCATCGGAAAGTGCGCCATGGTTTTTAAACCAGTAACAGCATTGAACTTATCGATCTGGTCGGTTGCGTCGCTGCGGTTGGCAATCACACCGCCTAGGCGCACGTTGTAGTTTTTTGACTTCGCGCCAATCGCTTGCACGATGCGGTTCATCGCGAAGATGGAGTCAAAGTCGTTGGCGGTGACGATCAAGGCGCGATCTGCGTGTTGCAAGGGCGCGGCAAAGCCCCCGCACACCACGTCACCCAAGACATCGAAGATCACCACATCAGTGTCTTCTAGCAAATGGTGTTCTTTGAGCAGCTTGACAGTCTGTCCCACCACATAGCCGCCACAACCAGTGCCTGCAGGTGGCCCACCTGCTTCCACACACATCACGCCGTTGTAGCCTTTGAAAACAAAGTCATCTAAGCGTAACTCTTCGGCATGGAAATCGACGGCCTCTAAGGCATCGATCACCGTGGGCATGAGTTTTTTGGTGAGCGTGAATGTCGAGTCGTGTTTAGGATCGCATCCGATTTGCAAAACACGCTTGCCCATTTTGCTAAATGCCACCGATAAATTGGAAGAGGTCGTGCTCTTGCCAATGCCACCTTTGCCGTAAACAGCAAATACTTTGGCCGTGCCGATTTTGAGACTCGGGTCCATTTGCACTTGGACACTGCCTTCGCCATCGGGTCTTCCTCCACGTTTGATAGTCGACACCGGGACTGTTGCGGTTTCCATCATGCGGGTACTCCTTCTTGGATGCCTTCTAGGCGATCTTCTAACTCGTCGCCTGCCTGTTGCAGTGCCTTCATGGTTTCTGGGTCCGGCTTCCAATATTGGCGCCGAGAGGCTTCTAGCAATCGACCCGCCACTTTGGCGGATGCGGTTGGGTTGAGTTGGGCTAGGCGTTCACGCATCTCGGGATCGAGGATGAATGTTTGCGCCAGTTGTTGGTACACCCATGGCTGTACTTGTCCGGTAGTGGCGGACCAGCCCATGGTGTTGGTGAGATGCGCTTCGATTTGGCGCACACCTTCGTAGCCGTGTTGCAGCATGCTTTCGTGCCACTTGGGGTTGAGCATGCGGGTGCGGGTTTCGAGTGCCACTTGCTCTGTGAGTGTGCGCACCACGCCGTCACCTTGCGTTTGGTCACCGATATACACAGGCGGTGCACTGGCACGGTTGCCATCGCGTTGGTGTTTGGCTTGCAATACAGCACGGCTAATGCCACCCAATGTGTCGAAATAGGTATCGATGCTGGTGACGCCGAGTTCTACCGAATCTACGTTTTGGTAGGTGAGGCTGACATTGGCTAATGCGCTTTGCAGCAATGCATTGTTGCGAACAGGATGCCCTTCACGACCGTAGGCAAATCCTTTGCGATTGGTAAATGCATTGCCTAATTCATCTTCTTCTTCCCAGCAGCTGCTGTCTACCAAATGGTTGACGTTCGCTCCGTAAGCGCCTTCTGCATTGCCAAATACACGCAACGAGGCGGTTTCCATGTCACACCCTTGCGCCTGCATGAAAGCCAAGCTGTGTTTACGAATGAAGTTTTGGTCCTCGGGTTCTTGTGCACTCGCTGCTAAGAAAGAAGCCTCAGCCAAGAGTTTGATTTGCATAGGCATCAGATCGCGGAAGATGCCTGAGAGCGTGATCACCACATCGATGCGTGGACGTCCGAGTTCGTTCAAAGGTACTAAAGCTGCTCCTGCTAAGCGGCCGTAACTGTCAAAGCGGGGGAGTGCGCCCATCAGCGCTAAGGCCTGTGCCAAGGGGCCGCCTTCTGACTTCAAGTTGTCGGACCCCCACAGCACCATGGCTACGCTCTCGGGCAAACCTTGGCCATCGGCTGCATAGCGGGCCAGTAATTTGTCAGCTTGGCGCTTGGCGTCTTTGACCGCAAAAGCGCTTGGTAGACGGAATGGATCTAGGCCATGCAAATTGCGACCCGTTGGAAGCACTTCTGGGTTGCGCAGTAAATCGCCGCCAGGTGCTGGTTCGATGTAACGTCCATCCAAAGCACGCAAAATGCCAGCAAGCTCATGGTCTTGGCTCAAAATATGGTTGGTCTCAACCAATTGTTTTATTTGCAAGATGTGCGCATCTGAAAAACCTTGGGTGTAGGCCTGCAGTTCGAATTCCTTGTCGCCATCTACCAACTTGCCGATCAATTCAGGGGCATCAATGCCCATCGCTTGTGCCATGGCTTTGAGTGTGGAGAGACGCTCATCGCGGCTTGGCAAGCGGCCAATCACATGCAAGCCTTCGGGTATCAAGGCGTATTCCAATTCAAGCAGTTGGGCTTGCAGTGCATCGACCCAAGGT
>JAGWXI010000108.1 GCA_018969975.1 Burkholderiales bacterium
GCGGTTTCACGCAACATGATGGACTGTGGGTCAAACCAGCGACCTTGGTAGAGCAATCGGCCTAAACGCAAACCATTGATCCGGTATTGTTCAATCGTGTCTTCGTTGTGGATGCCAGAGACTAAGCGCTCGTAAGCGATGTGCAACAAGGCCATGCCAGGGGCTTCGTAAATACCGCGACTCTTAGCTTCAATGATGCGGTTTTCGATTTGGTCGCTCATGCCCAAACCATGACGGCCACCAATTTCATTGGCTTTCAGGAACAAGGCGACTGGGTCGGTAAAAGTAACTCCGTTTAAAGCAACAGGTTGGCCTTCTTCAAAACGCACATTGACTGTTTCCGCTTTGACTGCGCAGTCTTCGCGCCAAAAAGGAACGCCCATGATGGGGTTGACGATTTGAATGCCGCTGTTCAAGTGTTCTAAGTCTTTGGCTTCATGCGTCGCACCGAGCATATTGCTGTCGGTGGAATAGGCTTTTTCTGCGCTCATCTTGTAGCCAAAACCATTGGCTGTCATAAATGCGCTCATTTCTGCGCGTCCACCTAACTCGTCGATGAACAACTGGTCGAGCCAAGGTTTGTAGATGCGCAGGCTGGGGTTAGTCAACAAACCATAGCGGTAGAAGCGCTCGATGTCATTGCCTTTGTAAGTCGACCCATCGCCCCAAATATGGACATCGTCTTCTTTCATGGCTGAGACAAGCATGGTGCCCGTGACCGCGCGTCCAAGAGGTGTGGTGTTGAAGTAAGCGATGCCGCCAGTACGGATATGGAAAGCGCCACACTGGATGGCGGCAATACCTTCGTGCGCGAGCTGGGTGCGGCAGTCGATCAGGCGCGCTTTGGCAGCGCCGTATTCCATGGCTTTGCGAGGGATTTCGTTGTAATCGGCTTCGTCGGGTTGGCCGAGATTGGCGGTGTAGGCATAGGGCACGGCGCCTTTTTGCTTCATCCACAACAAAGCAGCGCTGGTGTCCAAGCCACCCGAGAAAGCGATGCCGACTTTTTCACCTTTGGGAAGGTGTTGCAATATGGTGCTCATGGAGACTCCGAACTAACGCGGCTTAGCCGAAGTGACAAATGTAGTGATAAGGCGCAGTGACGCGAATCTCAAACTTGGAGTTGCCTGGCACGCTAAATTTTTCGCCTGCTTTAGAGTTGACCCAATCGTGGCTGCCATCGAGTTTGTATTCGCATGAACCTGCAACGCATTCCATCACCTCGGGAGCGCCTGTGTTGAAAGTCAATGTGGCGGGCAAGATGACGCCTACTGAGAGTTTCGTGCCATTGGAAGTAGTGATTGCGTGGCTGACGCATTTGCCGTCAAAAAAAACATTGGCTTGGGTGTTGATGGACACACCATCGATGGTTTGGGTAGGCATAGGAAAAAGCGATTAGAAACGGGGAGCAGAGCCGGGAGGGGGAACATTGAATGAGGTTGTGGGCGGGTTAGGCACAGGCGTGATTTGCAAACGAACGGTCGGGCCTGGGTCTGAAGGCATTTGAACGGTGTATTGCTTGCCGGCAAATTCATAAACCACGTTGTAGGCCGTGGTGCGGTTCTCATAGAAAGTTTGATTTGAGCAATTTTGGACATGGCGAACTTCGGGATTGGCGGGGCCCTCGATCCTCTCGCCCAAGATGGCGCCACCAAAGAGGCCAAGCATGGTTGCTGCCGCACGGCCTGAGCCCTGACCAACGCTGTTGCCGACTGCGCCGCCCGCAATTGCGCCCATGGCGGCACCGGCACCAGATTTTTGTCCTTGCACAACAATTTGCTCATTGGTACAGACTTGGCGTGGAACTGCTACTTGTTGGATCACAGGCGTAGAGGAGATTACTTTGCCAACTTCTTGCGCTTGTACGTTTGTAAATTGACAAATAAAAACCACAGCGGCAAGGCCTAAAAGCTTTGTATTTGGATAGTTAATCATTGGAAATCCTTGAAATAAAAGGTCTGGGGAGAGTGTAATCTTTGTATTGAGGCGTCAGTGCTGAACGCTATCGAGCAGTTTCAGGTTGACGTGGGTGACAATCTGGCGATGGATTCATTGGACAGTTGGCTCGCACATTGCGAGCGTTTGCACCCTCACACGATTGAAATGGGATTAGACCGCGTGCAAACGGTCCTCAAGCGGCTGGATCTTCATTTCGAGGCCTGTGTAATCACCGTGGCAGGTACCAACGGCAAAGGGTCAACCTGCGCAATGCTTGAAGCTTGTTTGTTGCAAGCAGGCTATCGCACGGGGGTCTACACCTCTCCTCACCTGGTGCATTTCCAAGAGCGCTGTCGTATCCACGGTGAAACTGTGGAGCCTGAGAGTTTGACGCCGCACTTCGCCTTGGTAGAGGCCGCGCGTTGCCAAGACTCAGTGATCAGTTTGAGCTATTTCGAGTTCACCACCCTGGCTATCTTGAGTTTGATAGCCCAATCGCAGGTAGATGTTGCAATATTGGAAGTGGGCTTGGGTGGTAGGTTAGACGCTGTGAACGTCATCGATGCAGATTGCGCAGTGATCACCAGCATTGATTTGGACCATACCGAGTTATTGGGGCCTGATCGAGAGTCCATCGGATTGGAAAAGGCTGGCATCATGCGATCAGGAAAACCTGTTGTCGTTAGCGACCCAGTCCCCCCCGACAGTGTTTTGGCGCACGCGGCATCTATTGGCGCAGACCTGTGGCAATTTGGCAAAGACTTTAATTTCACGGGTGACAAACAGCAGTGGGCTTGGGCGGGCAGAGGGCGTCGTTACAGCGGCTTGGCCTACCCAGCTTTACGGGGAGCCAACCAATTGATTAACGCCAGTGGGGTTTTAGCTGCCCTAGAGGCTGTGCGCGTCCGCCTTCCAGTGACCGCGCAGGCTATTCGTAACGGATTGGCTATGGTGGAACTACCAGGTCGATTCCAGATTATTCCTGGGCAGCCTACGCTGGTGCTGGATGTAGCGCATAACCCGCATGCAGTAGCCGCTTTGAGTGAAAATTTAGACGCTATGGGCTTCTATCCCACGACCCATGCGGTATTTGGGGCGATGGCCGATAAAGATGTGTTCGCCATCATGCAGAGGGTGGGGGTCTTGGTAGACAAATGGTATTTCTGCGATTTGCCGACAACGCGCGCTGCGGGCGCACTTGATTTACAGAAGCAATGGCAGTCAAACAACACCAAAAAAAACGGTAGCTCTTGTATCTATAAAAACCCTCAATCCGCACTTGACGCGGCATTTGCTGCGGCAGACCCCGCTGATAGAATCGTCGTCTTCGGATCGTTCTTCACGGTCGGGGGTGTTTTAAAGGACGGAATACCCCGTTTAAACGCCCCGCATTTGAATCCCTAAGACCCCATCCATGGCCTTTTTTAAGTTTCGACTACCTGGACAAAACGCTGGGGAAGCCACCAGTAACTTCAGCAACTCGCCCGCTGAGAGCGTTGAAGTTTTGCGACGCCGTGCGCGCCATCGGCTTATCGGCGCGACTGTATTGGTCATCATTGGCGTGGTTGGATTTCCTCTTGTTTTTGACACCCAGCCGCGTCCTGTCTCTGTGGACATTGCGGTTGATATTCCAGACCGTATCAAAACCAAGCCGATGGTCTCTCCCAGTGCCGCCACGAAGCAAGCACCATTGGCAACGGATGCCGCCTTAAGTCCCACAGAAGAAGTAGTGGTTTCTGCCAAGAAAGAAGAAACTCCAACGCCAGTCCCTTCCCCAACAAGCCAGCCGTCAGTGGCAACCCCCACCACTGCTCTCCCCGCCATGGATAAAACTGCTGAGCCCGTTGCCAGTGCTGTATCTGACGGTCCTCGCTTCGTGGTGCAAATCGGCGCATTTGCGGAGGAGATCAAGGTCAAAGAGGTACGTCTCAAACTGGAAAAGGCGGGTTTTAAGACATACACCAATATTGCCAACACCAAAGACGGCCCGCGCACACGTGTGCGCGTAGGACCTTTTTCCAGCAAAGACGAAGCAGAAAAAATAGCCAACAAGATCAAGCAGTTGCAATTGCAACCGCAAGTCTTGACGTTGTGAGCGTGGCATGCAAACGCTAGCGCCTGTCGACTGGATTTTGCTGGCGGTTTTAGGCTTTTCGATGTTGCTGGGATTGCTACGCGGCATCGTGCAAGAAATCTTGTCATTAGCAGGTTGGGTGGCAGCTTTTTATTTGGCGCAGTATTACGCCCCTGCCATGGCGTTATTACTGCCGATGGAAGGCAGTAGTGAAATGTTGCGTTTTGCTGCGGGTTTTGTAGTGGTATTTGTGGGCGTTTTGATTGCGCAGGTGCTCATCACCAGCGTTATCAAAAAAATGTTGGCCGCAGTCGGGCTTGGCGTGCTAGATAGACTTTTCGGCAGTTTATTTGGCGTATTACGTGGCATTGTGATTTTGTTAGCGGCCACTGTGTTGGTTGGAATGACCCCCATGCGTGAATCCGAGGCTTGGCAACAAGCCCAGGGTGCCAAATGGTTGAAAGCGCTTTTGCATGTGTGTAAACCGGCGTTGCCGGCAGAGTTTGGAAAGTACATCACCTAATGTGTGGAATCGTCGGCGTTGCTAGCAACGCACCTGTGAACCAATTGATCTACGACGCCTTGTTGCTGTTGCAGCACCGTGGCCAAGATGCTGCGGGTATCGTGACACAGTTGGAACGTAAATTTTTCATGCATAAAGAAAAAGGCATGGTGCGTGATGTCTTTCGCACACGTAATATGCGTGCATTGCCCGGTAACAACGGTTTGGGGCAAGTGCGTTACCCCACTGCAGGTAATGCATTCAGCGAAGAAGAAGCACAGCCTTTTTATGTCAATGCGCCGTTTGGATTGGTGTTGGTGCACAACGGTAACTTGACCAATGCGCAAGCTTTAAAAGCAGAACTTTTTTCACAAGACCATCGCCATATCAATACAGAGAGCGATTCAGAAGTTCTACTCAATGTGCTGGCGCATGAGTTAGAAAAAACCACCCGTGGTTTAACGCTTAACCCTGCCGATGTATTCGAAGCCGTCCGTTGCGTGCATAGGCGTGTGCAAGGTTCATATGCCGTGGTGGCCATGATTGCGGGCCACGGGTTGCTGGCATTTCGTGACCCTTTTGGTATTCGCCCTTTGTGTATGGGTCGAGGCAAGGACGGCACTTATATGGTGGCTAGTGAGTCGGTTGCTTTGGAAGGTACGGGTCATGTGTTTGAGCGCGATATTGCGCCCGGTGAAGCGGTCTATATCGACCTGCAAGGCAAGTTAAACACCAAACAATGTGCAGACGCTCCCCAACTCAAGCCCTGTATTTTTGAATTTGTGTATTTGGCCCGCCCTGATTCAACGATGGATGGCATGTCGGTATACCAAGCGCGTTTGAACTTAGGCGAGACCTTGGCCAAGCGTGTGATCTCCACTGTGCCGCCGAATGAAATCGATGTGATCATCCCAATTCCAGAATCTAGCCGCCCTAGTGCCACGCAACTCGCGCATTTATTGGGTGTTCCTTATCGCGAAGGCTTTGTCAAAAACCGTTATGTCGGTCGCACCTTCATCATGCCGGGCCAAGGGGTGCGAAAAAAATCGGTGCGACAAAAACTCAATGTGATTGCGAGTGAATTTAAAGGCCGCAATGTGTTGTTGGTCGATGATTCGATCGTGCGTGGCACCACCAGTCGCGAAATTGTGCAAATGGCGCGCGACGCTGGTGCGCGTAAAGTCTATTTAGCCAGCGCTGCACCTCCTGTGCGTTTTCCCAATGTGTATGGCATTGACATGCCAACACCCCAAGAGCTGGTGGCACATAACCGCAGCATTGAAGAGATACGTGAGCTCATTGGATGTGACGCCTTGATTTACCAAGACGTCGACGCTATGAAACAAGCCGTGCGTAACGCGCAGTCCTCGGGCAGCCCTCAACTCGATGGATTCGACGCATCCTGCTTTGATGGTGTGTACGTGGCGGGTGACGTCACCGCGCAAGACATCGCCAAATTGAATGAAAACCGTGTGAGTCAAGAAGAGGGCGATGAAGACCATTCGCGCTTGGCTTTGCCCAACGCCTCGGAGTAATTGACATGAGTCGCCATCCCTTACCAGACAACCTACACCTAGACACCTTGGCCGTACGCGCCGCGGTTGATAAAAGCCAATACGGCGAAAACTCGGAAGCTCTCTACCTCACATCGAGCTTTACGCAACCTGATTGCGAAACCGCTGCCAGACGCTTTTCCGGCGAAGAAGATGGATTTATTTATTCCCGTTTTACCAACCCAACCACCGCGAGCATGGAAATTCGTTTGGCTGCTTTGGAAGGATCCGAGGCCTGCATCGGCACTTCCAGTGGCATGTCCGCTGTGTTGTTGTTATGTATGGCTTTGCTCAAAAGTGGTGACCATGTGGTGTGCTCGCGCTCAGTGTTTGGTTCCACCATTAAGTTGTTAGGTTCTGAGTTTGCTAAGTTTGGTGTGTCCACCAGTTTCGTATCGCAAACCGATGCCAATGCTTGGAAACAAGCGATGCAGCCCAACACCAAACTGTTGTTTGCTGAGACGCCGACCAACCCTTTGAC
>JAGWXI010000109.1 GCA_018969975.1 Burkholderiales bacterium
TAGCCAATGATGTCGCCAATGATGCGCATGCTCGGCTCGGGCGGGTAGATATAGGTGTTGCGCACCATGAATTCTTTGAGGATGTCGTTTTGGATCGTGCCACTTAATTGCGCTTGCGACACGCCCTGCTCTTCTGCTGCCACCACATAGCCTGCGAGCACAGGCAACACAGCGCCGTTCATCGTCATCGAGACAGAGACTTTGTCCAAGGGAATTTGGTCGAACAAGATCTTCATGTCTTCGACCGAATCGATCGCCACACCCGCTTTGCCCACGTCACCCGTGACGCGGGGATGGTCGGAGTCGTAACCGCGGTGTGTGGCTAAGTCGAATGCGACCGACACGCCTTGACCGCCAGCGGCTAATGCTTTGCGGTAGAAAGCGTTGGATTCTTCGGCGGTAGAGAAACCAGCGTACTGGCGAATAGTCCATGGACGCACGGCGTACATGGTGGCTTGTGGGCCACGCAAAAAAGGCTCGAACCCAGGCAAGGTGTTGGCGTGGGGCAAGGCCTTGGTGTCGTCTGCGGTGTAGAGCGGTTTGACGCTGATGCCGTCAGGCGTTTGCCAGTTAAGCGCGGCTACGTCGCCATTGGGCGCAGATTTGGCTGCGGCGCGAAGCCATGCTTCGATGTCGGCAGATGGGGATTGCGGTGCTTGGGCCATAGGAATAGGGTCTGAAAGATGAAAGGATTTCCCGATGCCTAGCATTCTATCATTCATAATTATGAATTCAAAATACTGTTTTGATATAGAATTTGGCCATGTCTGCCCTGTCCCTCGCCCCGCGCGCGCTGTACGAAGAAGTTGCTGAACTGCTGCGTCAGCGGATCTTTGCGCGTGAACTGGCACCCGGCAGTTGGATCGATGAAATGCGTTTGGCCGAGGAATACGGCATCAGCCGCACCCCTTTGCGTGAAGCGCTGAAAGTGTTGGCCACCGAAGGTTTGGTGACGATGAAGATGCGCCGCGGCGCTTATGTCACTGAGGTCAATGACAAAGACCAACACGACGTCTACCACCTGCTGTCCTTATTAGAGTCGGACGCGGCGGGCGTAGTAGCTGCCCAGGCAAGCGAAGCAGAGCTTGCTGAGTTAGTGAGCATTCACCAAGAATTAGTTGCTGCAATTGGCAATACCGATAAGTTCTTTGTTATCAACGAACGCTTTCACATGCGTTTGCTGGAAATCGCTAACAACCGTTGGCGCGACCAAATGGTGGCAGATTTGCGTAAGGTGATGAAACTCAATCGGCATAACTCGCTTCTAAAAAGCGGGCGGATTGAAGAGTCCCTGCGCGAACACCAAGCCCTGCTAGAAGCTTTGCTAGCGCGTGATGTTCGGGAAAGCGTGGAACGGATGAAAGCGCATTTCGCCAATGGTTTGGAAGCGGCGGATCACTTGAGCGCCGCTACTTCCACACAACAGTCATAAAAAACCGGTGCACGGCCGATATCGGTCAAGTTTTGGCTTGTCAATTCATTCACATTGGTACCGTTGAGCCCTAACTTACGCCACCAAACCCCCAGACCATTGACCACACCGGGACGCGCTCTGTTATTGATTTGTGCTTTGCAGTGGTAGTTACCCCGCTGGTTGTAGACGCTGACCACATCGCCGTGATGAATGCCGCGTGCCTTCGCGTCTAGGGGGTGCATTTCAAGCACAGGTTCGATTTCTATCGCACGCAAACTTTGTAGATTCACAAAACTAGAGTTAAGAAAGTTTCGTGCAGGCGGCGAGATCATGGCCAAAGGAAATTGCGCGTTGGCTTGCGCAACTTCGTAATTGGCAATGTGATCAGGCAAACCGTCTTGCCCTAGGTCGGCCAAGCGCTGGCTGAAAAACTCGCATTTGCCAGAGGGGCTAGGAAATCCTCCCTGAGCAAATGGCGCATCAGGCAGCGGTTGCCCATGGGCAGATTTGAGATGGGTAAAGCCTTGGGCAAACAGTTCAGCTATATCTTGCGTTTGGGCAAAAGCTGTTCGACACAGGGTCTCGTCATCTTCTTCAAAGCAAGGTTCAGTAAATCCCATCCGCTTTGCTAAAGCGCGAAAAATATCCGTATTGGTTTTGCATTCGCCCATCGGTGCAATCGCTGGGCGGTTTAACAAAATATCGGTGTGGCCATAACTGGCATGGATGTCCCAATGCTCGAGTTGCGTTGTCGCTGGCAAGATGTAATCGGCGTAATCGGCGGTATCGGTTTGGAAATGTTCCAGCACTACGGTGAACAAGTCTTCTCGCGCAAATCCCTGTATGACTTGCCCCGACTGCGGCGCCACGGCCACTGGGTTGCTGTTGTAGACCACCAAGGCTTGGATAGGTGGACCAAATGCTTCTGAGGCAGGTTGCAACAAGGCGTGGCCAATCGTGCTCATATTGATGGTGCGTGGCTTTCGCCCCGCTAATAAATCAGGTCGCTGTAACGCCGCGCGTTGCACTGGAAAGTTTCCAGAATTCGCTAACAACACACCCCCTGCACGGTGTCGCCAAGCCCCTGTGAGTGCCGGCAAACAAGCAATCGCACGCACGGCATTACCTCCGCCCTTGACGCGTTGCATGCCGTAGTTCATACGAATGGCTGCGGGCTGGGTCTTTGCCCAATCACGCGCTAGCGAAGCAATTTGTTCTACCTTGATGCCGCACACCTGCGCAGCACGCTCGGGTGTCCATTCCAATGCTCTCGCCCGTAATGCATCCCAACCCAAGGTGTGCTGTGCGATGTAGTCATGGTCTAACCAGTCGTTTTGTATCAGCACATGCATCAAGGCCAAAGCCAAAGCGGCGTCGGTGCCGGGGCGCAAGGCAATGTGTTCATGGCATTTTTCTGCAGTTTCACTTTTACGTGGATCGATACAGATCAGCTTGGCGCCATTGCGTTTAGCCTCTTGCGCAATACGCCAAAAATGCAGATTGCTGCCAATCGAATTACTACCCCAGATGATGATGAGTTTGGACTCAGCAAAGAACTCCACACGCATGCCCAACTTAGCGCCAAATGTGTAGGCCAGCGCTTCACTTCCGGCTGAAGAACAAATAGTTCTATCGAGCAACGATGCACCCAGCTTATGAAAAAAACGCATGGCCATCGCCTCGCCTTGCACTTGCCCCATCGTGCCCGCATAGCTGTAAGGCAAGATAGCTTGCGGCTCTTTTGCGGCTATTGCATTCAAGCGATTGGCGATGTCGTTCAGCGCTTCGTCCCATGAGACAGGTGCAAATTGACCCGAACCTTTGGGGCCTGTGCGTTTTAAGGGATGCAAGATGCGATCGGGGTTGTAGGTGCGTTCGGTGTAACGCGATACCTTGGTACACAACACACCGTCCGTCATCGGATGATCAGGATTGCCTTGCACACGGATAGCTTTGCCGTTTTCAACCGTCGTCACTAAAGAGCATGTGTCCGGGCAATCGTGTGGGCATGCGCCAATAACAGTGTGCATAACTTGCTCCTTCAATCTTTAGAGTGCTGCTTACTCATCACCAAGCCAACACCAGAGAGTATCAGCACGCCACCAACCACATGGTGCCAACCGATGCTCTCACCCAGCACTATCCACGCCATCACACTGGCATACAAGGGTCCTAGATAAAGCGTCATCGCCACACGACTGGCGCCTATGGTTTTCTGCACCCAGCCGTACAACCAGTAAGCACCTAAGCCCGGAAAGAGTGCGGCTAGCGCGATGAGCATGTATGCATCATGGCCTAATGCAGGTGTATCGGCTTGCATTAACTCCCAAAAGGTGAATGGCACCATTACCAACACACCACCTGCGCAACTACACGCCAATTGCGCGCCAGCGCTTAAAGTGCTGCGCCAATGTTTTTGCAACAACGAATAGGCCGCCCAAGCCAACGACGCTGCAAGTATCCATAAATCTCCGGGCACCAAGACGACTTGCGCAAGACGCACCCACTCACCTTGCACCACAACGTGCACAACACCCAATATGGCGATGAACACACCGAGCGCTTGGCGTTTAGAAAAGGGTTCGTGCAACCAAAGTACTGAACACACGGCGATCATCACGGGTGATGAGGCATAGATGAGCGAGATGTTCACCATCGTGGTGCTAACGCCGGCTTGGTATACACCCGCGCCACAGACCCACATACCTAAAGCGCCTAACAAAATATAACGCCATACTTGCGTGCGCAAAATTTCCCAATTTTCTTTTAACTCAACGCGTGCCAACCACGCTAAAAAAATACCCACCAAAGCCCAACGCGCGATCGCCAACACATGGGGTGTTATGACACCCGGTGCTTTGCGCGCAACGATGTGGTTTACGGTCCAAAACAAAGGAATCGCCCAAATCGTGAGTTTGGCGAGTTGGATTTGAGAGTTGGGGATCTCAGAAGATGCCAGAGGGGTGTCAGGTTGCAATGTGTGAAGTCTTAGTAAACCGTGTCGTGGTCACATAGCACTCAATCGCGCCAAATGGGCCTCGGGAGTTTCATGAACGAAACGGCCAGCAACTATATCAGCGCGACTTTGCACCATTGCCATCTCAGAATCATCAACTTTGCCTACTTCCAACTCAACAAAAGCTCGTCTCGCCCTTTCCCAGACCTCGCGTGGTGGCAAAGGCTTTAGCCTGTGATCACTCCAAACTTGGCGCCATAAACGGGCACCGCGTTGACCGTGATACAGGCCTAGCATGTGACGGGCGATGGCGTACCAAGGGCATGCATCTTCTTGGTGGGCGCGCTCCATGTAGTCGACCATGGCCTCTTCGATTGATTCACGACTGAGTTGCGTTGCTTTGGATTGCCAAAACAACGCATCCCACTGCGTCATCAACCATGGGTTGTAGTAAGCCTCGCGTCCCAACATCACCCCATCTGCATGTTGCAAATGTTGTGCGATCTCTTCTTGGGTTTTGATACCCCCATTGACGACGATGGTCAGTTGCGGGAAATCTTTTTTGAGCTGGTAAGCCAAATCAAAACGCAATGGTGGGACTTCGCGATTTTCTTTGGGGCTTAAGCCTTGCAACCAAGCGTTGCGCGCATGGACGATAAATACTTCGCACCCCGCCAAACTCACAGTACCGACAAAGTCGCGCACAAAGTCGTAGCTTTCGATCTTGTCAATTCCAATGCGGTGTTTCACGGTGACTGGGATGCTCACAGCATCGCGCATGGCTTTGACGCCATCTGCAACCGTCTGAGGCTCGTTCATCAAGCATGCGCCAAAGGCGCCGCGTTGCACGCGGTCGCTGGGACAGCCGCAGTTCAGATTGATTTCGTCATAGCCATATTGCTGGCCGAGTTTGGCGGCGTAGGCCAGGTCTTCAGGTTCGCTGCCGCCCAGTTGCAGGGCGACGGGATGTTCTTCTTCGTTAAACCGTAAATGCCTTTTGACGTCCCCATGGCGCAATGCGCCGGTGGTGACCATCTCCGTGTAGAGACGCGTGTGCTTGCTTAAAAGACGATGGAAGTACCGACAGTGCCTGTCGGTCCAGTCCATCATCGGGGCAACAGAAAGCAACCACTTCGAATCCATGCAGAGCATTAGCCCATGTGCAAACCACCGTTACACGAGAAGTCAGCACCTGTTGTGAAGCCTGATTGGTCGCCTGCTAACCAACCAACTATCGAACCGATTTCGTCAGGTGTACCTAAGCGCTTGACTGGAATGGTGGCCACGATCTTGTCCAAGATGTCTTGGCGAATTGCGCGCACCATATCGGTACCGATATAACCAGGTGAAACGGTATTCACAGTCACACCTTTGCTAGCCAACTCTTGCGCCAAGGCCATGGTGAAGCCATGCATACCGGCTTTGGCTGCCGAGTAATTGGTTTGGCCAGACTGTCCTTTATTGCCATTGACCGAAGAAATTTGGATGATGCGACCCCAACCTTTTTCGACCATGTCGGGCACGACTTGTTTGGTCACGTTGAACATGGAGTTCAAGTTGGTGTCAATCACAGCGTCCCAGTCTTCGCGCGTCATTTTTAAGAAGACGCGGTCTTTGGTAATACCAGCGTTATTCACCAAAACATCGATCGGACCATGGTCGTTTTTGGCTTTAGTGAAAGCTTCCACGGTGGAGTCCCAATCGGCGACGTTACCTACCGAGGTATAGAAGGTAAAGCCCAAGGCTTTTTGTTCGTCGATCCATTTTTTGAAATCACGCGTCGGGCCGCAGCCTGCAATGACGGTGTATCCGTCGTTGTGCAAACGTTGGCAAATGGCGGTTCC
>JAGWXI010000110.1 GCA_018969975.1 Burkholderiales bacterium
CCACCGGCTGAAGCTGAGGAGAACTACTACCGGCAACTTGCCGGGAAGAACGAGACCGAGGTCTCAACTTAAACCAACTGGCCTCCACGAAACCCGGGGCGATTCAGTGCGCACTTAACTAAATTACGAATTAAATTGGCGATATGAAAACTGAAAGGAGGAAGATCGATAAAGAACCTTCATCGTGAATTGAGCTACGGGTCTGCATCATCCTTCACCAGGGTTTTTCATCAAAAAAATGGTTTGACTCCAAAAGAGTGGCTAGTTAATAGCTGTCTTTCTATTTCTTAAATTTAAACGCCTTTCAAAAAGCTATATCTCGTCGAATTTATTTAATTGGTGGATTCAAGCACGAAGTGCAACTTTGAATAACTGATGGTTGGGTGGCTGAGGATGCTTAGCATTTAAAGCTTCTTGACCTGGCAGTCTAAGTTGCCTATGACTTACAAACACCTCAGCCAAGCTGAAAGATATGAGCCCTTATGAACGCCGGGCACAATCAGTCTGAATCGCCAAGTTGCTGGATCGGAACAAGTCCACAATCAGTTGGGAGTTGAGCCACAACACTGGCTCTCGGGGTTACCGCCCCAAGCAGGTTTGTGAGATGCCTGCTAGCGCAAAACAGCCGCAACTCCGATACGGTGCCAGCTTGGGAGATTGACCAAGCGCAGTTGCTGCTGCAATTGCAATGAAGACCCGATCAAATTTCCTCAAAATTGCCCATCAAGAGCCTCGATTATCATAGAGCTTACATACATGTTGAAAATCCATAAGTTGACACAAAAATGTCATGAAACCAAACCTCTAAGAACTCAAAATTCATGATTAAATTCACACAACAATTTTTTGAAAGTTACTTATGAAATTTTTTGTCTTTCTCATTTCACTCTTGGTTACAACAAGTTCGTTTGCCGCTGACCCAAACGTAAAGAAGTCAGATTCAGGCATTTGTCATGACAAAAAGAGTGCTTCGTATACCCAAACAAAGAAATTTGTTCCTTTTGAGAGCATGGAAGAATGTACCAAGAGTGGTGGACGTGCTCCAGTCAACGCAAAAGAAAAAGAGGCAGCTGACCCAATCAAAAAATCTGAGACAGGAATTTGTCACGACAAAACTAGCGCAAGTTATTCAAACACAAACAAATTCACACCTTACCGAAGCATGGATGAATGCTTAAAAAGTGGCGGTAAACCTATAAAGAAATAAAAACGGCAGTCACGCCCACTAGATGCTCTGTATCCGATCGTTTATCTGGACTGCATCCACGTCAAGTCCAGAGATGCGGGTGTCGTCAAAGTCAAGGCGGTGTACCTGGCGCTGGGCATTGATTTGACGGGCAACAAGCAGTTGCTGGGCTTGTGGATCGCCCAAACTGAGGGCGCCAAGTTCTGGCTGCAGGTTGTGACCGAACTCAAGAACCGTGGCGTACAGGACATCTTCATCGCTTGCGTGGATGGTTTGAAGGGGTTCCCCGAGGCGATCGAGTCGGTGTACCCCAAAACCGCAGTCCAGCTGTGCGTGGTTCACATGGTGCGCCACAGTTTGAACTACGTGAGTTGGAAGATGCGCAAGGCGGTGGCAGCTGATCTGCGCTGCATTTATGCGGCGTCGACGTTGGAACTGGCAAAGACTGCCCTTGATGAGTTTGAGCGGCAGTGGGGAGCGGAATATCCGCCTATCGTGCAATCGTGGCGCAGGAACTGGGAACGAATCACGCCATTCTTCGATTACTCGCCGGAGATCAGGCGCATCATCTACACAACCAACGCCATCGAATCGGTGAACATGAGATTGCGCAAAATCACGAAGAACCGTGGGTCGTTCCCGAGCGACGAAGCGTTACTCAAACTGTTTTACTTGGCGTTGAACAACATAGCCAAGAATTGGACGATGCCGGTGCAAAACTGGAAGCCCGTGCTCAACCGATTTACCATCCAGTTTGGGGAAAGGATGCCGACCAATTAACACTCGCTCCGTTTACACAAAATTCGGGACACCCTCACCGCAGATAAAGAAAAAGATGAGCGTGAGAAATTACAGTTAAAAAATATCCAACATGAAATAAAGGTGGCGCGGGAAGAAATCTACGAACTGAAGCGACTACTAGAAAAGCGTTTGAAGTAAAGATTAAAGACGAGAGGCTTCGCATTCTTCAGATGCCATATCTGATGATTCAAAGATACAAAGATCAGTATTGCGCCAGCTGAGCTTTTTCATTGTCCAGTTCGAGCACCAGTGAGGGAGTCGAACAAACGGGATTTCAAAGTTCAGTGATCCTTCATGGAGTCGAACTTTTGCTCTTTTCGGTTCGAGTCCCGACGGTGTCGTCGAAGTTTTGGGGTCAAAATTCATGGGTCAAAACCTGAAAAACCAGGTTTTCACCTCTCCAGTTGCAATATGCAACTTTTGGCCAATTACACGAAATATTACACGGTGGCTATTTCTACGATTAAGTAATTGATTTATATAGGTTTTTGACGAGCCTGGATTTCTGTTAATCCGTAGGTCCCTGGTTCGAGCCCAGGTCGAGGAGCCAAACAAAAAGGGTACATACTGAAGACACTATTTAGTCCGCCCTGAACAATTCATAAGCCCATGAATTAATTGAAGATATGGTGTAAATCCTGTCTGCAAATTTGCAAGTTATTGCGTTAATAGATGTAGATTTCTTGCAAATTTAGACGAGGTATTTGATGGGCCCCAAGTCACCTACACCGCAGACACAGCAATTGTTTGGCTATCCCCTGGATCAGCATTTAAATCTCAAGCACCCACTGATTCAATTGGCCGCGCTGATTGATTGGAGCGAGATTGACAAGACTTTCTCTGGCCACTTTGTCTCCGATCGCGGCCGCCCGGCTTTGCCACCTCGGTTGGTGGCGGGCTTGCTGTATTTGCAACACACCTTTGATTGCTCGGACGAGTTGGTGGTCAACACCTGGGTTGAGAACCCGTATTGGCAATACTTCACGGGCGAGAGCTATTTGCAAACCCGCTGCCCGATTGACCCCTCGAGCCTGACACGTTGGCGAAAGCGCATTGGCGAAGAGGGAGTGGAGACCTTGCTGATGGTGACCATTGATGCGGCGCGCCGGGGTGGCATGCTCAAAGCGAGCAGCACCGACAAAATCATTGTGGACACCACGGTGATGCCCAAGGCCATAGCCCACCCCACCGACAGCCGCTTGCTGGAGAAGAGCCGCCAGCACTTGGTGAAGTTGGCGGAAGACAACGGCATTGAACTGCGCCAAAACTACAACCGAGAAGCCCCCCGGTTGGCCGCTCAGGCGGGGCGCTATGCGCATGCCAAGCAGTACAAGCGCATGAAAAAGACCATCAAAACGCTCAGAACCCGGGTGGGCCGTGTTCAGCGCGAAGTGCAGCGCAAGTTGCACCAACTGCCAGTGAACAAGCAGCCCCAAGCGCAGGACTTGCTGGGGCGGGTGAGCCGCATCTTGACCCAAAAGACCAAGGACAAGAACAAGCTGTACGCCTTGCACGCCCCAGAGGTGGAGTGCATCAGCAAGGGCAAAGCGCGCACGCCCTATGAGTTTGGGGTGAAGGTGACGGTGGCCACCACGCTCAAAGAGGGCTTGGTGGTGGGCATGCGCTCCATGCCTGGTAACCCGTGGGACGGATACACCTTGGACGAAACCATTGAGCAGGTGAGCATCTTGACCAACATCAAGCCCAAGACGGTGATTGTGGACAAGGGGTATCAGGGGGTGAAGATTGAGGGCGTTGAGATTCTCAGATCAGGCCAACGTCGGGTAACACGAACCATGAAGGCGATGATCAAGCGGCGCAGTGCCATCGAGCCAGCCATTGGGCACATGAAGATGGACGGTAAATTGAGTCGAAACCCACTCAAAGGTGCGCTGGGTGATGCGCTGCATGCGGTGATGTGCGGGGCAGGCCACAACATGAGGATGCTGCTGAGGAAGCTGCGGCTTCTTTGCGCCCAATTTGGTCTCGCGTTGCAGGAGGTGCTGCAAGTCATTTCGCCATCTCAGCGGACAAACTATGGTGGCGTCGCTTGAAAAAATCAATTGTTCAGGGCGGACTTCGTAGGCTTCTCACATTATGGGAAGTTGCATATTGCAACTGACGATTTGAAAACCAGTATTTTGAGGTTAGCACACTCCTCTTGAAAAACAAATTAACGGATGCTGTTGATCGGTTGTCGATATGATTTTTCAATGCAGACAATTATTTGAAATCTAATTTGGCTTTATCAAACGCTGCCAAAGCCAGTATGGCCACAGCGATCATGGTAAAAATCATCCCCCCGCCACCAAAAAGATAAGCAACTGCGCCCCAAAAGTCGCCTTGTCCAAAAGGCGTATCGCCGACTGAGAGCCCTCTGTTGGCCGCGAGGTTGCCAGCCCAGTAAAAAATAGTGTTGCACCAGCCTGTGGCAATCATCCCGAAACACACCCATTTCAGCGCCCGGCCCTGCACCGCCAAGCGGCTGGCCAGCATGGCAATGGCACAAATCATGACGCCATTCAAAATACCACCGACATGCGCTGAGGCCCATCCTCTTGGTGAACCAGCGATCTGGATATTCCAAACAGGAAGAGGCCAAAGTGTGACGGCTTGCAGCAGAGAGAAAGCCAGCGGTAGTCCAGCGATCAGACCAATGAATAAAACGCAAAGCCCGTGGCCAATGGTTCGGTTTGTCAGGCTTTGACTCCATGCCTCATCGTTGTTCATATCCATTCCTTTTCAGCTTCAGTGCGTGATGGGATCTGTGCACCATTTGTTGACATTTGCAGTTTCCAAGTGCGTGGGATCGCCTCCGGCCAATACCCATGCGCGCCAAGCAACAGCGATACGGTTTTGATCATGGTTGCAGCGTGGATGGACCCGAGGGTGATAACGACGACCAAAGACCGGCAATGATGAGCGAAACAAGTCGATGGCGAAACTTGTGAAGAAGCCAAAGGCTGCGAGCATCCGCCGGGGGCGTCGATACCAGCCCTCACCTTTGATCATCACATGGTAGGCCTTGAATGTCTCACTGATGATGTGAAGTGCTGCAAGCATCACCATGGCTTTTCGGTACCACTCTTTCTCACCGTATAAGTTTTGATAAACATCGAATGCCACCGATCCGTGTTCGACCTCTTCCACCTGGTGCCACACCCAAAGCGCTCTGATGGTGGGATCGGCGTCCCCCATGAGTTCGTGGTATCTGTCAAGGATGATTAATCCTGCAAGAAATGTGAATGTCTCATAGCCAGCCACAAAGCCAACTTTGAATTGGTCAGGTTTGTGTGCTTGCATTTGGGCAAAGTCTCGCTTGGCTTTGTCACTGAGACTTTTTAACTGAGGGTATCGATTGATCAGCCGATTGTTCCAGTCTTCGAAAGCGTGCGCATGGTTGGCTTCTTGCCCAATGATGGCTTTCATGTCAGCGCGCAATCTTTCGCTGTCAACTCGCTCACGCGACTGACGCATGACAGCTACCAAAAATCTTTCAAACCACGGGACATGAATTCCCAAGGCATTTGAAAACATTGCAAACTCGGGACTGGATTTGCTCCATAAGATGTCCTCGTTACCCACACGTTGGGCATCAAAGCGCAGGGGCCTGACTAAGATTGCATCCATTGGGTGCGGGTGATCATCCGCTAAGCTTGCGTTAATGTCCATATGCAATGCTCCAAAAACCAGATGTACTGACTAAAGCTGCTAGGAGACCGCTCAGCTTTTTTTTTTCAATTTATCACTTGTCGCTAAATAATTACTTAGGGATTGCCCGATGCATTGCGGATTACCAAGATTTTTGACTTTAACAATCTAGAGAGTTGCATACTTTTGCCGCTCCTCAATGGAACCTAATAGACTGGCCAGCCAAGTTGTGTGCTAAAAATGTTTGCTACAATGACCAACCAATGAAATATGCGGGAGTCAACCCATACAGGTGACACCCCTCAAGCATGTTTCTTGCTAGAAAAAACCGAATACTTTCCTCGATAGCTCAGTCGGTAGAGCGCCGGACTGTTAATCCGTAGGTCCCTGGTTCGAGCCCAGGTCGAGGAGCCAAAACCCCTTTAAAATC
>JAGWXI010000111.1 GCA_018969975.1 Burkholderiales bacterium
CGCGTCGCTCAATTGGCTAATCAGTTTGGTCGCCTCGGGTTCTACTTGGTGCAAAACAGCGATAAAACTGTTTTGCATCTCTTGCGTGACAGCACACACCTGATCAGCTTGGACGTCATGGGGTGCCATCGCGCGTACTCTTCTTAGGAGAGCGACGTACTCAGGCAGCTGTGTCTGTCGATGCCATTGGTGTAAATACCGCAAAGTGTCTTTGACCAAGGGCTTTTGCTTGTCTGTTAAATCGACATAACTGTCTAGCCACCAATAAGCGGCCTCGTCAGCTTGGTTGTAAACCAATTTGAGTGAGCTGCAACCACTCAAAAGTACCAATGCCAATATACCCAGCATACACAACGCATGACGGATAATTCTCAAAATCAATGAGGACTTGAACATGACTGCGTTAGATGTGGTGATCATGGCAGCGGGTAAGGGCACACGCATGAAGAGCAGTATGCCTAAAGTTTTGCATACATTGGCCGGAAAGCCCTTGGTCCAGCACGTGATTGATACCGCGCACGCCTTGCACACGCGCAACACAATTTTGATAACCGGTCATGGCGCAGAGGTGGTAGAGCCTCTTTTGCAAAAAGCTTATCCGAACAAAGCATTGCAATTTGCCTTGCAAATGCCACAACTTGGAACAGGCCACGCGGTACAACAAGCTTTGCCATTTCTAGATGACGACGGTGTGGTGGTGGTTTTATCGGGCGATGTGCCTCTTACGCAAGTGGATACTTTGCAGGCTTTGATTCAAGCCTGCGATGGAAAAAACTTGGCCTTGCTCACCATCGACTTTGAAGACCCTGCAGGATATGGCCGTATCGTGCGCGGGTTGGACCACCAAGTCCACGGCATCATCGAACACAAAGATGCCGACGAGCTGCAACGTGAAATCAAAGAAATCTACAGCGGCATCATGGCCGTGCCCGCCAAGTGGCTCAAAAAATGGCTTCCAGAACTTAAAAACGACAACGCCCAAAAAGAGTTCTACCTCACCGATGTGGTCAAGATGGCAGTGCAAGACCATGTGCATGTGGTGGCACACAAAATCACAGACCCTGCGCAAGTCGCTGGCATCAACTCGCCTTTGCAATTGGCTGAGTTAGAACGCATCTACCAAACTCGTCAAGCCCATGCGCTGTTGGCGCAAGGTGTGCGCATCATCGATCCAGCGCGTATTGACTTGCGTGGTAGTTTGACTTGCAAAGAAGATGTGTCGATAGATATCAACTGTATTTTTGAAGGTCAGGTGCAATTAGGCGCTGGCGTAAACATTGGCGCCCACTGTGTGATTGCTAACTGCGTCATTGATGATGGTGCGACGATATTGCCTTTCACCCACATCGACGGTGAAACGCAAGGTGTGACTGTTGGCAAAGGTGCACGCATAGGCCCTTATGCCCGCTTGCGCCCAGGTGCGCAACTCGGTAGCGATGTGCATGTAGGCAACTTTGTTGAAATAAAAAACTCCACTTTGGCCGATGGCGCAAAAGCGAATCACTTGGCCTACCTTGGCGACGCCACCGTTGGCGAGCGCGTGAACTATGGCGCTGGCAGCATCACTGCCAATTACGACGGTGCTAACAAGCACCGCACCACCATCGAAGCTGATGCACATATTGGTAGCAACTGTGTGTTGGTGGCACCTGTCACCATAGGTGCGGGTGGCACGGTGGGCGGTGGCTCCACTATTACCAAATCGACCGAACCAGGCGCATTGAGCGTTGCGCGCGGTAAGCAGGTGAGTGTGGCGAATTGGAAACGGCCGCAGAAGAACTCTACAAAATCGTAAGTCGCGCTAAACGCGCGAATCGTTCGATTCGTGCTAATATCGAACGCATGCAAACCCTAACCGCAAACGAAGCCAAAACCCAGTTTGGGCACTTCATCGATATGGCGCAACGCGAGCCTGTTCGGGTCGTTCGTCGCGAACGTGTGGTGGGCGTGATGGTGTCTGCCCAAGACTACGATGCCATGCGCGCTTTTTATGCCAATCGACTGCAGCACACCTTGGCGGTATCTGCTGCGCAGTCTGAAAAAGCAGGTATGACAGCGAAACGCTTAGAAGCACTGTTGCGTGACGAATCCTAGGTGGGTGATTGACACCAATGTGTTGATCAGTGCGGCCCTCTCCTCCAAAGGTGCTCCTGCAAAGCTTGTGCAATTCTGCTTGGAGCATGGGGCATTGGTTTTTTCGCCAGCCACCTTTGGAGAGCTAAAGACCAGAATCTATAAACCTAAGTTTGATCCCTACATATCAATCGAATTTCGCAATCAGTTATTGCATGACTTCAGTGCATCTGCTGTTTGGATCGAATTAGACAAGGTAGGTAAATATTGCCGCGATCGCGATGACGACGTATTTATCGAAACAGCTTTGCAAGCAAAAGCTGATTTGCTCATCAGTGGTGATCAAGACCTGCTCACTGCTAAGCCTGTCAAAAATGTGCGCATCGTGTCGCCCGCTCAGGCAGCAAAGTTACTCGGGTTGTCGCCCTAAAATCAAAACACTTAGAAAGAACCACCATGTGCGGCATCGTCGGCGCGGTCTCCAAGCGCAATATTGTTTCCATACTCGTCCAAGGCTTACAGCGTTTGGAGTATCGCGGTTATGACTCCTGTGGCGTTGCGGTGCATGCGGCAAGTTTGGGTGCTGCAACAGGTGGACTGCAACGTGCTCGTAGCACAGCGCGTGTGTCTGAATTGATTGAACAAGTCGCTACCGACAAAGTAGAAGGTGGCACCGGTATCGCCCACACACGTTGGGCAACGCACGGCGCACCTGCTGTGCACAACGCGCATCCCCATTTCAGCCACGGCCCTGCAAAAACACAAAAAGATGCAGAAGGCCGCGTTGCCTTAGTGCATAACGGCATCATTGAAAACCACGACGAATTGCGTGCTGCACTGCAAGCCAAAGGCTATGTGTTTGTCAGCCAAACCGACACCGAAGTGATCGCCCATTTGGTCGATAGTTTGTACGCGGGTAATTTATTAACAGCGATGCAAGCCGCATTGCCCCAGTTGCACGGTGCCTACGCCTTGGCGGTGTTCCACAAAGACGAGCCGCATCGCGTGGTCGGTGCACGTGCAGGCTCACCTTTGATCTTGGGCGTTGGCCAGTCGCATGAAGAAAATTTTCTGGCCAGCGATGCGATGGCTTTGGCTGGCGTCACTAACCAAATTGTCTATTTAGAAGAAGGTGATGTGGTTGACTTGCAGTTAGGCAAGTACGCCGTGTATGACCGCAGCACGAAAGCCGTGACACGCGAAGTCAAAACCGTCAATGCACACAGTGGCGCAGCAGAGTTAGGGCCTTATCGCCATTACATGCAAAAAGAAATATTTGAGCAACCTCGCGCTATTGCCGATACCTTAGAAGGTGTGGAGGGCATCACTCCCGAATTGTTTGGAAAAAACGCTGCTCAAACGTTCAAAGACATTGACCGCGTGCTCATCCTCGCGTGCGGCACCAGTTACTACAGCGCTTGCGTTGCGCAATACTGGATAGAAGCCATCGCCAAAATCCCGTGCCATGTAGAAATCGCCAGCGAATACCGCTACCGCGAATCAGTCGCAGACCCGCGCAGCTTGGTGGTCACCATCACACAAAGCGGAGAAACGGCCGACACCTTGGCCGCATTGCGCCACGCACAAAGCCTGGGGTTGAAGCACACCTTGACTATTTGCAACGTCGCAACCAGCGCCATGGTGCGTGAGTGCGCGTTGGCTTATGTCACCCGCGCTGGTGCTGAAATTGGCGTGGCATCTACCAAAGCGTTCACCACACAATTGGCCGCTTTGTTTTTACTGACACTTGCGTTGGCAAAAGTAAAAGGGCATTTAACAAGCGCTGAAGAATCAAGCCACATCAAAGCCATGCGCCATTTGCCTGCCGCATTACAAGCGGTGTTGGCCTTGGAGCCACAACTCATCGCATGGGCGCAAGAATTTGCGACCAAAGAAAACGCCTTATTTTTAGGCCGTGGCACGCATTACCCCATTGCTTTGGAGGGTGCGTTGAAACTCAAAGAGATTACTTACATCCATGCAGAGGCCTATGCCGCAGGTGAACTCAAACACGGACCACTGGCACTAGTGACCAGTGCCATGCCCGTCGTCACTGTTGCACCTAACGATGCCTTGCTTGAAAAACTCAAAAGCAATATGCAAGAGGTTCGCGCGCGCGGCGGCGAGCTGTTTGTGTTGGCAGACGCTGACACGCGCATCGAAAACAGCGAAGGCGTTCATGTGATTCGTATGCCCGAGCACTATGGCGTGCTGTCACCCATCTTGCATGTGGTGCCACTGCAGTTGCTGGCGTATCACACAGCGTGTGCGAGAGGGACGGATGTGGATAAGCCTCGGAATTTGGCTAAGTCGGTTACCGTCGAGTAAGGTGGCTAGGGGGTATTTACTTTCCCCTGCCGTCCCTCTTTTCCACCCTTATTTGGGTCGTTTATGAGCCTTTTAAGACCTTGTAGCAACATCAGTAAGCAAAGACTTGCTTCAAAATCAAGCTACTTTGTTGAAGCTGTTGAGTGCAGATAGACCAAAATACTAGAAAGTTTCTAGTAACAATCAATCGTGCCAAACATCTACTTCGCACTTTTTTCTCTAGCAATTGGCTTTGCTTTAGGCTACAGCGCACACAGAGTCTATTCATCACAAAATCGTGGTGAATTGCTCGTGAGAAAAGCGATACAGAAGAACTTCCATTCACCCAACTATCACCTTCTGAATCACATCACGCTCAAGCATGGTGACAGCACAACACAGATAGACCACATTTTGGTTTCTAGTTATGGTGTGTTCGTAATTGAGACGAAGAACTACAAGGGTTGGATTTTTGCGAATGCTAAGCACGAGACTTGGACTCAAGTTCTTTTCAAAGCGAAGTTCAAGTTTCAAAACCCAATCCATCAAAACAATCGTCATGTTGTTGCAGTCAGAGAACTTTTAGACTTCTTGCCTCAAGGAGCTGTCAAGTCAGTTGTTGTTTTCTGTGGTGATGCTGAGTTCAAGACAGACATGCCAAATAGTGTCTTCACTTTGCCAATGTTGATTGAATATTTGAGCAGTTGTACTGAAGAACTCTTGTCACTCAATAGAGTGCAGTTTTCAGTAGGTCGTATTGAGACAGCTCGTTTGGAAATCAGTGAAATGACTGATGTTGAGCATGTCAAAGCACTTCAGAAACGCTATGGACACAAATAGCTGTTCTAACGCTGAACTGATAAAGGTGCGCTTGCGTCTCGCATCTTCGCTTGTGCTTTTGTAAATGCTTGTCTAACAACAAGCTGTTTCTTCTGTTGTTTTAGCTTGGCAAGTTCAAGGGCGCAAGCGTTTTTGATAAATCCAATTGCTTACACGCGGTTTTAGATTTGCTTAAGGGGGCTTAGCTGATTCCCCCAACTAGCCACAGTAGCTTTTATCATCTCCGCCACTGCCTTTGATGCTTGCGTGATGTGTCCCTGTTTAGGCATTGCCAGCGTCACATAACGTTTCAAGTCCGGTGCAATTACCTTGGTCGATTGCAGCCGCCCCATTCGCAATTCTTCACTCACAGAAAACGGCCCCAATAGGGCATACATGTGTGGATTGTTGGCAATGATTTCTTTTTGTACTTTGAGAGAGTCGGCTTCTACCTCTGCTTGCAGTTGAAATCCTTTGCTGCGAGCTGTTTCATCCAAAATTGATCGCCAATGCGAGCCTTTGCGAGGCAATACCAAGGGCAGGCCTGCAAGGCGTTTGAATTCAACCGTTTCACCATAAGTCAGCGATAAACCGGGGCTGGATACAAGGTAGGTGCTGGCAGTCGAGAGCAACACTTCATCATGGCTGTGAGGCTTTTCGTATCTGAACAAGATGGCCATGTCCACACTGCCGGTGTCGAGCAACGCATCCAGCTCACTGCCTTGTCCTTCTCGAATGTTGAGTTGAATTTTGGGGTAGGCATGGTGCAACTTTTTGAATACCTCGGTCATCAATGGGTGTGCAGCAGAGGGCAA